>NZ_AP018664.1:3000000-3300000 GCF_003967075.1 Sphingobium amiense
CGCCATGGCGATCTTCGCACGGATGCGCCGCGTGCCGCTGTCGCTCGGGGCGCCCGGTTTCGCCTTCGCCACCGCGGTCGGCGTGACCCAGTTCGTCATGAACTTCAACTTCGTCTATCGCGCCGAACATTTTCTGACCTCGGGCGTGGTCGCGGCGATCTATGCGATGCTGCTCATCCCCAATTCGATTCTGGCCTTCCTCTTCTTCCGCCAGCCGGTCAGCCGCGCGTTCATCGGCGGATCGGTCGTCGCGGTCGCGGGCATCGTCATGATGCTGATCCACGAATATCATGCCTCGACGGACCAGACGGGCGCGGTCGCTCCCGCACTGGTGCTGCTGGGTGCGGGCTTCGCACTTGCGGGTCTGCTGAGCGCATCGGCCTCGAACGTCATGCAGGGAACGCAGATCGCGCGGCGGCTCCCGATGGTGGCGGTGCTGGCATGGGCGATGCTGATCGGCGCGGCGTTCAACGCGGCGCTGGCATGGGCAACGGTCGGCCCCCCGGTCCTCGATCCGCGCCCCGGTTTCCTGCTGGGCGTCGCATGGCTGGGCATCGCCGGATCGGTCGTCACCTTCCCGCTCTATTTCACGCTGATTCAGCGCATGGGCGCGGGCCGCGCCGCCTATATCAACGTGCTGGTTCCCGTTATCGCGATGCTCATCTCGACGCTGGTGGAGGGCTATCGCTGGTCGCCCTTGGCGGCGGCAGGCGCGCTGCTCGCGGTAGCGGGCATGGCCGTCGCCCTGCGCGCCAAGGCGGCCTAGCGGGGCTGGATACGGCCCTTGACGGCGTTCACCCGGTCGATGAGGCTGGCGATCGGGACCGCGCCTTGCACGGCTCCCACAGGGCCGGACAGGCTGGTCATGCGCTGGCGCACGGCGGCGAAATTCTTGTCGAAGCGGGTCATGTGCCGCTTCTGCCGATTCCATGGTTAACAGCGCGTAAACCACGTGCCGACCTGCGTCACAGGCATGCCCGCAGCCCTTCTGCAAAGGTCGGATAAGCCGGCCGCCACCCCAGCAGCCGCTTCGCCCGCCCGTTCGCGACGCGCCGGTTTTCGGCATAGAAGCCCCGCGCCATCGGCGTCAGCGCCGCCTCCTCCATGGATTGCAGCGGCGGCCATGGCGCGCCCAGCAGGTCGCATGCCGCCTCGATCACGCAGTTCTGCGAACAGGGCAGGTCGTCGGCCAGATTATAGGTGCCCGGCGGTCCGTCGAACGACGCGATCACACCCGCGACGATGTCGTCCACATGCACCCGGCTGAAGACCTGTCCGGGCAGGTCGATGCGATGCGCGCGGCCTTCCCGCACCCGGTCCAGCGCGGATCGCCCCGGCCCGTAGATGCCCGGCAGGCGAAAGCGCCGCATATCGGGGCGCAGCGCTCCCCAGTCCTCGTCCGCCCGCGCCCGCGCGCTGCGCCGTCCCGCGCCCGTAGGGCTGCTCTCATCCACCCACGCGCCGCCCGCATCGCCATAGACGCCAGTGGAGGACAGATAGCCGCTCCAGACCGCCGGGGCAGCGGCAAGGGCGTCGCCATAGCGCGCCAGCACCGGATCGCCATCGCCTTCGGGCGGCACGGAGGAAAGAATATGGCTCGCCCCGGCAATCGCCGCGCGCACCGCGTGGTCGTCACCGAACGCCAGCACATCCGGCCCCGCCGTCCGCCGCACGCCCGTCACCCGCCAGCCCTCGCCCCGCAACCGCTCCGCCAGCCGCCCGGCGGTATAGCCCAGCCCAAGGATCAGCATAGCCGGCATGGCGGGCGTCAGACCGTGAAGCTCTCTCCGCAGCCGCAGCTTCCCTTGGCATTGGGATTGTTGAAGACGAACCCGGCGGCGAAATCATCCTCCACCCAGTCCATCGTCGACCCGACGAGATAGAGCACCGACGCCCCGTCGATATAGAGCACGCCGCCCGGCGTCTCGATCTTCTCGTCGAATTTCGCCTCTTCGCTCACATAGTCGACCGAATAGGCAAGCCCCGAACAGCCCCGGCGCGGCGTGGACAGCTTGACGCCGATCGCGCCGTGGGGCGCCTGCCCCATCAACTCGGCAATGCGCGACTGCGCGCTTGGCGTCAGGATGACGGCGGCGGGGCGGGCGCGGGTCTTGGTCTCGGTGCTCATCACAACATTCCCAGTTCGAGCTTGGCCTCGTCGCTCATCTTCTGCGGGTCCCATGGCGGGTCCCAGACGAGGTTCACCTGCGCGTCGCCCACGCCCGGCACCGCGCCGACGCGCAATTCGACCTCGCCCGGCATGGATTCGGCGACCGGGCAGTGCGGCGTCGTCAGCGTCATGGTGACGACGGCATGGCCATCCTCCGTCACATCGACGCCGTAGATAAGGCCAAGGTCATAGATATTGACCGGAATTTCAGGGTCGTAAATTTCCTTGAGCGCGTCGATGATCCCGTCATACAGGCTCCCGCCCGGCTCGCCCGCCGGAGTCTCGGCGGGCTTCTGCGCCAGAAACCCGTCCAGATAATCGCGCTGGCGCGGAGCCTCCTCCACGCGCGCCTTGGGTGGCGCTTCCACCGCGTCCACTTCCTCGACCATGATCTTCCGCTCGTCACTCATCCAAAAATCTTCCTGACCCGTTCCAGTCCCGCGACCAGCGCGTCCACGTCGCTTTCGTCGCTGTAGATGCCGAAGCTCGCCCGCGCGGTCGCCTCGACGCCCAGATGCCGCATCAGCGGCTGCGCGCAGTGATGGCCGGCGCGGATCGCGACGCCGCTCTCGTCCAATATGGTGCCGACATCGTGCGGATGCACCCCCTCCACCTCGAAGGAAAGGATGCCCGCGCTGTCCTCCGGACCGAACACGCGCACGCTGTTAAGGCTTTCGAGCGCCGCCCGCGCCTTGCCGACCAGCGCGCACTCATGCGCATGGATGCGGTCGAGGCCGACGCTTTCCACATAGTCGATGGCGGCGGAAAGGCCCACGACGCCGGTGATATGCGGCGTCCCCGCCTCGAACCGCGTCGGCGCGGGCGCGTAGGTCGTCTTCTCGAACGTCACCCTGTCGATCATCGACCCCCCGCCCTGATAGGGCGGCATCGCGTCGAGCAGTTCCTTGCGCGCCCACAGCACGCCAATCCCGGTCGGGCCATAGAGCTTGTGCGCGGAAAAGACGTAGAAGTCGCAGCCCGCCGCCTGCACATCGACCGCCAGCCGCGGCACAGCCTGACATCCGTCGATCAGGATCTTCGCGCCTTGCCGATGCGCGATCTCCGCCGCGCGCCGCACGTCGAGCACGCTGCCCAGCACGTTCGACACATGGGCCAACGCGACCAGCCTGTGTTGCGGCCGGATCATCGCCGCCATCGCGTCGAGGTCGATCTTGCCCTCGCCGGTCAGCGGCACCACGTCGATCTCAGCCCCCACGCGCTCCGCGACGATCTGCCACGGCACGATATTGCTGTGATGCTCAAGGCAGGACAGGAGGATGCGATCCCCGGCCTTGAGCTGCGTCCCCGCCCAGCTTTGTGCGACGAGGTTGATCCCCTCCGTCGCGCCGCGCACATAGACGATCTCGCTGTCCGACGCCGCGCCGATGAAGCCCGCGACCTTCCGCCGCGCAGCCTCATAGGCCAGCGTCATGTTCGCCGACCGCTCATAGACGCCGCGATGCACCGTCGCATAATCGGGACCATAAGCCCGCGCGATAGCGTCGATCACCGCCTGCGGCTTCTGCGCCGTCGCCGCGCTGTCGAGATAATGCCAGTCGCCCACGCCGGGGAAGTCGTGGCGGAGCCTCAACAAACCGTTCGCCCTGAGCGAAGTCGAAGGGCTCGGCTGAGCCGCAGGCGAAGCCCCTTCGCTACGCTCAGTGGAGGGCTTCGACAGGCTCAGCCCGAACGGTGAAGCTGCCCGATCCTCACTCATACCAAAGTCTCCAGCTTCGCGAGCGCCGCCGCTTCCAGCGCGTCCTTCACCGCCTCGTCCGCAACCCCGTCGAACACGCCCGCGACGAAGGCCTTGAGCAGCAGCGTCTTGGCGGTCGCCGGGTCCATGCCGCGCGACGCCATGTAGAACAGCGCCGCCCGGTCCAGTTCGCCCACCGTCGCGCCATGGGCGCATTTCACGTCGTCGGCGTAAATCTCCAGTTCCGGCTTGGCGTTGGCCGTCGCCGTGCGGTCCAGCAGCATCGCCTTCACCGACTGGAAGGCGTCGGTCCGCTGCGCATCGCGCGCCACGTTGATGGAGCCGAGGTAACTGCCCGTCGCCCTCTGGCCAAGGATTGAGCGGATGGTCTGGCCGCTGGTGGCATCGGGCTGCGCGTGGCGCACCTTCGTCACGATCTCCAGCACCTGCTCCCCGCCGCCGATGATCGCGGCATGGAGTTCGAAATGCGCCCCTCTGCCCAGCGTCACGTCGAAGGTCACGCGCCCCAGCCTGCCGCCGACATTGAGCAGATGGAAATCGCACCGCGCCCCATCCGCGACCGTAATGACATGGTCATGCACCGCCGCCACGCCGTCCGCCGCGTCCTGCAACAGATGATGCGCCGCGCTCTGACCAGCCTCCACGTCGATGTGCACAGGTGCGGGCACCGGCCATATGGTCGCCAGCGCATCGAGATCGCTATAGCGCCACGCCTCGTCTCGTCTCGTTGGAAGGGCAAGAGCGTTCACGCGGCCACCACCTCGGCATAGCCCTCGCGCTCCAGTTCCAGCGCCAGTTCCGGCCCGCCCGACTTCACGATCCGCCCGCCGGCCAGCACATGCACATAGTCCGGCTTCACATAGTCGAGCAGCCGCTGATAATGGGTGATGAGCAGCACCGCCTTGTCGCTCTTGCGCATGATCGCGTTGATGCCCGCGCCCACGATCTTCAATGCGTCGATGTCGAGGCCGCTGTCCGTTTCGTCGAGGATCGCCAGCTTCGGGTCGAGGATGCCCATCTGCACCATCTCGGCCCGCTTCTTCTCGCCGCCCGAAAAGCCGACATTCACCGGGCGCTTGAGCATCTCCATATCGAGGCCCAGAAGCCCCGCCTTTTCCTTCGCGAGCCGGATGAACTCGCCGCCGTTCAGCTCCGCCTCGCCCCTTGCGCGCTTCTGGCTGTTCAGGGATTCGCGCAGGAACTGCAGGTTGGAAACGCCCGGTATCTCGACCGGATACTGGAAGCCCAGGAACAGTCCCGCCGCCGCGCGTTCATGCGGCGCCATGTCGAGCAGGTCCGCGCCCTCGAAGGTCGCGCTGCCGCCCGTCACCTCATAGCCCGGCCGCCCGCCCAGCGTATAGGCCAGCGTCGATTTGCCCGCGCCGTTCGGCCCCATGATCGCATGGACCTCGCCCGCGTCGATGCGGAGCGACAGTCCTTTCAGGATCGCCTTGCCGTCGATTTCGTTGGTCAGGTTTTCAATATCAAGCATGAGCCATTCCCGGCGCTGAATTTTTAGAATTCCTCCCCTGGAAGGGGAGGGGGACCACGAAGTGGTGGAGGGGTGTCGCCCTCTCGATAGCGGGACACCCCTCCGTCAGGGCTTCGCCCTGCCACCTCCCCTTCCAGGGGAGGATGAAAGATGCGCCGGCCATCGCTTTAACCCTTGTGCGCGCGCTGGAGCGTCCGCGCGGTCCAGAACGCCATGTCGCGCACGTCGCCCGGCGCGGGGAATAGCGTGTCGATATGGCGCTTGATCGGCATATAGGGCCACCAGTCCGCCCCCGGCTCGGGCGCGCCCTTTTCCAACACGCCGGTCACGAACTCCGTCACCGGACCCATACGGGCGAGGTTGGGCGCCTTCGCCTTGTGGAACGCCTTGTCGGATTTTAGCTTCTCGGCGAAGGCCGTATCGCCCTTCTCCAGCGCGGCCCGCGCCTCGGCCTGATAGGCATCGAGATCGCCGAAATCCTTGCGCGCCCGCGCCTCCAGCTCGCCCTCTTCCAGCTCATAATCCTCGGTCAGGATGCGGATCGCGGCAGTCCAGGACTGCCCGTTCCCCACATCCTCCGCGAAATCGGCAAGGGCATCCTGAATATCGTCTTCGTCGCTCAAAATTCTTGTCCTTGAGGTGTGATAAGCGCCTCCCCTTCAGGGGAGGGGTTGGGGTGGGGCGCTCCCCGATCGGGAAGGCTTTCGAGACGGTCGAGCAACGCTCGCGCCACGCCGTCCAGATTTTGCATCACATCGGCGTTCGTGACGCGGAAAACATGATAGCCCAGTGCTTCCAGCTTCGCCGTGCGACGGGCGTCGGCAGAGAGATCGACGTGGCTATCCCCATCGACTTCGACGATCAGCCTTTTCTGCGGGCACAGGAAATCAGCGATGGCTTCGCCGACCGCCGCCTGCCGACGAAACTTGAAGCCGCCCAACTGGGAGCCAGAGAGGATGCTCCATAGCCTGATTTCCGGCTCGGCCGGATTGCGGCGGTTGGCGCGGGCGTGTTCCGCCATCGCATCGAGGCGCTCTACCGAAAGCCCCCACCCCCTGCCCCTCCCCTGAAGGGGAGGGGAGTCCAGGCGTCCGCTCGTCTCGCGACTACTTAAGCCCCTCCCCTTCAGGGGAGGGGTTGGGGTGGGGGTTGGCCTACTCACCCCACGCTCCCCTCAAGGCTGATGCCCAGCAGCTTCTGCGCCTCGACCGCGAACTCCATCGGCAGCTGCTGCAATACCTCGCGGGCGAAGCCGTTAACGATCAGCCCCACCGCCGCTTCCTGATCCAGCCCGCGCTGCATCGCGTAGAAAAGCTGGTCGTCGCTGATCTTGCTCGTCGTCGCCTCATGCTCGATCTGGGCGCTCGGATTGCGCACCTCGATATAGGGCACGGTATGCGCCCCGCACTGATCCCCGAGCAGCAGCGAATCGCACTGGGTGAAGTTGCGCACGCCCTCAGCCCCCGGCGCCACGCGCACCAACCCACGATAGGTGTTGTTCGACCGCCCCGCGCTGATCCCCTTCGACACGATGGTCGACCGCGATCCCTTGCCGTTGTGGATCATCTTCGTGCCGGTATCGGCCTGCTGCATATTGTTGGTAAGCGCGACCGAGTAGAATTCGCCTACGCTGTTCTCGCCGTTCAGCACGCAGGACGGATATTTCCAGGTGATCGCGCTGCCCGTTTCCACCTGCGTCCAGCTCACCTTGCTGTTGCGCCCCTGGCACAGCGCCCGCTTCGTCACGAAATTATAGATGCCGCCCTTGCCCTGCTCGTCGCCGGGATACCAGTTCTGCACGGTCGAATATTTGATCTCCGCATCGTCCAGCGCGACCAGTTCGACGACCGCGGCGTGCAACTGGTTCTCGTCGCGCATCGGCGCGGTGCAGCCTTCGAGATAGCTCACATAGCTGCCCTCGTCCGCGACGATCAGCGTGCGTTCGAACTGCCCCGTATTCTCCGCATTGATGCGGAAATAGGTGGAAAGCTCCATCGGGCAGCGCACGCCCTTGGGGATGTAGACGAACGTCCCGTCGGAAAAGACCGCGCAGTTCAAAGTGGCAAAATAATTGTCGTGCATCGGCACGACCTTGCCCAGCCATTTGCGGATCAGGTCGGGATATTCCTTCACCGCCTCGCTGATCGAGCGGAAGATGACGCCCGCTTCCTCCAGCTCCTTGCGGAAGGTGGTGGCGACCGAGACGCTGTCGAACACCGCGTCCACCGCGACCTTGCGCGCGCCCTTGACCCCGGCCAGCACTTCCTGCTCGGCGATGGGAATGCCCAGCTTCTGATAGGTGGCGAGGATCTCGGGATCGACCTCGTCCAGCGAATTCAGCTCCGCCTTCTTCTTCGGCTCGGCATAATAATAGGCGTCCTGATAGTCGATCGGCGGCACGTTGAGCTTCGCCCAGTCGGGCGCTTCCATCTGCTGCCACATGGCGAACGCCTTCAGCCGCCAGTCGAGCAGCCACTGCGGCTCCCCCTTCTTGGCCGAAATGAAGCGGACCGTATCCTCGTTCAGCCCCTTGGGCGCGAAATCCTGTTCGATGGCCGACGACCAGCCATGCTCATAGGCGGATGCGCGCTGCGCCGCCTCATGCGCTTCCTGATTGCGGATGGTGGTTACGTCGTCGGTCATGCCATTTCTCTCGTCAAACTCGCGATCGTCACTCCGGCGAGCGCGGAGCGGATCGCGTTGTTCGCCACATTCATGTGCGGGCGGATGCGGCAGTCCGTTTCCAGACTGCAGTCATGCGCGCCCGTCTCTGCGCAGGCGGTCATGGCGATGGGGCCTTCCACCGCTTCCACCACGTCCGCCAGCGTGATCGCGGCGGGCGGACGGGACAGGCGCACGCCGCCGCCCGTTCCCCGGCTCGATTCGAGCAAGCCCGCCGCCGAAAGACGGCTCACCAGCTTCTGCGCGGTGGGCAGCGGGATGCCCGTTTCGGCGCTCAGCGTGGTCGCGTTCATACGGGCAGCACCGCAATGGCGCGCGGCGGCGCTCATCAGCACCACGGCATAATCGGCGAAACTCGACAGGCGCATTGCGAACCATTCTCAAATCGGACCGATTCGATCCGATTGCGCATGTGGTCCCGCGCGCACCCAGAATCAAGCCATTTATGCCAGTCCTCGGGCCAGCCTTCAGGACAGCCGGTTGATGACCGCCACATCGCCCCCCAGCGACCGGCGCAGCAGCGTCAGTTGCGCGACGGCGCTCGGTTCGGTCTGCAACTGGTGCGGGGTCAGGCCGATGAAATGCTTGATTTCCCGGATGAAGTGCGACTGGTCGTAAAAGCCGCCCTCCTCGCACAATTGCTGCCAGCTAATGCCGTCGAGCGCGATCTTCGCCGAACAGCGCAGCGCCCGGTACTTGCGCGCCAGCAGCTTGGGCGGCGCGCCATAATAGCGGTTGGTGAGCCGGGCAAGCTGGCGCGCCGACAGACCCGTCGCCTCCGCCAGCGCCTCCGGCCGGGGCGATCCGTCCCCCATCAGCCAGTCGTCCACCGCCGCCAGCAGATCCCATGTCGCCTGCCGCAGCGGCCGCATCACGGGCGCCAGCGCCGCCCAGCATATCGCCGCCATCGCGTCCGCATCCTCGCCCAGCGGCCGCAGCCGTTCCAGCAGGTCGGCGAGCACGCCGCCCTTCGCCGCGCCCATATCCGTCAGCCGGTCCGCCATCGCGTCCGCATCCCCGCCATGGAGCGAAATCCATCCGGCGGGCAGCAGCGACAGGCCCAGCACGCGCGACGGTCGATCCAGTTGGAACCGCGTCGCGCCCATGGTCGGACCGAGCAGGCAGACGGGCGGCGTCGCCGTCACCGTTCCGTCGCGGAAATGATAGTCGCCCTCGCCCTCCAGCATGAAGCGAAGCTGCGGCACGTCCGCGCGTGTCTGGTCGGCGAATGTCGGCGCGGACACCGTGAACAGGTAAAGCGACCCGACATAGGCGCGCAACGCCGCGGGCGGCGCGATATAGCGCAGCTTTACCGGCCCTTGCGCCCCGTCCACCCGATAGGATAGCGGCCCCTTCCCATCAGGCAGCGCCAGACCGCCGCCGGTCCCATCGACGTGATGCAACCCCATGTTTTCACCCCACTTACCCCTGTAATAGGGAAGACACATGCGATGCAAGCGGTGTGACGTCATGGCTGCACATGCTGCGCGCCGTCTCAGGGCAAAAAAAATGACCCGGCGGTTTGGCCGCCGGGTCAGGAAAAGGTCTCTTCGGCAAAAAGCCTTGGAGCCTTCGGGTCGCAGGCGGGCCTTACGCCCGAATCGCGGGGGATTTATTGGATGGATCGGACATTTCCGGCGCCCGAACGCCGATGATGACGTTCCCATTCAATCCATTTTGCGGGTTTTTGGGCAATGTTGTTTTCCGGTGACACCGACTCGACGCCCCGGAGGCGCTATGGCATGGGCCGGGCATGTCCTACCGCCTGCTCCGCCCGCTGCTTTTCGCCCTCGATGCCGAGCGCGCGCATCATCTCTCGATCGCGGCGCTGCGCTTCCTGCCGGTTCCGGCGATGCCCGCGCCCGATCCCGCGCTGGAGACGACAGTGGCGGGCATCCGCTTCCCCAACCCCGTGGGCCTTGCCGCCGGTTATGACAAGGACGGGCGGATCGCGCACAAGATGCACGGCCTTGGCTTCGGCTTTGCCGAACTCGGCACGCTGACGCCGCTGGCGCAGCCGGGCAATCCTCAGCCGCGCCTGTTCCGCCTCGTCGAGGACCGCGCCGTCATCAACCGTTTCGGCTTCAACAATGGCGGGCAGGGCGCGGCGGCCGACCGCATCGCCCGCTACCGCAGGCCCAAGGGCAGCGGCGGCCCGGTCATCGGCATCAACATCGGCGCGAACAAGGACGCGACCGCCGCCGGGCGCGGCATCGCCGACTATGCGACGGGGGTTCAGGTCATGGCTCCGCTTGCCGATTATCTCACCGTCAACATCTCCTCCCCCAACACGCCGGGCCTGCGCGCGCTTCAGGGCCGCGCCGCGCTCGACGAGCTGCTGGGCGCGGTGATGGCGGCGCGGGGCGGCGACCCGACGCCGATCTTCCTCAAGGTCGCGCCCGACCTCGAACCCGCCGATGTGGAGGACATCGCCGCCGCCTGCCTCGACCACCGGGTCGATGCGCTGATCGTTTCCAACACCACCATCACCCGGCCCGCGCTGCGTTCGCCCCATGCCGGGGAAGCGGGCGGCCTCTCCGGCGCGCCGCTCACCGACCTGTCGCACCAGCGCCTTCGGGACTTCCGCCGCCTGCTGGGCGCGCGTCTGCCGCTGATCGGTGTGGGCGGCATCGCCACCGCAGATCACGCCTATGCCCGCATCCGCGCCGGAGCCTCCCTCGTCCAGCTCTACAGCGCCATGGTCTATGAGGGGCCATATCTCGCCCGCCGCATCAACCGCGGGCTGAAGGCGCTGCTCGCCCGCGATGGCTTCGCCAATGTCGCCGACGCCGTGGGGGCGGACGCATAGCGGGTTGCGGCGCGCCCCCTTCCGGCTATCGTGCCGCCCATGACTTCCCGCTTCCTCGGCCTGCTGGCCCCGCTCGCTCTCGCTGCCCTCGCTCCCCAGCCCATCCTCGCGCGCGAACCCGTCGCCGCCAGCGCCACCGTCTCCGCCGCCGACCCGCGCGCCGCGCTCGCGGGGCAGGAGATTTTGCGCAAGGGCGGCAGCGCGACCGACGCCGCCATCGCCATGATGCTGACGCTGGGCGTGGTGGAGCCGCACAATAGCGGCATCGGCGGCGGCGGCTTCATCCTCCATCATGACGGCCGCACCGGCGCGCTCGACACGATCGACGGCCGGGAAACCGCCCCCGCCGCCGCCCGCCCCGACCGCTTCATGAAGGACGGCAAGCCGCTCGCCTTCCTCGACGCCTGGCCCGGCGGCTATTCGGTCGGCGTGCCGGGCAATCTGCGCATGGCGTGGGACGCGCATCGCAAATGGGGCAGGCTGCCCTGGGCCGATCTGTTCCAGCCAGCGATCCGCTATGCGGAAGACGGCTTCCAGCTCGGCGAGCGCACCGCCACCGCGCTCCGCGCCACGCAGCAGGTTTGGGCCGGCTTCCCCGAAATCCAGAAACTCTTCTGGGTCGACGGCGCGCCTCCGCCGGTCGGCACGCTCCTTAAAAATCCGCCGCTCGCCGCCCTCTACAAGCGGATCGCCGCCGAAGGACCGGACGCCTTCTACACCGGCGAAAATGCGAAGCTGCTGAGCGCCGCCGTCACGGGCGCCCCCAGAAACCCCGTCCCCATGACGGAGGCGGACATCGCCGGTTACAGGGCGATCCCGCGCCAGCCGGTCTGCGGCACATATCGCGTCTGGAAAGTCTGCGGCATGGGTCCGGCTTCGGCGGGCGGCGTCACCGTGCTCGAAATCCTCGGCATGGTCGAACGCTTTCCGCTCAAACAATGGGGCAGGGACGATCCGCGAAGCTGGCACGTCATCGCCGAAGCGATGCAGCTCGCTTATGCCGACCGCGACACATGGCTGGGCGACCCCGCCTTCGTATCGGTCCCGGTAAAGGGTTTGACCTCCCCCGCCTATCTCAGGCGCCGCTCCGCCCTCATCCGGATCAACAGGGCACTCAACGACTATAAGCCCGGCACCCCGCCCGGCGCGCCACGCCGCACCCCTGCGAAACCGCAGCCCGAAGAAGGCACCAGCCATTTCCTCGCCGTCGACCGCAATGGCGACATCGCGGCATGGACATCCACCATCGAAAGCTTCTTCGGCAGCCAGTTGATCGCCAACGGCGTGATCCTCAACAACGAACTGACCGACTTCAGCTTCACGCCGGAAAAGAACGGCGCGCCCGTCGCCAATCGCGTCGAGCCGGGCAAGCGTCCGCTCTCGTCCATGTCCCCCACCATCGTCTATGATGCGAAGGGCAAGCCCGTCTTCACCGTGGGCGCGGCGGGCGGCAAGACCATCATCATGCAGGTCGCAAAGGCGCTGATCGCCCATTTCGACTGGGGCATGTCCGCGCAGGATTCGATCGCGCAGGGTCTTGTCTTCTTCGACGGCAATGGCCTCGTGCTCGAACAGGGCACCGGGGTCGAAGCCCTGAAAGCCCCGCTGGAAAAGCTCGGCCACCGCGTCAGCGTCACCCGCCTCGGCCTCAAGGCCAACGCCGCCGAGCGGCTGCCCGACGGCCACTGGCAGGGCGCCGCCGACCCGCGCAGCCCTGGCGTCTCCTTGCAGGAATAAGGCTCACCCTTTCAGGTTCAGCCCCGAAACCTCGAAGGTGAAGGGCGCGACCTTCTCCTTCCCGTCGACGATCAGGTTCACCTTGACCCGCTTCGCGTCGCGGATCGCCTCATAGGCGCCCTGCGACGGCGGGATCGCGATGCCGTCATCCGTGGTCGCCATCCGCCCCTTCCACTCATGCGTCTTCCCGTCATCGGTGGTCGCGGTGATGCGGCAGTCGGACAGGTCGCAGGTGAAGGGCGCGCCGACCAGCTTCACCGTCACGTCCGCCCCGCCTTCCTTCAGCGGCTGGAGCAGCAGTACCGAAAAAGTATCGGGCGCGGTCATCGTCTGCACCGCATTCTGGCTGCCGATATAGGCAAGGCGCGGGCGGCCGCTTTCCCCGCCCTCATATTTCCACGTCTGGCCGATCTGCTCGCGCTGGGTCGGCCCTTCGTCCTTCTTGCCCGAACAGGCCGCCAGCGCCAGCGTGGCCGCCGCGATCGTCAGGATGGCCCGCATCGCTCGTCTCCTCATGCATGTGGTTACGCGAGGAGAATGTTCTAACCTGCGATAAGGTTGCCTCAGGCATAGCGCGCGGCGGTTTCGCGGATGAGCGCGATCATGTTGGGAATGCCCTGCGTCCGGTTGGAACTGAGCTGATTTTTAAGGTCGAACGGCGCGAGCGCCCCTTCGATGTCCATCGCCCCGATCTCGGCGGGCGAACGGTCCTGCACGGTCAGCAGGACCAGCGCGATGATCCCCTTGGTGATCGCGGCGTTGCTGTCGGCCAGGAAATGCAGCCGCCCATCCTCTGTCCGCGTCGGATAGACCCACACCGCCGCCGAACAGCCGCGCACCAGCGTCGCGTCGGTCTTGAGCGCGTCGGGCATCGGCTCCAGCTTTTTGCCGAGGTCGATCAGCAGCCGATAGCGGTCGTCCGCATCGAGAAACTCATATTCGTCCTGAAGGTCGGCAATGGTCGGCAGATCGGTCATGCCCGCCATATAGGGGGAAATGCGGCAGGGGGAAGCCGGATATAAGCGCTGAAAGGCTGGCTGAAATTTCGAACAGGTGGAGCCGAAAAGCGTGACGTCCGAGCACCGGAGCGCAGGTCGGCGCGCTTTGCAGGCCCGCATGAACGGAATTTCGGTCAGCCGACCTTGCACCCTTTCGCGCTCGCCAGCCCGCGCAAATAGCCGCGCCGCGCGATCCCCGCCGTCACCGCCGCCTGCAACCGCCGCTCTGCGGGAGCCGCGCCGCTGATCTCGCGCACCAGCCCGCGGAACGGGATCAGCGAATTGACCACCGTCTTGCCGACCGCTTCGGCAATCTTGCCTGTGCGGTTCTCATTGGCTTCCTTGCCCACGGTGAAGTCCTGTCCCAGCACCGCGTTCAGCTCCTTGAGCGACGCCGCGATCCCCTTGCAGGTGCGCGAAGGCGGCGCGGCATAGGGGTTCTCCACGGCTTTCAGCAGCACGGGCGGTATCTCGTCCTTGTCCAGCCCGATGTCGCGCGCGGGCTGGGTCGCGATCCTGCCCGCCTTGTCCATCGTCTGATCGCGGGGCTTTTCCTCTTCCTGCTTCGGCTTGTCCTGCGCCATCGCAGGCAGGGCCAGCGTCATGCAAAGCGCGGCAGCGGCAATCTTCATCATCTTTTCCGTCCTCCCGCCGCTCCAAACCGCCGACGCGCGGCAACGGTTCCCGCCCCGAAACGATCAGCGGTCGAGACAGGCCTGCGCAGCCGCGCTATGCGCTGTCCTGTCCCGCTTCAGGAGCCGCCCTCTTGCCCGACCCAGACGCCCGCTTCACCATCGCCTCGCCCGCCCTGTCCGCCAGCATCGCGCCCGAAGGTGCGGAACTCTGGTCTCTCGCGGACGCGCACGGCCGCGATCTCATGACCGATGCCGATCCGCGCTGGTGGACGGGCCACGCGCCCCTGCTCTTCCCCTTCGTCGGCCGGTCGCGCGGCGACGTCTATCGCCTCGACGGGCGCGACTATCCCATGCCCCAGCACGGCTTCGCCCGCCGCAAGCCCTTCGCCCTCGTCCACCAGTCCGACGCGCGGGTGACGCTGCGCCTCGACGCCGACGACGAAAGCCGCGCCGCCTATCCCTTCGACTTCCGCCTCGACATGGATTTCGCGCTCGACGGCCCGACCCTGCGGATGACGGCGACCGTCGCCAATATGGGGGAAGCGAAAATGCCCTTCGCTTTCGGCTATCACCCCGCCTTTGCATGGCCGCTCCCCTATGGCGGCGCGGCGGAGGATCACCGCATCGTCTTCGAGCATCCCGAACCCGCCCCCATCCGCCGCGTCGGCGACGAACCCGGCCTCATCGCCCGCGATACCTTCCCCTCGCCGGTCGAAGGCGACACGCTCGCCCCGACCCATGCGATGTTCGAAGGCGACGCGCTCATCTGGGACGATCTCGCCAGCCGCGCGCTCACATGGGGCGTGCCCGGCCAGCCGCACCTGCGTATCGCCTTCCCCGACACACCCTGGCTCGGCCTCTGGCAGAAGCCCGGTGCCCATTATCTCTGCGTCGAACCCTGGGCCGGAATGGCCGATCCGGTCGGCTTCACCGGCGATGTGTGGGACAAGCCCGGCATCATGGCCCTCCTCCCCGGCGACACCCGCAGCTTCCGCATGGACGTGACGCTGGTCGCGTAACGCCCGACTCGCCTTGGCCCCAAAAATCCCTATATGGGCGCGCCATGACCATCCCTTCCCGCCGCACCTTCGCCATCATCTCGCACCCCGACGCGGGCAAGACCACGCTCACCGAAAAGCTGCTGCTGGAAGGCGGCGCGATCCACCTTGCGGGCGAAGTGAAGGCGCGCGGGGCCAACCGCCGCGCCCGGTCCGACTGGATGAAGATCGAGCAGCAGCGCGGTATTAGCGTCACCTCATCGGTCATGACGTTCGAGCGCACGCGCGACGGCGAGACGATCACCTTCAACCTGCTCGACACGCCGGGCCACGAGGATTTCTCCGAGGACACCTACCGCACCCTGACCGCCGTCGACTCCGCCGTCATGGTGATCGACGCGGCCAAGGGCATCGAGCCGCAGACCCGCAAGCTGTTCGAGGTGTGCCGCCTGCGCAACGTCCCCATCATCACCTTCGTCAACAAGGTGGACCGCGAGGGCCGCGAAATCTTCGGCCTGCTCGATGAAGTCGCCGACCAGCTCCAGCTCGACGTCTGCCCGATGAGCTGGCCCGCCGGCATGGGCGGCGAATTTGAGGGCATCTATGATTTCGCGACGAACCGCCTGCGCCAGCCGACCGGCCCGTCGCGCGAATATGAGGGGAAGGAAGCGCATCTCTCCGGCCTCGACGACCCCGCCCTTGCCGATCTCCTCTCCCCCCAGGCGCTGGATCGCCTGCGCGAGGAAGCGGAACTGGCGCAGGGCGGCTATGCCGAATTCGACCTCGACCGCTATCGTGCGGGCGATCTGACCCCGGTCTATTTCGGATCGGCGTTGAAGCTCTTCGGCGTCACCGAACTGATCGACGCGCTGGGCCAGCACGCCCCGCCGCCGCGCCCCCAGCCCGCCGAACCCGCCGCCGTCGAACCCGATCAGAGCGAAGTCACCGGCTTCATCTTCAAGGTTCAGGCGAACATGGACCCGATGCACCGCGACCGCATCGCCTTCATGCGCCTCGTCTCGGGCAAGTTCCGCCGCGGCATGAAGCTCACCCCCTCAGGGTCCGGCAAGCCGCTCGCGGTCCACTCGCCGATCCTCTTCTTCGCGCAGGACCGCGAACTGGCCGACGAAGCCTTTCCCGGCGACATCATCGGCATCCCCAACCATGGCGCGCTGCGCGTGGGCGACACGCTCTCCGAAAAGCCGGGCCTGCGCTTCACCGGCCTGCCCAATTTCGCGCCCGAAATCCTGCGCCGCGTGGCGCTGAAAGACCCGACCAAGACCAAGCAGCTCCGCAAGGCGCTGGACGACCTCAGCGAAGAAGGCGTCATCCAGGTCTTCTATCCCGAAATCGGCAGCCAGTGGATCGTCGGCGTCGTCGGCCAGCTTCAACTGGAAGTGCTGATCTCCCGCCTCGAAGCGGAATATAAGGTCGCCGCCGGTCTCGAAGCCTCGCCCTTCGACACCGCCCGCTGGATCAGCGGCGACGAAGCGGCGGTGAAGGATCTCATCGCCTATAATGGCGCCAACATGGCCAAGGACCGCGACGGCAATCTCGTCTTCATGGCGAAGAGCGCATGGGACATCGGCTACCAGCAGGAACGCCACCCCAAGGTGAAGTTCAGCGCCACCCGCGAACGCTAGGACCGCGTCCGTTCGCTTCGAGCGAAGTCGAGAAGCAGGTCGGTCGGCCCTAAAGCAGCCCCAGCCGCGCCAGCTCCCCCAGCATCGCGGGCGGCATCGCGTCCAGATCGTCCGCCTCGCCCCCCGTCAGGTCGGGCGGCGCGTCCTTCCCCTCCAGATAGCGCCAGCCCTGATGCGCGCGCTTCGGGGTCGACCGCACGCCGATCAGGCGCGGCTCCAGCCTGATCCAGTGCCGCCCGGTTCCCGTTTCCTCGAACCCGATGATCGGGCTGCGGCCCACGATCCGGTGCTGGTGAATCCAGAACAGCGATCCGCCCGCCATCTCCGCCACCCGCTTGGGCAGGTATCGCGTGGAGGTGCGCGCCTCGCCCGGCTGGCTTTCCAGCCATGCGCGCAGCGTGGCGGGGCTTTCCGCCCCGAAGGCGATCTTGGTCATGTGAAGCGGCATGGCACTGCCAAGATGGGCGCTCGCGTCAGCCCGTCAATCCCGCCGCCGTCGCAAGGCCGAGGAAGGCGAAGAATCCCATCGAATCGGTAATCATCGTCACGAAGATGGAGGATGCGACTGCCGGATCGAGGTTCAGCCGGTCGAACGCCAGCGGCACCGCTGCCCCGGCCAGCCCCGCCGTCACGATATTGGTCATCATCGCCGCCGCGATCACGCCGCCCAGATGCGGGTTCTGGAACACCAGCGCCACGCCGATGCCCAGCACCACCGCGACCGTGGTCCCGTTGAGCAGCGCCACGCGGATCTCGCGCAGGATGGTGCGCCGCGCGTTCGACCCGGTGATCTGGTTGGTCGCGAGCGCGCGCACCGTCACCGCCATCGTCTGACTGCCCGCATTGCCGCCCACGCCCGCGACGATCGGCATCAGCGTCGCCAGCGCGACCATCTTTTCGATGGTGCCTTCGAAGAAACCGATGATGGTGGACGCCACCAGCGCCGTCAGCAGGTTGGTCAGCAGCCAGCGCACCCGCGCGCGATAGCTGTCCATCACCGGTTCGTTGATGTCGCCTTCGCCCGCGCCCGACAGGCGCAATATGTCCTCGCCCGCTTCCTCGGAAATGATGTGGACCACATCGTCCACCGTAATCATGCCGACCAGCCGCCCCGATCCGTCCACGACAGCGGCGGAAATCAGCGCATATTTCTGGAAGCGCAGCGCCACTTCCTCCTGATCCATGTCGACCGGGATCAGCGTCTGCTCGCGCTTCATGAGGTCGGCCATGGCGATGCCGCGCGGGCAGGTCAGCACCCAGCTCAACTGGCAGGTGCCGATGGGCTTGTGCGCGGCGTCGACGACGAAGATTTCCCAGAAGTCGCGGGTCAGGTCGTCATTGTCGCGCAGATAGTCGATCACCTGCCCGACCGTCATATGTTCGGGCACTGCGACGAGGTCGCGCTGCATCAGGCGGCCGGCGGATTCTTCAGGGTAAGCGAGCGCCGATTCGATCGCGGCGCGATCCTCCGGCTCCATCGCGTCGAGGACGGCCTGCTGGTCGGCCTCCTCCATATCCTCGATGATGGCGACCGCGTCGTCGGTGTCGAGTTCGGCGGCGAACTCCGCCACCTGCTCGGGCGCCAGCGCCCCGATCAGGTCGTCGCGGACATAGTCGTTGAGTTCGGACAGGACTTCCGCGCCGACGATGTCGCCCAGCGCGGCGGCCACCTGCCCGCGCCGTTCGGCGGGCGTCAGTTCCAGAAGGTCGGCGACGTCCGCCGGGTGGAGCGGCGACACCAGATCGCGCGCAGCCTCGTCATTGCCTTCCTCGACCGCGTCGAGAACGGCGGTGACGAAACCGGGTTTCAGCCGGTCGTCCTCGTCCAGGCTGGCTTCCGCCGGCTCGGTCAGGATGTCGTCAAATTCTTCCCCGTGAAGAGGGGGCTGGGCGGAATCGCCGCGCTCGCTCATCGCGCCCCCTACTGTCCGGTTCCTGTAACATGGCTTCGCTTTCGCCGATGCTCGGGCGAATTGCAACCTGTGCGCGGCACAAGTTTCTTTGCCCTGCCGCCGCCCTTCCCTATATGGGGCGTCCATTCTTCCCCGGCATCCAAAAGAGGATCATCCATGGCCGACGACACGCTCACCCTTTCCCTCGACAGCGGCGGCGACGTCGTCATCAAACTGCGCCCCGACCTCGCGCCCGGCCATGTCGCCCGCATCGTCGAAAATGCGAAGGAAGGCTTTTATGACGGCGTGGTGTTCCACCGCGTCATCCCCGGCTTCATGGCGCAGGGCGGCGACCCGACCGGCACCGGCATGGGCGGCCATCCGAACAAGCCCGACCTCAAGGCCGAATTCAGCCGCGAGCCGCACGTCCGGGGCGTCTGCTCGATGGCGCGCGCGTCCAACCCGAACAGCGCGAACAGCCAGTTCTTCATCTGCTTCGACGACGCCACTTTCCTCGACGGCCAATATACCGTCTGGGGCGAAGTCACCTCCGGCATGGAGCATGTGGACGCGCTGCCCAAGGGCGAACCGCCCCGCACCCCCGGCAAGATCGTCAAGGCGACCGTCGCCTGATGACAAAAGGGCGGGACCAGCGACGGTCCCGCCCTTCTCTTATGGCGTCCTTCGCGCGATCCCGTCGGTGGCGCTGATCTTCGCGGCATCCTCAGGCGGTGTTTCGGGCGCGACATAGGCACCGATCGCCTCGATATGCCAGCGGCGCTGCTCGGCGGTCGATCCGTCGACATCGTTGACCCGGCGCAGCGTCACCTGCCGCAGCGTATGGAACGGCTTGCCCGTCGCGGCGATGCGGCCATAGACCTGCACCGGCACCGTCACATAGCTGGACCCCGCCGCCCCTTCCGGATCGGACGGCGCGCCGACATTCGCGTGGATTTCGCTGAACCCCCGGAATCGCGCGGCGAAATGCGCATCGTCCTGCGCTCCGATCTCGCCCGTCTGGTTCCACAGATCCTGCGCGTCCTCGAACCGCTTTTCCTCCAGCAGCCCGTAATAGCCCTGCACCACCTGCGCCGCGCCCTGCGCGCTGTCGGGGTCGATGGCCCCTTCGGCAATGGGGGCGGGATCGACCGGCAGGCCGCCGGGCGTTCCCGGCGCGGGCGGAGCGAGCGGCTCCATCACCGCCATCGCTTCGGACCGCACATTATTCTCGACCTGCGTCTGGTTCGCGCCATTGGCCAGATTGTCGATCGCGCTTTCCTCCCGCCCGTCGCACGCCGCGACGAGCAGGAGGGGAATGAGCGCGAGAGCCTTCGCCGAACCCCGCATTATTGGGCGGGCGCCGGACGGGGGGAGAGGCGGCCCGGTCCCCGTGGGCGGAAATCGCCCGAGGGGCGCTGCGGCCGTTCCATGCGCGGCGCTGCGCGCTGCGGATCGCGCAGGCCCGGCTGCGTCATGCCGCGTCCCGGCCCGTCGCCGCGCCAGCGGCCCGGCCCGCGCGGCGCGTCACCGCCGCCCTGAGGCGGCGTCCAGTTGCCCTGCGGAGGGCGGCCCGCTCCGTTCCCGTCACCGGGCGGACGACCCTGCCAGTTCCCGTCGCCACGCGGCGGGCGGCCCTGCCAGTTTCCATCGCCATCACCGCGCGGGGGTCTTCCTTGCCAGTTGCCGTTACCATCGCGCGGAGGCCTGCCCTGCCAGTTCCCGCCCTGCGGCGGCCGTCCCTGCCAGTTGCGCCCGTCACGCCAGCGCCCGTCGCCGCGCCGTCCTTCCCAGTAGCGCCGCTGCGCGTCGTTCCAGCGCTGCCGCCGTCCGCCCCGGTCGTAGACATAATAGCCGTTGCCCGGATAATAATAGCCGTCATACCAGCCATAGCCGCCGGGATAATAGCCGCCGCCATTCCAGTAGGGGTCGTAATAGCCCCCGCCATAATAGCCGCTGCCCACGCCCACCCCGCCATAGCCGTAGCCGTCGTCGTAACAGCCGCCGAGCGCCAGCGCGCCCACAAGGCCCGCCGCCGCCAGTAACCGATGTCGGAAGCCCGTCATCGTCCGTCTCCTTATCGCCATACTGACGGGGATAACGCGGCATGGTTGAATTGGTTGTGAATGGACCGCCTCATCCGCTGTTGCGCAGCGCGGTCGCGATGGCGTTGATCGAAAGTTCGATCCCCTCCTTGATCCGGGCGTCGTCTTCCCCCGCGCGATGGCGCTTGAGCAGTTCGACCTGCAACAGGTTCAGCGGCTCGATATAGGGCAGCCGCAGCCGGATCGAGGTTTCCAGCGCCGGGCTTTTCTCCAGCAGCCGCGACTGGCCGCTGATCGCCAGCAGCCCGTCATGCGCCTGCGCCCAGCCGTCGCGGATGCGCGCGAAGATCGCTTCGCCCTGCGCCTGATCCTCGACCAGCGGCAGATATCGCGCCGCAATGCCGAGGTCGGATTTCGCCAGCACCATCTCCAGATTGGCGAGCGCGGATTTGAGGAACGCCCAGTGCTGCGCCATGTCGGCCAGCAGCGCCTTGTCCTCGAACCCGGCGATCGCCTGCCCCACGCCGTACCAGCCCGGCAGCATCACCCGCGCCTGCGCCCAGCTGAACACCCACGGAATCGCGCGCAGATCCTCGATCCGCGTGCTCTTGGTCCGGCTCGCCGGGCGCGACCCGATCTTCAGGCCCGAAATCTCCTGAATGGGGGTGAGTTGCCGGAAGAAGATGTTGAACCCCTCCGTCCCGTAGACGAGGTCGCGATAGGCGTTGAAGGCGGCGTTCGACAGTTCGTCCATCGCCGCTGCGAACCGGGCATTGTCGCGCGCCGACACGCCGTCCGGCTCCAGGCTGGCGAGCAGCGTCGCGCTCGTCATCGCTTCCAGATTGGCCATGGCGACATCGCGCGTGCCGAACTTCGCGGCGATCACCTCGCCCTGTTCGGTGATACGGATGCGTCCCTGCACGCTGCCCCTGGGCTGCGCCTGGATCGCGGCGAAGGCGGAGCCGCCGCCCCGCCCCACCGCGCCGCCGCGCCCGTGGAACAACTGCATCGCCGCGCCCGCATCGGCGAACACCGGCTCCAGCGCCTCGCTCGCCTTGTAGAGGCTCCATGTGGAGGTCAGGTATCCGCCGTCCTTGTTGCTGTCGGAATAGCCGATCATCACTTCCTGATGGCCCCGCGCCTTCACCACCCCCGCGATTTCGGGCAGGCCGAAATAGGCGGTCATGATCGACGGCGCGGCTTCCAGATCGGACACGGTTTCGAACAGCGGGATCGCCATGATCGCGGCCTGCGGCGGCGCGCCGTCCACGCCCGCGCGCCACAGCCCCGCTTCCTTCAGCAGAATGTTGACTTCCAGCAGGTCTGACACGCTCTGCGCCATGGAGATGATATAGTGGGTGATGCATGCCGGGCCGTAGGTCCGGTGCGCCCATGCCGCCGCGTGGACGATGGCGAGTTCAGACGCGGTCTCTTCCGAAAAGCCGGAAAAGGGCGCGGCCAGCGGACGGTTGTTCGCCAGTTCCCGCCGCAGCAGCGCGATCCGCGCATATTCGTCGAGCGCGAGATAGTCTGCCTCGACTCCCGCTTCCTTGAGCAGTTCGGCCACGACCCGCTCGTGCACGGCGCTGTTCTGCCGCATATCGAGCGTCGCGAGGTGGAAGCCGAACGTCTCGACCGCGCGAATGAGCCGCCCCAGCGCCCCGCCCGTCGCCAGCGCGCCGTCGCCCTCGCTCGCCAGACCCTGCGCCACGGTGACGAGGTCGCGGCGGAAATCCTGCGGGCTGGCATAGGCCTCGCCCCTGAGCGCGGAGGGACGCGGCGGCGCTTTCCCCACCAGCGCCGCATAGGTCGCCGCCAGCCGCGCATAGATGCCCGACAGCGCGCGGCGATAGGGTTCGTCCTGCCGGCTCGCCGACATGTCGCCGCTGGCGTCGGCCAGGTCGATCACCGTCTGCGGCACATGGGCGAGTTCGGTCGAAAGGGACAGTTCCGCCCCCAGCCCGTGCACCCCGTCCATATAGAAGGCCAGCGCCGCCTCGCACCCGCGCCCCAGCGCCGATTTGAGCTGCGGCGCCTGCACGAAGGGATTTCCGTCGCGGTCGCCGCCGATCCAGTTGCCCACCCGCAGGAAACTCTGCGGCCGCGCGCCCAGCACCCGCTCCCACCGGGCATAGAGCGCGGGCAGCACGGGCAGGAAGATGTCGCGGAAATAGGTGAGGACATTGTCGATCTCGTCCTGCACGAACAGCTTCTCGCGCCGCAGCGGGCGCGTCTGCCACAGCAGGGCGATCTGGCGGAAAATCGCCTCGTCCAGACTTTCGCCCTCGACCGTTTCGGTCCGCCCCGCATCCTTCATCAGCATGAGGTCGGCGATGCGGTTCTTGTGGTCGATCATGCTCTTGCGCCGCACTTCGGTCGGGTGCGCGGTCAGCACCGGCACGATGAGGGCATGGGACAGAAGTTCCAGCACCGCCTCCCGCCCGACGCCCTCGCCCTCCAGCCGCTGCACCGCCGACGCGACATCCGCGCCCGGCTCGGCGGCGACGCCCTGCCGGTCCTCGGCCAGATTCGCCAGCATCGAAAACAGCATGAAACCGCGCGTGAAGTTGAGCGTGTCGTCGAGGCTCAGCGCATCGAGACCCGTGTCGGTCAGGTCCGCCCCCTGCAACCCGCGCGCCCGGTCGACCGAGGCGGAACGGATATATTCGGTCTGCTTGTAGAGCTTCTCGCCCCCATAGGCGCGGATGACATCGCCCAGCAGCCGCCCGAGATAGCGGATGTCGGGGTTCTGCGTGATCGCGGGTGCGGACGGATTGGATGCCAGAGTCGCCATGGACGCCGATGCTGCATCGCAGCAACCGGACGGTCAAGAAAAAGCCCGCGCCCCGGCCCCCCTGGCGTCGCGTCTGTGTCGCGACTGTGGCGCGCCGGTGTCGCTTCGCAGGCGCGTGGGCGGCGCGTCGCGCTGCCGCCGTTCGCACAAAATGGCGGATTTGCGTTCCCGCCCCCTCGACGACGGTGTGAACTTCGGCTGTTGCGCCGATGTCGCCTCACCGCCCTTGCGCTCCCCGCCCCGCCGCGCCAAAAGCCGGGCGTGACCGCCAGCATCAGCATAGGAACCGACAGCCACGGCAAGGACGTGACGGTCGACGTGGAGGAACTGCTCGCCACCCGCCTGCTCGTTCAGGGTAATTCGGGTTCGGGCAAGTCGCACCTCCTGCGCCGCCTGCTGGAGGAAAGCGCCGCCATGGTGCAGCAGGTGGTGATCGACCCGGAAGGCGACTTCGTCACGCTGGCGGACGAATATGGCCATGTCGTCATCGACGCGGGCGACCATAATGAACGCGACATCGTCCGCATGGCCGCCCGCATCCGCGAACATCGCGCCTCGGTGGTGCTCAGCCTCGACGCGCTCGAACTCGAAGCGCAGATGAAATGCGCCGCGACCTTCCTCTCCACCCTGTTCGACGCGCCGCGCGACCACTGGTATCCCGCGCTGGTGGTGGTCGACGAAGCGCAGATGTTCGCGCCCGTCGCCGCCGGGGACGTGTCGGACGAGGCGCGCCGCCTCTCCCTCGCCGCCATGACCAACCTCATGTGCCGGGGCCGCAAGCGCGGCCTTGCCGGGGTCATCGCCACCCAGCGCCTCGCCAAGCTCGCCAAGAATGTCGCGGCGGAAGCCTCGAACTTCCTCATGGGCCGCACCTTCCTCGACATCGACATGGCGCGCGCTGCCGACCTGCTCGGCATGGAACGGCGGCAGGCCGAACAGATACGCGACCTCGAACGCGGGCGCTTCCTCGGCCTCGGTCCCGCCATCGCCCGCCGCCCGGTCAATGTGCGGATCGGCGCGGTCAGGACCGGTACGCGCGGCGGATCGCACAAGCTGATGCCGCCCCCGGTCACGACCGGCGAGGATTTTCAGGAACTGCTCTTCGCCCGAACAGCGGAGGATGCGCTGCCGCCTCCCCCGCCGCGCGCCGATCCCCCGCCGCGCCCGGCCGAAGACATCATGCGCCAGCTCGCCGACGCCCCGCAGGCGAAACCCGCCGCGCCCGAACTCGATTTCGCCCAGAACGAGCCGGTCGTCGTCGCCGTGCTGGAGGAGATCGTCGCCGACCTCGGCGACGCCGCCCCTTCGGTCGCGACCCTCTATCAGGATTTCGGCGTCCGCTGCCGCATGAGGGGGTTGAAACAGTCGCCGCTCGACCTCCCCGCCTTCCGCAAACGCTTCGCCATGGCG
The DNA here is from genome assembly GCF_003967075.1 of Sphingobium amiense. Lineage (NCBI taxonomy): Bacteria > Pseudomonadati > Pseudomonadota > Alphaproteobacteria > Sphingomonadales > Sphingobiaceae > Sphingobium > Sphingobium amiense. The sequence continues at coordinate 3,025,020 of NZ_AP018664.1, forward strand.
CAGGCGGGCATGGCCGACGCCGACGACCCGCGTTGGCAGGATGCGCTGAAGGCCGCAGCGCCCGTGCCGGAGGATATGCTCGCGCCCTTCCTCCTCATCGCCCGCGCTGCGCTCGACGGGCGGCCCTGCCCCGACGACCATTGCCTCGCCCGCGCCTATGGCACCAGCTCGCCCGGCCGCGTCCGCCGCCTCATCGACTATATGGAAAAGCTCGGCGTCATCGTCGCCCGCACCGATTTCTCGGGGAAGCGCTCCATCGGCGTGCCGGGCCTCGGCCTCTCCACCGCGGCGGCGGACGGCTGACCTCCCTCGTCGCGCCGCCATCTTGACGCGGGCGGTCAGGGCTGTAGCTTCGTTCGCCTGATCCTCAGCCGGCTGGAGCGCGTGTCCTGTGCCATGCCCCGATGCTGATTGCCGCGGTGCCCTGCGCCGGACTGTTCCTGTCCGGCCGCCCGCCTGCCTGCCCTTCGCCCGTCCGTCATTCCCTGCGGAGCGCGCGATGATTTCATAACAGAAGGGGGAGAGGAACAAGCATGGACATCGTCATCATTGCGATAGGGTGCGGCCTGCTGGCCGTGCTCTATGGATTATTCACCAGTCGTCAGGTGCTGAGCGCATCGCCCGGCAACGACACCATGCAGGCGATCGCCGGCGCCATCCAGGAAGGCGCGAAGGCCTATCTCGGCCGCCAATATACCACCATCGCCATCGTCGGTGTGGTCGTCGCCGTGCTGGTCGCCCTCTTCCTCGGCCTCACCTCGGCCATCGGCTTCCTCATCGGCGCGATCCTGTCGGGCGCGGCGGGCTTCATCGGCATGAACATTTCCGTCCGCGCCAATGTCCGCACCGCCGAAGCCGCGCGCGGCTCGCTGCAGAGCGGCCTCACCGTCGCCTTCCGGGCGGGCGCGATCACCGGCATGCTCGTGGCGGGCCTCGCCCTGCTCGCGATCAGCGTCTTCTTCTGGTATCTCGTCGGCCCCGCAGGCCATGCCCCCGACGACCGGCTCGTCATCGACAGCCTCGTCGCGCTGGCCTTCGGCGCCAGCCTCATCTCGATCTTCGCGCGGCTGGGCGGCGGCATCTTCACCAAGGCGGCGGACGTCGGCGCCGACCTCGTCGGCAAGGTGGAAGCGGGCATTCCGGAGGATGACCCCCGCAACCCCGCCGTCATCGCGGACAATGTCGGCGACAATGTCGGCGACTGCGCGGGCATGGCCGCCGACCTGTTCGAAACCTATGTCGTGACCGTGGGCGCGACGATGGTGCTGACCGCCCTGCTCGTCACCGGCGTGGACAACGGCTTCCTGCTGCGGCTCATGGCTCTGCCGCTGGTGGTGGGCGGCATCTGCATCATCACCTCGATCGTCGGCACCTATATGGTGCGCCTCGGCGCCAGCCAGTCGATCATGGGGGCGCTCTACAAGGGCTTCTGGACCACCGCCATCCTTTCGATCCCGGCCATCTATTATGTAACGGCGCAGGTGCTGGGCGACATGAACGCCGTCTTCGGCGCGGACCTCGACGGGGTGGGCGGCTATACCGGCATGGCGCTGTTCTGGTCGATGATGGTGGGCCTTGCCGTTACTGGCCTGCTCGTCGTCATCACCGAATATTATACCGGCACGAACTATCGTCCGGTCCGCTCCATCGCCAGAGCCTCGGAAACCGGCCATGGCACCAACGTCATCCAGGGTCTCGCCATCAGCCTCGAAGCGACCGCGCTGCCGACGCTCGTCATCGTCGTCGGCATCGTCGTCGCGCATCAGCTCGCGGGCCTCATCGGCATCGCCTTCGCCGCGACCGCGATGCTGGCGCTGGCGGGCATGGTGGTGGCGCTGGACGCCTATGGTCCCGTCACCGACAATGCCGGCGGCATCGCGGAAATGAGCCATATGGACGACAGCGTCCGCGTCAGGACAGACGCGCTCGACGCGGTGGGCAACACGACCAAGGCGGTGACGAAGGGCTATGCCATAGGCTCCGCGGGCCTTGCCGCGCTGGTGCTGTTCGGCGCCTACACGGAGGATCTGAAATTCTACAATTCGGCTCTCGGCCTCACCGCGCCGGTCGATTTCAGCCTCTCCAACCCCTATGTCATCGTCGGCCTGCTGCTGGGCGCATTGCTGCCCTATCTGTTCGGCGCAATGGGCATGACCGCCGTGGGCCGCGCGGCGGGCGATGTGGTGAAGGACGTGCGCGACCAGTTCGCCAGCAATAAAGGCATCATGGAAGGAACGTCTCGCCCCGACTATGCCCGCACGGTGGACCTCGTCACCCGCGCCGCGATCAAGGAGATGATCGTCCCCTCGCTCCTTCCGGTGCTGGCCCCGATCCTCGTCTATTTCGTGATCGCGGCGGTCGCGGGCACCGACAACGGCTTCGCGGCGCTGGGCGCGCTGCTGCTGGGCGTCATCATCTCGGGGCTTTTTGTCGCCCTGTCGATGACCTCGGGCGGCGGCGCGTGGGACAATGCCAAGAAATATATCGAGGACGGCCATCATGGCGGCAAGGGCAGCGAAGCCCACAAGGCGGCCGTGACGGGCGACACGGTAGGCGATCCCTACAAGGATACCGCAGGCCCGGCAGTCAATCCGATGATCAAGATCACCAACATCGTCGCCCTGCTCCTCCTCGCCGCGCTGGCGCACGGGGCATAAGGCCAAGGCAGGAGGGGCCGCTCCGCCGATGCGGCCCTTTTCCTGCAAACTCCTGTTCCGGCACAAAATTCGGGATGACCCCGGGCGAAATCCCGCCTAGTTTGACCGCGGGGAAATGATCCGTTCGGGGGAGTGAATGAAACGGTCGATCGCGCTGCTGGCTGGGTGTGTCAGCCTGTGGACCATGGCGGCAATGGCGCAAACGGCGGCACCCGCGCCGCCCGCGCCCGCCGCTCAAACCTGGACGCTCGAAGATTTCGCGACCCTGCCGATGATGGACGCGCCCGCGCTGTCGCCCGACGGCCTGCGGATCGCGAGCCGCGTGGCGGTCAACGGCGAGCAGAAGCTGATCGTCGCGGACGTCGCCGTCGGCGGCAAGCCCGTCCGCTCCTTCGCGCTTGGCGAAAATGATCTCAACTGGTGGCGCTGGGTTAATGACGAATGGCTGATCGCGGGCATCGGCGCCGAATCCAATGTCGAAGGCACCCCCTGGTCGATCAGCCGCGTGGTCAGCGTCAGGCAGGACGGATCGAAGATGAACCTGCTCGCCAAGGATGTGGCGGCACAGAATGCAGGCGACGTGATCTGGACCGCGCGCGACGGCACGCCGCGCATCCTGCTCGCCTATCAAAGCTCCATCTATTATTCCGATCCCGGCTTCTGGCCGCAGGTCGACGAAGTGGACGTCAGCACGGGCAGGCGCAAAAATGTCGTTCCCTCCCGCGAGTTTGTGCGGAGTTGGTATGCCGATGCGACCGGCGCTGTCCGGATGGGCGTCGGTTATAACGACGCCACCCGCACCGCCAAGCTCCTCTACCGGCCCGACGGGAAAAGCAGCTTCCGCATCGTGGACCGCGCGAACCGCCGCCGCAGTGAAACGCTGATCGCGCCGATTCTCTTCACGGCAGACCCGTCCCGCGCCATCGCCAGCGACGCGCATGAGGGAACCGAAGCGCTCTACGAACTCAATCTCGATACGCTGGAACTGGGCAAGAAGCTGTTCGACGCGCCGGGCTTCGACATCGGATCGGTCGAGGAAGATGCGGCGGGCACGGGGCTTGCCGGGGTGCATTATGTCGCCGACGCGCCGTCGGTCCACTGGTTTGACGCCAACCTCGCGAAGATTCAGGCGGACATCGACAAGGCGGTGGGCGACCGACATGCCCGGATCGTATCGACCAGCCGCGACGGACAGCGGATGATCGTGCATGTCGGATCGGCCGACCAGCCCGGCGCCTATTATTATTACGACACGTCCGCCGGTGCGATGAGCCTGCTGTCCCGCGTCAGCGACCGTTTCCCCACCAAGGCGCATTTCGGCCCGGTGAAGACCATCCATTACAAGGCGCGCGACGGCCTCGACATCGCCGCCGTGCTGACGCTGCCCGCCGGGCGGGAAGCGAAGAAGCTGCCGCTCATCCTCATGCCCCATGGCGGCCCCTTCGCACGCGACGCGGAGGAATGGGACTGGTGGGTGCAGTTCCTCGCCTGGCGCGGCTATGCTGTGCTCCAGCCCAATTATCGCGGCTCGTCGGGCTATGGCGTCGCCTTCGCCGAAAAGGGAGAAGGCCAATGGGGTCTCGCGATGCAGGACGACCTCGACGATGCGGTCGACTGGGCCGTGAAGGAAGGCATTGCCGACGCCGGGCGCGTCTGCATGGTCGGCGCCTCCTATGGCGGCTATGCCGCGATGCGCGCCGCCCAGCGTAACGGATCGAAATATCGCTGCGCCGTGTCCTATGCGGGCGTGTCGGACCTTGGGGCCATGACCCGCTACGACAGCCGCTTCCTCAACAGCGCCTCGCGCAAGGACTGGCTGAAGGAACAGGCGCCCGATTTTTCGGCGGTGTCTCCGGTCAATTTCGCCGCGCAGTTTTCCACCCCCATCCTCCTCATGCACGGCAGGAAGGACCGCCGGGTGCAGGTCAGCCAGTCGCGCATGATGGCCGACCGGCTGAAGGACGCGGGCAAGGTGGCGGGCCGCGACTATATCTATATCGAACAGCCGCTCGCCGACCATCATTTCACGCGGCAGGCGGACAGAGTGGAATTTCTCCAGCAGCTCGACGCTTTCCTCAAAGCCCACAACCCGGCCTGACCGGCCCGCTGTCCTAACGGGAGTTGGCCCTCTACAAACAGGGTGCCGCTTTCCGATAGGATCGGCGCCGCGTAACTTTATGTCAAAACTTGCGGGAAATATGCGAAGCTAAGGGGAAAGCGCGCCGTCACCGGCACCCGCTCCGCCCGCCTTGCCGCCGGGGTCGGGCGGGCCTATAGCGCCGCCCATGACTGCCGAACCCTTCCGGTCCCAGCTTGCCGCACTGGAACAGCGCGGGCGGCTCCGCCGGCTCAGCCCGCGCGCCGGGCGCGACTTCGCCTCCAACGATTATCTGGGCCTTGCAGGCGATCCCCTCATCGCGCAGGCCGTTGCCGACGCGGTGGCGCGCGGCGTGCCGCTGGGATCTGGCGGATCGCGGCTGCTGCGCGGCAATGCGCCCGAACATGAAGGGCTGGAGGCGAAGGCCGCCGACTTCTTCCGCACCCAGGCCGCCCTGTTCGTCGCCAATGGCTATGCGGGCAATCTGGCGCTGTTTTCCACCCTGCCCCAGCGCGGCGACCTGATCGTCGCGGACGAACTGATCCACGCCAGCGCCCATGACGGCATCCGCATGAGCAAGGCGACCGCCGTCTTCGCCCGCCACAATGACGTGCAGAGCTTCTCCGATCTCATCGCCGCCTTCCGCGCCGAAGGCGGCAAGGGGCGGGTCTGGATCGCGGTCGAAACGCTCTATTCGATGGACGGCGACATGGCCCCGCTTACCGATCTCGCCCGGCTGGCGGCGGTGCACGACGCGATGCTGCTGCTCGACGAAGCGCATGGCACGGGCGTCTTCGGTCCGGGCGGCAGGGGGCTGTCCTCGGGACTCGACGGCCTCCACAACGTCATCACCCTCCACACCTGTGGCAAGGCGATGGGCGCGGAGGGCGCGCTGATCTGCGGCCCGCGCACCCATATCGACTATCTCATCAACCGCGCCCGCGCCTTCATCTTCTCGACCGCGCCGTCGCCGCTGATGGCGGTCGCCGTGTCCGCCGCGCTCGACCGGATCGAGCAGGCGGACGATCTGCGCGATCGGCTCAAGACGCTGCGGCAGGACGCGGCAGAGGCGATCTGCGCCCCGCTGCGCCTGCCCGCCCCGCGCAGCCAGATCCTGCCCGTCATTCTGGGCGATGACAGCCGCGCCATGGCCGCCGCCGCCGCCCTGCAGGAGGCGGGCTTCGACGTGCGCGGCATCCGCCCGCCGACCGTGCCCGCCGGGACTAGCCGCCTGCGCATTTCCCTGACGCTCAACGCCAGCCGCGCCGATGTCGCCGCGCTCGGGAAAGCGCTGCAGGGCATCATCGCATGACCGTCCTCGTCGTCACGGGAACCGATACCGGCATCGGCAAGACGGTGTTCGCCGCCGGTCTCGCAGGCGCGCTCGGCGCCTCTTACTGGAAGCCGATCCAGGCGGGCGTCGATCCCGAAGGCGACAGGGAAACCGTCGCCGCCCTGTCCGGCCTCCCGCCGCACCGCATCCTGCCCGAAGCCTATCGCCTCACCACGCCCGCCTCGCCGCACCTCGCCGCGCGGATCGACGGGGTGGAGATCGAACTCGACCGGCTCGCCCTGCCGCAGGTCGACGGGCCTCTGGTGGTCGAGGGCGCGGGCGGCCTGATGGTGCCGATCGGCGAGACACTGCTGATGATCGACCTCTTCGCCCACTGGGGACGGCCGGTGATCCTCTGCGCCCGCACTGCGCTCGGCACGATCAACCACAGCCTGCTCAGCATCGAAGCGCTGAAGGCCCGCCACATTCCGGTCGCGGGCATCGCCTTCATCGGCGATCCGCATGCGGAAAATGAGCGGATCATCCCGCAGCTTGGCGGCGTTCCCTCGCTAGGCCGACTGCCGATGCTCGACCCGCTGACCCCCGCCACTCTGGCCGCCGCCTTCGCGCAGCACATCGACCTTTCCGAAACTTTCAACGGTCGATAAATTTCGACCAACGACATGGACTTCGATGTTTGACGGGCGTTCAAGTCCGCATCATCCCCCGTGCGCCAGCGCGCGCTTCATGGGACTTGCAAGGGACGCACAGATGAAGAGCCTTTTCCTCCACGCGGCCGTCAGCGCACTCGCGCTCGCCGCCACCTCCGCCAGCGCCGAACAGGCCGCCCCGCCCGCCGCTCCGGCGCCCGCGAAGGCGACCTACGGCACCTACGGCTTCGACACGGCGGGCATGGACCGGTCGGTAAAGCCGGGCGACGATTTCTACGATCACGCCAACGGCACATGGGCGAAGAACACGCCCATTCCGGCGGACAAGTCCAACTATGGCGCGTTCACCGTGCTGGAGGAACTGTCGCAGAAGCGCACGCGCGGCATCCTGGAAGCCGCGCAGAACGACCCGTCGAGCAAGATCGGCAACGCCTATGCCAGCTTCATGGACAAGGCCGCGGTCGAAGCCAGGGGACTTGCCCCGCTTCAGCCGTGGCTCGGCGAAATCCGGGACATCGCCGACAGAAACGCCTATGCAAAGGTCGCGGCGAAGGCCGCCCGGCAGGGCATAGGCGGTCCCTTCCGCTTCTATGTGGGACAGGATGACAAAGACCCGGAAACCTACATCCTCTCGATGATGCAGGGCGGCCTCGGCCTGCCCGACCGCGACTATTATCTCGACGCGGGCGACAAGATGGCGGCGATCCGCACCGCCTATGTCGCGCATCTGGAAAAGATGCTGACGCTGGCCGGGGAAAGCGGCGCGAAAGCCCGCGCCGCCGCGCTGATGGCGTTCGAAACCGAAGTGGCGAAGGTCCACTGGACCCAGATCGACAGCCGCGACGCCGACAAGACCTATAACAAGATGACGCTGGCCCAGCTCGCGCAGTCCGCGCCGGGCTTCGACTTCGCGGCCTATTACGCCGCCAACGCCCTCAGGCCCGCCGACCTTCTGGTGGCGCAGCCCAGCGCCATCACCGGCGAAGCCGCGCTCATCGCCAAAGCGCCGCTTCAGGTGCTCAAGGACGGCCTGCTGCTCTCCAGCCTCCACACCTATGCCGATTATCTGCCCGACAGCATCGCCGACGCGGACTTCGCCTTCTACGGCACCACCCTGTCAGGCACGCCGCAGCGGTCGGAACGCTGGAAGCAGGGCGTCGATTTCCTCAAGGAAACGCTCGGCGAGGAAGTGGGCAAGGTCTATGTCGCCCAATATTTCCCGCCCGAAACCAAGGCGGCGATGGACGACCTCGTCAAAAATGTGCTCGCCGCCATGGGCCGCCGCATCGACGCGCTGCCGTGGATGAGCGCCACCGCCAAGGCCCGCGCCCACAAAAAGCTCGCCGCCTTCACGCCCAAGATCGGCTATCCCGACAAGTGGCGCGACTATGCCGGGCTGGAAATCCGCCGCGACGACTTGCTCGGCAACGCGATGCGCTCCAGCGCTTTCGAGTTCGACTATAATGTCGGGAAGCTCGGCAAGCCCATCTACCGCTGGGAATGGGGCATGACCCCGATGGAAATCAACGCCTACGCCAATTTCGGCATGGTGGAGATCGTCTTCCCCGCCGCGATCCTGCAACCGCCCTTCTTCGATCCCCATGCCGACCCGGCGGTCAATTATGGCGGCATCGGCGCGGTGATCGGCCATGAACTGAGCCACCATTTCGACGATCAGGGCGCGAAATATGATGAGACCGGCAAGCTCAACCAGTGGTGGACCGATCAGGATGTCGCCAACTTCAAGGAGCTGACGGGCAAGCTGGTGAAACAATATGACGCCTATGAGCCTTTCCCCGGATCGCATGTGAAGGGGGCGTTCACGCTGGGCGAAAATATCGGCGATCTGGGCGGCCTTGCCGTCGCGCTGGACGCCTATCATGCGTCATTGAAAGGCAAGAAGGCGCCGGTGATCGACGGCACAACCGGCGACCAGCGCTTCTTCCTCGGCTGGGCACAGGTGTGGCGGCGTAACTATCGCGAGGCGAACCTGCGCCAGCGGCTCGTGACCGATCCGCACGCCCCGTCGCAATATCGCGCCGACATCGTGCGCAATTTCGATAGCTGGTATGGCGCGTTCAAGCCTGCGCCCGGCGGCAAGATCTATCTCGCGCCCAAAGATCGCGTGAAGATCTGGTAGCATCTGGAAGGGGGTCGGCGCGTCCGTCGTCGGCCCCTACGCCGTTCCACGAACCGTTATCGTGGCGCGGCGTGCTGCATTTTGTCGACTCGTCATCCCCTGAATCGCACGACTCGCCGTTCCGCCCTTCCCCCGGCGGAACGGATTTCCCAGCTTGTCCGTCTGATATTCAGTGTGTGATCGAAGAGGAGAAGAACGTTGACGGGTCTCAACAGCAAATTTCTGAAAGCCGGCATCGCATCGGCCGCCTTGTTCGCCGCATTCCCCGCATTCGCCCAGGCGGCGCCTGCGGCAGCCCCCGCTCCGGCGGCGACTCCCGCTCCTGCGGCAGAGGCTGGTAATTTCAGCGACGCCGACATCAAGCAGTTCGCAGCCGCCGCCGTCGAAGTGACGAAGATTCAGCAGGACGCCTCGATCTCCGACGCCGACAAGCAGCCCAAGATGGTCGCAGCGCTTCAGGCATCGGGCATCGCGCCTGAAAAGTTCAACCAGATCGGTCAGGCCGCAGCAGCCGACCCCGCGCTTCAGCAGCGCATTCAGGCTGCCGCGCCCGCCGCTCCGGCAGCGGCCCCGGCACAACCGGCGGCCCCCGCCACTCCGGCGACCCCGGCCCAATAACCCGGCACAGTGATCCGCTAATTCGGGGGAGGCTCTTGGCCTCCCCCTTTTTGCGCGATAAGCGCATCGGCCATGACGTCTCCGGTCTGGCATCCTTTCTTCCAGCATGGTCTCGATGAGCCGATCCCCCCTGTCGCCAGCGCGCGCGGGGCATTGCTGCATCTCACTGACGGCCGTTCGCTGATAGACGGCATTTCGAGCTGGTGGGTCACAACCCATGGCCATTGCGAACCCCGCATCGCCGCCGCCATCGCGCGGCAGGCCGCGACCCTCGATCAGCTCATCTTCGCAGGCTACACCCACGCCCCGGCGGAAGAGGTTGCGCGAGGCCTGATCGACATCGCGCCGCGCTTTGACGGTCAGCCGCGACTCGCCCATGTCTTCTATTCGGACAGCGGATCGACCGCCGTCGAAGTCGCGCTCAAGATGGCGCTGGGATACTGGCACAATATCGGGCAGCCGCAGCGGCACCGCATTCTCGTCATGCAGCACAGCTATCATGGCGACACGATCGGCGCGATGTCGGTGGGCGAACGCGGCGTTTATAATGCGGCATGGACGCCCCTGCTGTTCGATGTCGGCACCGTCCCCTTTCCCGCTCCCGGCTCCGAGCAGGCATGCCTCGACGCGCTCGAAGCCGCCTGCGCCGAGCGTCCCGCCGCCTTCATCGTGGAACCGCTGATTCTCGGCGCGGGCGGGATGCTCGTCTATCCGGCGAACCTGCTGCGCGAAATGGCCGCCATCTGCCGCCGCCATGGCGTGCTGTTCATCGCCGACGAAGTGATGACGGGCTGGGGCCGCACCGGCACGCTCTTCGCCTGCGAACAGGCGGGCGTGGTCCCGGACATCATGCCGGTCGCAAAGGGGATCACCGGCGGCGCGCTGCCGCTTGCGGCCACGCTGGCGAGCGCGCCGATCTTCGAAGCGCACCGCTCGACCGACCGCGCGCGGCTCTTCTACCATTCGTCGAGCTATACCGCCAACGCCATCGCCTGCGCGGCGGCGGCCGCCAACCTCGCCATCTGGCGCGAAGACGATGTGCTGGCGCGCATCGCCGGGCTTTCAGACGCCATCGCCGAACGGATGGCGCGCCTGTCGGGCCATCCCGCCTTCGCCAACCCCCGTCAGCTCGGCGCCATCGCCGCGATCGACCTGCGGACCGATGACGCAGGCTATCTCTCCGACCTCGCCCCACGGCTGCGCGCCTGGTTCATGGAGCGCGGCCTCTTGCTGCGCCCGCTGGGCAACACCATCTATATCATGCCGCCCTATTGCATCGGCGCGACCCAGCTCGACGCGATCTTCGCGGCGCTGCACGATGCGGGCGAAATCTTCGGCCCGCACGCCTGACTTTCATTTTGCACCATTTGGCGCTATGGCGGCGCGATTTTACGCACATCCGGGATATTATGGCCAAAGAAGAACTGCTTGAGATGCGCGGACAGGTTGTGGAGCTTCTCCCCAACGCCATGTTCCGCGTGCGACTGGAAAATGATCACGAAATTCTTGGCCATACAGCCGGCAAGATGCGCAAGAACCGCATTCGTGTGCTGGTCGGCGACGAAGTGCTCGTCGAACTGACGCCTTACGACCTGACCAAGGGTCGGATCACCTATCGCTTCAAATAAGCCGCACATCGGGATGCGGCTCATTCTGGCTTCTGCGTCTCCCAGACGGCTCGACCTTCTGGGCCAGATCGGCGTTGCTCCCGATGCCGTCGATCCGGCGGACATCGACGAAACGCCGCGCAAGGCGGAACTGCCCGCGCTCTACGCCGCGCGTGTCGCTGCCGAAAAAGCGGCGCTGGTGGCGCAGCGTCATCCCGGCGCCCTGATCCTGTCGGGCGACACGGTCGTGGCGGCAGGCCGCCGCATCCTCCCCAAGGCGGAGAGCGAGGAGGAAGCACGCGCCTGCCTCTCGCTTCTGTCGGGGCGGCGGCACCGCGTGCTGAGCGCGATCACGCTCATCGACGCGGAAGGACGCGCGCGCCATCGGCTGTCGACCAATGTCGTCATCTTCAAGCGGCTCGACCGCATGGAGATCGACGCCTACATCGCCAGCGACGAATGGCGCGGCAAGGCGGGCGGCTACGCCATTCAGGGCAGGGCCGCCGGACTCATCCGCGCGATCCAGGGCAGCCACAGCGCGATCATGGGCCTGCCGCTCTACGAAACCCGCGCGCTGCTGAAGGCAGCGGGCTATCTATTGGACTGATCCATGGCCGAATGGCTTTACGAAGAAGGGATTGGCGAGGCCCGCGCCGCGCTGATCGAACATGGCCGGCTGGTCGAGGCGCTGGTCGAGCGGGAGAGCGACGCGGCGCGCGCGGGCGCCGTGGTGCAGGGCCGCCTCATCGCCACCGTCATTCCGAAGAAGCGCGGCATCGTGCGACTGGTGTCGGGCGAGGAAGCGCTGCTCGAACCGCTGCCGCCCCGTCTTGCGGAAGGGGCCAATGTCCTCGTCGAAATCCTGCGCGAGGCCGTGCCCGAGGAAGGCCGCCCCAAGCGCGCCAAGGCGCGGGCCGCGCAGCCCGGCGTCAAGCCGCATCCCGGCCCCAGCCTGCTCCAGCGCATCCGCGCCACCGGCACTCTGGTCATTCCCTGCCCCGCGCATGAGGAAGACCGGCTCGAAGCGCATGGCTGGAGCGAACTGCTCGAAGAAGCGATGAGCGGGGAAGTCGGGACCGAAGCGGCGGCCCTGCGCCTCTATCTGACGCCCGCGATGCTGCTGATCGACGTGGACGGATCGCTCCCGCCGGCCCAGCTCGGTCCCAAGGGCGCGAAGCTCGCCGCGCAGACGGTCCGGCGGATGGGGCTGAGCGGCTCCATCGGCATCGACCTGCCGACGATGAACAACAAGGACGAGCGGATGATCGCGGCGGCGCAGATCGACAAATATCTGCCCCTCCCCTTTGAGCGCACCGCCGTAAACGGCTTCGGCTTCCTCCAGATCATCCGCAAGCGCGAGCGGGCGAATCTCATGGAACTGATGCGCGAAGATCCGGTGCTGACGGCGGCCCTTGCGCTGCTGCGGCGGGCGGAACGGCATGGCCGGGGCGGCGCGGCGACGATCACGGCCGCCCCCGCCATCATCGGCCTGTTGCGCAAGCGCACCGACTGGATCGAGCAACTGGCGCGGCGGCGCGGTGGCGAGATCGGCTTGCAGGCCGACCCTGCCCTCGCCATATCGGCGGGCCATGTCGCCTAAACCCGCCTCCTGCTCCATTTGCGGCCAGCCCGCACAGGCCGCCACCCGCCCCTTTTGCAGCCCCGCCTGCCGCGACCGCGACCTGCTGCAATGGCTGGGCGAAGGCTATCGCGTGCCCGGCGCATCGGCCGCCGCAGGCTTCCAAAAAAATGACGGCGAAGGGCTGGACAGCGAAGCGGATTGACGCTTATAGGCACGCCTCCATCCGGCGGCCCGTTCGCCCGAAGGCCCGTGCCCGGGTAGCTCAGTTGGTAGAGCATGCGACTGAAAATCGCAGTGTCGGCGGTTCGACTCCGTCCCCGGGCACCATTTTTCAAGAGCGATGCCGGAGCGTGACGTGCATGATTGCCGCTCACTCGGCGCGCGTCCATTCCGGCGATGCCTTCGCCTTCTTCCTATCGGTTCAGCTTCCAGTACCAGCTCACATTGAAACGCCAGTCGCCCACGCCCGCAAAGGGAGATTTGATGACGCGCGCGCCCTCCAGACCCAGCGACGCCTTGGACGCATAGGCCAGCCTCACGCCGCCGCCTGCCGAGGCAAGGCTGTAGTCGCGGCCTTCGAAGCCTGTGCGGCGGTTGATCCGGACGCTGGCCCCGTCGATGAAACCGTAGACTTCGGTGCCCTTGAGCGGCTTCCCCAGTTCCGGGCGATAGGCGAATTCGAAGGAACCCGCAGCGCCCCGGTCTCCGCTGAGCAAAGCGGTGTCGAAGGCGCGCCCATAGTCCGCCCCGCCGACCGCGAACCTCTCATTGCCCGCCAGCCGGTCCGCGCTATATTGCCCCGTCATGCGCAGGCGGCCCACGAAGCGCTTTCCCAGCATCCGGTCATAGCCCGCGCGGGCCGTGACCTTGGTAAAGACGGTATCGGCAAAGCCCGGCGTCCCGCGCGCGTCCAATATGTCGAGTCCCCGGCTGAGGGTGAGGCCTGCTGTCAGCACATCCCTGTCGCCGATGGCCGAATAGCCGGCCGCTGCCCGGACGGCGCGGATATGGTCGGAAGAGAGCACCGCACCAAGAAGCGCCGCATCGCTGTCCAGACCGTCAAGTCCCGTGCTGACCGTCAGGTTGCGCCTATAGCTGCGGATGACGGGATAGCTGAGCGAAAGCCCGAGGCTTTTCGCCTCCCCCGTGACGGGAAAATTTTTGAGCCGGGTGCGCAGCCAAGATCCTGAGAGACCCAGCGCGAGGCCGTCGGACCCCAGCGGCGTCTGATGGCTGAGTCCGACATATTGGTAACGCCGCAGGTCCGTCGCGCCCAGCATCACCAGATCGGTCCGGTCGCCGTCGCGCAGCAGGCTGTTGGCCTGCGCCGTGGCGCGGAGCTGCCCGCTGCCAAGGCCGCTCTGCGTGCGGTTGTCGATGCCGAAGCTGACGTCGAAGCGCTTGCGCGCCGGTGTGATCGCCAGTTTGACGCCGCCGGGCTTCGTGCCCCGTTCCAGCGCGACGTCGACCTTCGCTCCGGGAATGTCGCGGATCAGCGAAAGATAACGCTCCAGCGCGCGGCGGCTGAGCGGCTTTTCCGCCCGCATGCGCTCTGCATAGGCCCGGATCAGGGGACTTGCGCCCTTTGGATAGACGATGTCCTCCACAAACCCTTCGGCCAGCAGCACCTTGACCTGCCCGGTCGACAGATCCTGCTGCGGAATGGCGACGGTGTAGAGGGCGATGTCGCTCCTCGCATAGGCGTCGGAAATCGCGCGGGCGAGCGCGGCAAGCGTCTGGCGGGATGCGGGGCGGCCGAGGAACTGGCGCGCGGCATGCGCGACCCGTTCGGGCGCGTCCACGCCGACAAAGTCGATGCCGCGAATGGCCGCGCTGCTGTCGTCCGCATCGACGGCGACGTCGCCCCGAAGCGGCGCGCCATTGGCCTTTTCGGGAATGTTGGGCGCGGCAGGCTGCTCGCCCTGCTGGATGAGGGGCGGCGACAATGTCGAAGGCGGCATCGCAGCCGCAGGCGCGGGCAGCGCGGCGAGGACAAGGAGCATGAAACGTTCCTGCGATAAATAGCGGCGAAGCCGGGGCGCGCGGTCGGCGCGCCCCGGTCGATGGGTCAGTGGTGCAGGCCCAGCCCGCCCGTCAGCGTGGTGACGGTATTGCTGACCGTTCCCGTCACCGGCGCAAGCAGGCTGCCCGAACCGGTCGTGACAGTGGCTCCCGTCCCGGCTGACGCCCCCGCCCCGGCGCTGACGCCCAGCGGCGACAGGGCGCCGCCGGTTACATCCTGCACGGTGGATGTGACCCCCGCTCCCGCAGTCTGAACCACGGATGTCACCGGCTGAACCACAGATGTCACAGGGGCAAGCGCACCCGTCGCGCTCCCCGCGCCGGTGGAACCGATGCCATTGGGCAGCAGGCTGGCATTCACCAGCGCGGGATCGCCGCTGCCCAGAAGCTGATTGCTGCCGAGCGCGACGTTCAGCAGATTGTCGGCCACGCCGCCGGTCGGCGCAGTGACATTGGTCACGCGCACGTCCGCTATGCCGTTGACGCTCGCCAGTGCCGTATTCCCGGCATTGAGCACGCCCACGCTGGCCACGGTGCCGGTCGGCTGGGTATCGCCCAGCAGCCCGACGCCGACCGCGCCCGCAGTGCCGTCGAGTCCGCTGGTCACTGTCCGACCGCCGACGTCGATCGAAACGACGTCGCCCACGACGCCCTGCGCGCCCTGGAGGAGCAGGGTTCGGCCCGCGCCCGCATCGACCAGCACCGTGCCGGTATCGTTCAGGACGCGCGTGATCGTGCCGGTGACGGGCTGCAATATGGGAAGAGCGGTGGCGACGGGCGTTGTGACATTGCCCTGCCCGTCGGAGACGGCGAGCACGGCGTTGCCGGCGGTGGTGAGCACCGGCGAAACCTGCTGAAGCAGGCCAGCAGTGGTTGTCGTTCCACCGGTGCCGGAACCGCCGCTGCCCGTCCCGGACCCGGAACCGCCGCTGCCGGAACCGCCGCTGCCAGAGCCGCTACCGCCCGAGCCACTGCCACCCGTGCCGCCGCCTGCGCCGCCGCCATTGTCAGTGCCTGATCCGCCACCCGATCCGCCGCTTCCCGCGCCGGGCGCGCCCGACCCGACACTGGCGACGCGCAGGCCGCCGCTGCTTTCGCAGGCGCTCAGCAGCAGGGCGAAGGTCGAACAGGCCGAAAGGGCCAGCAATTTACCGTGAGATGATGTCCGATCGAAGGAAAACATTGGGCTTCTCCTGACTGGTCCGGACGCGCGGCTGCGCGGCAGGAGGAGCTGCCCGGCGACGGCAGGTTGGAGGTTTGCGCAATGGTCGTACGATAGGGCGCTTTTCCATCGAACCACGGTCCTTCGGCAGCCCCGCTACCTTGCACCAAGGCCGGAGGCTTTGCGTCCCGGCGTCACCGCCGGTTTGCCTTTATCGGGATCTTCCTGATCCTCCGCCGCTAACCCGCCGCGGAAGAAAAAGTTCAATGAAACAGATTGTTGGAGCAAGAATGATGGTTAATTAACAATTAGTTGGGCGTGCCGCTCCTGCCCTGCCGTGTTCAACGCTACCTAGATTTCCGTCTGCGGAACCGCGCTTTTGCGCCGCATCGCGCGGGAAGCGGCAAACTGGAAACCGGCGGAAAACAGGAGCGAAGCGCTTGCGATCACCAGCGCCATGGCAAGGGGCGTTCCGACGCCGCCATCGTGCAGCATATCGCTGGCAAGGCCGATCGAAAAGGGGCCGAACCCCTGCCCCAAGATGACGGCCACCAGCAGCATGGCGGCATTGGCGAAGGCGAGCGTGCTGGCCGGGCTGTGCTCCTGAAACATGGCGATTGTGGGCGCATAGGTGGCTCCCGCCGCGACCCCGAACAGGGCGAAGAGCAGCAGCGACAGCGACCGGTCCGCAACGAGAAAGGCCGACGCACTGGCCGCCGCGGCGCAAAGCGCCAGCACACCGCACAGGCGCAACGCCAGCGCGGGATTGCGCGCCAGCGTCCGGCCACCGACAATGCCGCCCAGCAGGATGCCGAACAGCGCGCCGCCCGACGAGGTGACGGAATAGGTCGCCCCGACTTCCCGCATGCTCATGCCATGATCGCGCATGTAGAAGGTCGGCGCCCATTGCGCGAACCCTGCATAGGCAAAGCTGGCGCAGGCATAGGCGCATGTCAGCGACCGGCGCAGCGGGTCCGTGGCGATGCCCGATATGACGGACAGGACAGAGCCGCCGGCTCCCGACCGTCGCGTGACCGCCGCTGCCGGCTGTCTGACCGTCGCCGCAAAGAGCAGGGCGAGCAGCAATCCCGGTATCGCCATGAGCGCCATGGTCTTGCGCCAGCCATATTCCGATCCCAGCCATCCCCCCAGCGCCACCCCCGCCCCGATCCCCACCGTCGTTCCGGCCGAGAATATCGCAAAGGCAATGGGGCGCGCGCGCGTCGAAAAGCCGCCATGGATCAACGCCAGCGAAGCGGGCGCGGCACCGGATTCGCCGATGCCCAGTCCAAGCCGGACGATGAAGAGCTGGGCGAACGAGCGGACGTGCGCGGTCAGCAGGCACATGACGCTCCACACCGCGACCGCCGTCACCAGCACGCGCGCATGGCCGTAGCGGTCCGCCCAGCGGGCGATCATCAACCCGGCCATGCCGTAGGTCAGGGCGAAGGCCAGCCCGGTGATCGCCCCCACCTGCGTGTCGCTCAGCGACAGTTCGCGCTGGATGGCGGGCGCGAGGACGGAGATCAGCGTCCGGTCCGCATAGTTGACGATATTGATCGCCACCAGAAGGATGAGCACGTAGATATTCCCGAAGCGGCTGAGACGCGCCGGAACGCCGCCCTCCGCTGGCGGTCTTGCCACCCCGGCGTCCTCCTCGGGACCGGCAGAGGCGGCTCCCCTCATCCGCCTATCCGTGATTGAACCAGAGCGTCTGGCGCCGCTGATAGGCCTCCAGTCCCGCTACGCCGCCTTCCACGCCGACGCCGGAGAGGCCGGACGGCTCGCCGGAAAATGCGAAGCCCGGCCCGGTGCTGGCGACAGCATCGGCATTGACCACCGTCACCGAGGTCCGCAGCGCATTCGCCATCTGGAAACCCGTCGCCGCGCGGGTCGACCAGATATAGGCGGCAAGGCCGTAGCGGGTGCCGTTCGCCAGCCGGATCGCTTCTTCCATATCGGCGAAGGGAAGCACCGTCACGACCGGCCCGAACACCTCCTCCTGCACGATCGGGCTGTCGGCCGCCGCGTTCGTCACGATGGTGGGTTCGATGAAATATCCGCCTGTTTCCTCCAGCAGCCGGCGGCCCCCATGGGCCAGTCTGGCGCCCTGCGCCTGCGCCTGATCCACAAAATCCGTGACCTTGGCAAATTGTCCTGCCGACACCAGCGGGCCATAGGTGGTCGATGGAAACTGCGGGTCGCCCGGAACGATCTCGCCGAGGTAGCCGGAGATCTTCTCAACCAGCGCCGCCTGCAGGCTGTCCTGCACAAGGATGCGGGAACCGAAACTGCACACCTGCCCCTGATTGGTGACGATCGTGCGGGCGATATAATGGGCGATCCTGTCGGCATCTATCCCGTCGTCGAAGATGATCTGGGGCGACTTTCCGCCGCATTCGGCGCCCACCACCTTCATGTTGGACGCGCCTGCATATTGCATGATGAGCTTGCCGACTGCGGACGATCCGGTGAACGTCACCATGTCCACATCCATATGTTCGGCGAGCGCGCGACCGACGATATGGCCGCAGCCCGGAACGATGTTGAGCACGCCTTCGGGCAGCCCTGCGTCATGGGCGAACCTGACCAGCATCATGGCGGACTGCGACGAGAATTCGGAGGGTTTGAGAACCACGCTGTTGCCTGCGGCCAGCGCCGGGGCCAGCTTGAGGATGCAATTATAGGTCGGGAAATTCCACGGGACGATCGCCGCGACCACGCCATGCGGCCCGCGCGGCTGGATGACGGTGGACAGGCTGTCGCTCGTCAGCACGTCTCCGGCGACCTTGTCGATCGCTTCGGCGTTGAACTGCAGAAAGCCCGCCGCGATTCTCGCATTGAACACAGGCAGGCTGACGGGCTTGCCCATCTCCAGCGCGTCGAGGCGGTCGAGATGCGCGGCGTTATCCGCGATCAGCTCCGCCCATCGCATCAGGACGGCCTTTTTCTCGCCGGGGGACGCGTTGCGCCACGCGCCCTTCTCGAAACTGAGGCGCGCGGCACGGACGGCCCGGTCCACGTCCGCCTGCGAACCATGCGCGATGTCGAGCAGCCTGGCGCCATTGGCGGGATTATAGGTGGAAAAGCGATCCTCGGACGAGGATGGCGACGACCGCCCGTCGATATAGGGTTCGACAGGCGTCAGGTCTTTGATTGAAAGGCGTTCTTCAACTGGCGTTGGGACAGTCGTCTGTTGAATCATCGCACCCATCTTTCCTGAACCGTCGGCATCAGCGTTGACCTAGCAAAGCCATTCCCACTCCGTTCGACACCCCGTCAGTTCGTTTTGGCCATCAGTTCGTTGGCGACGGAATTTCAGCAATGCCGGCAAACCGGTCGGTCGCGCGGATCAGCCGGTCGGTAATGCCCGGCTCGGAGAAAACATGTCCGCCGTCCTCGATCATATGCAGTTCGGACAGCGGCCAGCGGCGGTGCAGTTCCCATGCGTTCCGGGCCGAACAGCAGATGTCGTATCGGCCATGCACGATGATGCCGGGAATGTCGGCGAGCCGGGTCGCGTCCTTCAGCAGGGCATCGGGCCGCAACCAGCATCTGTTGACGAAATAATGGGTTTCGATCCGCGCCAGCGCGCGGGCATAGTCCGCTTCCCGTGCGCTTTCCTCGCGCGCCGGATCGGGGAGCAGCGACACCGTGGCCGCTTCCCACTGGCTCCATGCGCGCGCCACTTCCAGTTGCGCCGCCCCTTCGAGCGCCGTCAGCCTGCGATCATAGGCGGCGATGAGGTCGTTCCGCTCCTCCGGCGGGATCGCGCCGGAAAAGGCCGCCCAGTGGTGAGGAAAGATTTCCGAAGCGCCGAAGCGGTAGAACCAGTCGAGGCTCGCCTGATCGCCCAGGAAAACGCCCCTCAGGACCAGTTCGCTGACCCGGCCGGGATGCGTCTGCGCATAGGCCAGCGCCAGCGTCGATCCCCATGAGCCGCCCAGAACGAGCCATTTGTCGAAACCGAACATGGCGCGCAGACGCTCTATGTCCTCGATCAGATGCCATGTCGTGTTGCAGCGGACCGAGGCATGAGGCGTCGATTTCCCGCACCCCCTCTGGTCGAAGAGGATCAGGTCATAACGGTCCGGATTGAACAGCCTGCGATGCTGGGGCGATATGCCGGTCCCCGGTCCCCCGTGCAGGAATATCGCCGGCTTGGCTCCGGGCGTTCCGCAGCGTTCATAATAGACCCGGTGCCCGTCGCCGACATCGAGATAGCCTGTCTCGCCCGGCTGGATTTCGGGATACAGCGACCTCATCGGCCGGTCTGCCCGCCGGACAGTTGCAGGGCCAGTTTCGATCCGATCATCATGCAGGCCGCGTTGGTGTTGCCGCTGATGAGGTCGGGAAACACCGATGCATCGGCGACCCAGATATTATCGGCCCCGTTCAGTTTAAGGTCGGGCGCCACGACCGCGTCCGGATCGCTTCCCATCCGGCAGGTGCCCGAAATATGATAGGCGATCTCCGTATTGCCGCGGACATGATTCATGAGCGCAGCCTCGTCCCCGCAATCCGCCCCCGGCGTCAGTTCCCTCGTTGCCAGCCCCCGCATGGGATCGGCCTCCATGATCCGGCGCGCGATGCGGATCGCGGCGGCCAGCGCCTTGACGTCCTGTTCGCCGCCGCCGAGCAGATTGGGCATGATACGCGGGGCCGCCGCCGGATCTGCCGACGCCAGCGTGATGCGTCCGCGTCCGGCGGGATGGCTCAGATTGGCGTAGATGGTCAGCGATGGCCGCTTGAGCAGCGGATCGGCATGGGTGACCGGATCGAGAATGCCCAGCGGCAGGAAATGATACTGGATGTCGGGCGCGGACAGCCGCTCGTCGCTCTTCACGAAACCGGCGGCTTCGAAGGCGCCGGCCAATATGCCTTCTCCGCGCAGCAGGAAATCGGCCAGTTCGCCGATGGACTGCCGGATACCTCCGGTCATGTTGCGCGACGGAACCGACGTTTCATACACCATCCGGACCAGCGGATGCTCCATCATGTTCCTGCCTACCTCTCGGGAGGCGATGGCGGTGAAGATGCCGAAGGCTGCCAGCTCGTCCGGATCGCCGACGCCCGACTGCATCAGCAGCTTGGGCGTTCCCGCCGCACCGGCGCTCAGGATGATCCTGTCCGCGCCGACCAGGATTTCCTCCCCCCGCCTTGAACAGACCAGATGGGTGGCGCTGCCGTTGCTGAACAGGATACGCTGGACGTCGCACTCGTCCCACAGGGTGAAAGCGTCCCGGTCGCGGACGGCCGACAGGAAAGCGTCCGCCGAACTGTTGCGGATGCCGCGCCGCTGCGAAAGCTGCGCCAGCCCGAAACCGCTCTGGTCCCCTGCATTATAATCGTCGTTGATCGGATAGCCCGCATTGGCGGCGGCATCCAGAAACGCGCGGGTCAGCGCATGCGGCCTGCGCACCGTCCGGACATTCAGCGGCCCGGAATGGCCGCGTGCCGGGCCGGGGCGGTCGCTGGTCTCCATGTCGCGGAATATCGGCGCGACCGACTCCCAGTCCCAGCCGGGATTCTGCATCGCGGCCCAGCGGTCATAGTCCTGCGGTGCGCCGCGAACGAACATCATGCCGTTGATGGCGCTGCTGCCGCCCAGAATGCGCCCCCGCGCCCATCCCTCCGACCGGCCCTGCCGGCTTGCGTCCGGTTCGGACACATACCCCCAGTCGAACTTGCCGATCGCCTGCCGCACGAAGCCGGGAATGCGGGTTTCGAGGGTGCGCACATCCTTGCCCGCCTCGATCAGCAGGACCGTGCCCGCACCCTGCGCGATCAGGCGCGCGGCCGCCGCGCACCCCGCCGAACCGCCGCCGACGATGACATAGTCGAAATGCTGTCTGCTCATGACACGGGCACCGGCATCGAGGAATGGGTATAGGAAAATTGCAGGCCTTGCCCTTCGTCCACGCAAAGGATCGAGAAGATGGACCAGCGCTCCACGCCTTCGGGGTCGATGACGAAGGTCGTGCCATCCGCCAGGAACATGTCTGCGCCGAGGTCGCGGCACTGGCGCAGCGCGAAACGGATGTCGCGATATCCCGCGGCAAGGAGCTGCACGCTGGATTCGAGATAGGGCGCGCGGTCGACGAACGCGCCGTTGACGACCGCCGCGAAACCGTCCGTGTAGCAGCGCGCCATCTCGTCGACGCGCTGTCCGTTGAAGGCGTCGCCAAAGTGCGACAGCAATAGGGCGACGGGATGCGTCACGGCCTGCGCCTCCTGCGGATCATGCCGGCCACCGCTCATGCGCCCTTGGCCAGCGCCATGGCCCGGAACTTGCCCGCGATATTCTCCAGCCACGTCAATGACGGGCCATCGAGCATGTCCCGATAACCGTCCACCAGCCGGTCATGGTAAGCGGCCAGCCATTCGGCTTCGCTCCGGTCGAGCAGCGTCTCGTCCACAAGGTTCGGGTCGAGCGGAAGCGTGGAAAGCGTCTCGAACTCCAGATAACCGGGAAATTGCGATGGCACCGCAAGGATATGGCTTTCGATCCGCACGCCGAAATCGCCTTCCTCATAATAGCCCGGCTCGTTCGAAATGATCATGCCCGCGACAATCGGCGCGATTGCCGGATGGTCGATTTCCCGGCGGATATGCGGCACCTCGTGGATGTTCATGAAATTGCCGACGCCATGGCCCGTGCCGTGACGGAAATCCATGCCATGATGCCACAGATGCTGCCGGGCAAAACTGTCCAACTGGCTTGAATCGACGCCCTCGGGGAAACGGGCACGTCCCAGCGCGAGCCAGCCCTTGACCACGAGAGTATGCGCCAGCACATGCTTGCGTTCCGGCTCGCCGACCGCGAAGCAGACCGTATTGTCGGTCGAACAGCCCAGATACTGCCCGCCCGAATCCAGCCAGTAGATCGGATGATCGTTGATGACCCGGTTGGTGTCGGGCGAAGGCACATAATGGGGCAGGGCCGCGTTCGGCCCGCTGGCGCTCAGGTTGCTCATGGACGGGCCGAGATACTCCTCATGCTCCGCCCGGATGCGCGTGACCTTTTCGGCGGCGTCCAGTTCGGTGACGGTCCCCTTGCCGACGCTGTCCTGCAGCCAGGCGAGGAAACGGATGACCGCCGCGGCGTCCACCTTGTGACCATGGCGCGCTGCGGCAATCTCATTCTCATGCTTGATGCCGCGCGCCGCGACGACGCCCGCGTCATTTTCCAGCGTCCCGGCGGACTGGACGATCGTGGCGTGATGATGGTTCGTCCGGCGCACATTGGCCGCCACCCTCTGTCCCTCCGCCAGCCGGGCCAGCGCCGCATCGAAATCGTCGGGCGGGCAAATCGTGACCATGCCCTCCAGCGCCGCGATCAGCGCGGGTTCGAGCCGCGACCGGTCCATGAACCAGAGCGGAGCGCCTTCCGCCGGAAGCAGCACGCGGGAGAGGGGAACGGGCACGCGGAACTGCGACACCGGATCGGACAAGGATTGCCGGGCGAGCGCCTCGCGGCTGTCGTTCGAGCGGATGTTCAGCAGCCACGCCACATCTTCGGGGTCGGCCACGACCAGCAGACTTTGCCCCCGCGTGGCGATCCGCGACCGCGCCGTCGCGATTTTCTCTTCGCGCGGCAGCCCGGCATAGCGCACGTCATAGTCGAATACGGAGGCGCGGCTGTCCTCCGGCCGCCCGTCCAGCCAGACCTCGTCGATCAGGTTACGCGGCTGAAGCACCGGCTCGATTCGCGCGTCCCGCAGCGCGTCGCTCAGCCGGCGCAGCTCCTGCTCGCTGTGCAGGCGGGTGTCGATGGCCAGCGTTGCACCCGCTCCCAGCCGGGACTGCAGCCAGGCGACCTGCGCGGCGATCCCGAAACCGCACACCTCGACCCGCTCGCTATCCACCTGCCGCGTGGCCTGTTCGGTGTAGCGGCCATCGACGAATATCGCCGCAGCGTCCCGCGCGACGATCATCGCCCCCATCGAACCGGTAAAGCCGCTCACCCAGCTCAGCCGCCGGTCGCGGGGTCTCGCATATTCGCTCAGAAACTCGTCTGACGACGGGAGCAGGAGCGCGGAACAGTCGGTTTGCGCCAGCCGGCTTTGCAGGGCGATCAGGTTCGACATCATTTTGCGTCCGTTCGGGATAATCGGTGTCGGCGCCGTGGTCGCGACGACCACGGCGCCGGACGGTCAGAAGCTGTGGTCGATCTGCAACCCGACCGTGAACGGCTGGACCGGGATGAACAGCGGCCGCGTCCGGTCGGTGAGGAAGGTCAGCCCGGTATAGGAACGGTCGTTGAACAGGTTCTTCGCGTAGAGGCGAACCGAAGTCCCGTTTAACTCCACACCGCCGTAGATATCGACGATGTTCTGCGCGCCCATCGGGAAGGGCTGGCCGGTGCCCGCGAGCTGGCTGTTCACCTTGTCCTTGTAGCGATAGGCGATGCCCGCGACCCCGTTGAGGCCGTTGCCGATCTCATGCGCATAGTCCGCCATGGCCGCTGCGGCCCAGCGCGCCGATCCGGGAAGCTGATCGCCGTCCTTGCCGCCCACCCCCGGCGCCGGTGCGGTCAGCTTGGCATCGGTGTAGGTCACGAAGCCGCCCAGCTTCAATCCGTTGCGGAAGGAATAGGAGCTGTTGAGTTCCACGCCCTTGCTGACGGCAGTGTCGCCGTTGCCCGGATAGCTGAAGCCCTGCGAATTGGTCACACGCAACTGAATGTCGGTCCAGTCGATGTAGAAGGCCGACAGTTCAAATTGCAGGCGGCGGTCGAGGAAGAGACCCTTGACCCCCAGCTCATAGTTGGTCAGCCGGTCCGGATCATAGGTTGGCGGCACGCCCAGCAGGGGGTTGCCGCACGTGTCGCACCCGCCGCCGGGGCGATAGCCCGTGGCGATCCGCCCATAGATCATCGCGTCCGGCTGGAAATGATAGCGCGCGTTGACCATCCATGTCGTCACGCCGTCCCACGGGCGCGTCTGGCAGGCATAGGTTCCGCCATTGCCGTAGATGCCGGTGAAGCCCTCGTCGCAGCCTCTGGAACGGTTTTCGCCGTAACGCAGGCCCGCACCGATATCGAACTTCTCGCTGAAGCGGAAAGTGCCGTTCGCGAAAGCGCCCCATTCGGTATAGGTGTTGCGCGATCCCGGCGTGGTGCCCAGCAGCAGGATATTGTTGGGCGCGGGCAGCGGCACGTCATAGGCCGAATAGGCGCGGAAATCGTTATATTCATGCGGCTTTTCCCGCGTGAAGAAGCTGCCGACCATCCATGTGAACGTCTCGTTGTTGGGCGATGCGAGGCGCGTTTCCTGGGTGAATTTCTTGACGCTGTTGTTGAAGATATAGGGGATGAGGGCCGTCGGCGCGCTCGGGACATAGGGAATGCCCGAAAGGTCGATCTGCTGGTTATATTTCATGCTCGCATAGCTGGTGGAGCTGGTCAGCGTCGCGAAATCGAGATCCCAGTCGATCTTGAGCGCGTAATTCTGCGCTCTCTGCCGGTAGGTTTCCGGGAATTTCGTCGAACGCACATAGCGCCCATAGGCAGGCACGCCGGTCTGTCCGACAAGGGTGACGGCGGTGCTGTCGTCCGATGTGATGCGCTGGAACAGCGCGGACGCCTCGATGCTGAGCCGCTCGGTCGGCACGAACAGCGCAGCGACGCGGCCGCCGATTGTCTGGGTGGAATTGGAGTTTTTGCGGCCGATCCCGATATTGTCGATATAGCCCGCGGTTTCGCGGTTATAGATGCTGACCCGAAGGCCGAGCTTGTCGGTCACGACCGGCAGGTTGATCGCGCCGCGCACCCCCCAGTCCAGCCCGCTGGCGGACGCCACATGGGCGATTTCTCCACCCGCCTGAGCCTCGATATTGGTGAGGTCGGGGCGCTTGAGCGAATATTTCAATATGCCGCCCATCGCATTGGCGCCATAGAGCGTGCCCTGCGGGCCGCGCAGCACTTCGACCTTTTCGATGTCGTAGGGCATGAGGTCGAGCGTATAGGCGCCCCCGCGCGCACCGCCAAAGCCGCCCGCCGAAGCGCCGGTCGGCTGATCGTCGATATAGGTGACGACCAGCGGAGCGTTGAAAGAATTGTTATAGCTGGTGGCCAGACCGCGAATGACGACGCCGTTCTGGCCCGGCGCACCGCCGTTGGAGATCGCGACGCCCGGCATATAGGCCGCGATGTCCGCCAGCGATGCCGCGCCCCGCTTGGCGAGATCCGCCGCCTGGATGACGGACATGGCCAGCGGCACTTCGGTCAGCTTTTCCGACCGCTTCTGCGCCGTGACCACGATCTCCGGGTCGTCGTTCGCCCGGCTGGCCGCAGCCGTCTGGGCGTGGGCAGCGCCCGCCATCAGCAATGCGGAAGACGCCTGCGCTGCGATAAGGAAGAGACTTTTCGCGGATCGACCGCGGAACCGGCGCGCGCGCGCCTCGCCCGGAACGACCGAAGTGTCGCAAAAGCCGATATATCCCCGTTTCTTATCCTGTTCCACGATACCCCCTTTTGCTCTTCAGCATTACGATTCTCGCCGATTCACAATGATCGGATCGGGGGGAAATCTCTCTGCTTCTCGTTCGGGAAATTGGGCAGGCGGTTCTTTCTGCCGCCCCGCGCGGGCCTGCGGCTTCTAAAGCCGGGACCGGGATGTTATGCTCAATGTTGCTGCTCCATGACGGCAGTCGAAAAGCGCGGGTTTTTCAGAATGGACAGCACCGACTATCGGACTTTGATAGATCCATCAACGACCCATGCGGGACTCTATTCGCAGGCCGGTGTGTATGCCAAGGGCGACGGCGTGCAGTTCCGCTCCGCCGAGGGCGACCGGTCTCATCCCAAATTTTTTCATGAGGCGGTCAGGATTTCGGACGGCGCCTACCTGCTGATGACCGAACTCTCGCCGACCGACGACAGGAGCCAGGTGCAGGTCGTCGACGGCGACGACTGGCTCCATATCCAGTTCCGTTTCCGCGGCGCGGGATATGAACATGTCGGGGAACGGCATGTCGTCGAAACGCCCGAGCGCTCCTGCATCGTGTCGCGCTATCCCGACGGGTCCGTCATCAATCGCAAGATCGAGTGCGCGGACGTATGGAAATATGCATGCCTCTATCTCTGCCCCAGCGCCTTTGCGAACCTGCTCGACATTGACGAGACGGTCCTTCCGGAAAGCAGCAGTTGGATGGCAAAGCGCCGTTCGGGCGAGTTTCGTTATCAGACCCTGCCGATCAGCCCGATGATGATGGCCCCGCTCAGCGACATATTCGCGTGCGAGTTTCGCGGTCCGGCGCGGCGCACTTTCATGCGCGCGAAGAGTCTGGAGATACTGGCGACCCTCACGCACGCGCTCGACAGCGCGGACATGAGCCGTTCGGAGAAGGAACTGCGGCTCAATCACTCCGACTTTTCCAAGCTCGCGGCGGCGCGGACGTTCATGATGGACGATCTCGAACAGCCGCTCTCCCTTGCATCGCTCGCGCGCAAGGTGGGCCTGAACCGGACCAAACTGGCGCAGGGTTTCAAGGCGACCTATGGCGACAGCGTTCACGCCTACTGGCGCGATCTGCGGCTCAACCATGCGCGGGAACTGCTCAAATCGGGGCAGGTCAGCGTGACCGAAGCGGCCTTCAGCGTCGGATATTCCGACATTTCGGCCTTCACCCGCGCATTCCACAACAAGTTCGGCCTTCGCCCCAAAGCCTTCAAACCCTCGACGTCCAATATGAAATGACCCTGCCGATCCGGCACGGTCTTCACTGAGAGACTTGGAGCGGCCGAGGGGATGCAAACCCTCGACCCACCTTACCAATCGTCAACACCCGTGAGCGTTCAGGGTCGCCTTTCGGCCGTCATCCCTGACGGTTGGCCACCAGATTTTCCACCACTGAGGGGTCCGCAAGCGTGCTCGTGTCGCCCAGCGCCTGCGCCGACACCTCGCCTTCCGCGATCTTGCGCAGGATGCGGCGCATGATCTTGCCCGACCGGGTCTTGGGCAGGCCGGGCGCGAACTGGATCGCGTCGGGCGTGGCGATGGGACCGATCTCGGTCCGCACCCACTGCACCAGCGTCCTGCGCAGCGCGTCGTCGCCCTCCTGTCCGCTGTTCAGCGTCACATAGGCATAGATGCCCTGCCCCTTGACGTCATGGGGGAAGCCCACGACCGCCGCTTCGGCGACCGCTTCGTGCAGCACCAGCGCGCTTTCGACCTCGGCGGTGCCCATGCGGTGCCCCGACACGTTGATGACGTCGTCGACGCGGCCCGTGATCCAGTAATAGCCGTCCGCGTCGCGCCGCGCACCGTCGCCGGTCGTATATTTGCCGGGGAAGGTCGTGAAATAGGTCTGGAAGAAGCGCTCATGATCGCCCCACACCGTGCGCATCTGCCCCGGCCAGCTCCGTGCGATGACCAGATTGCCTTCGATCGCTCCGTCCTGCACCCTGCCCTCCGCATCGACGATCTGCGGCACCACGCCCGGCATCGGCAGCGTCGCGGAGCCGGGCTTGAGGTCGGTCGCACCCGGCATCGGCGCGATCATCGCGCCGCCCGTCTCGGTCTGCCACCATGTGTCGATGATCGGGCAGCGCCCTTCGCCCACCACATTATGATACCAGCGCCACGCTTCGGGATTGATCGGTTCGCCCACCGTGCCCAGCAGCCTGAGGGACTGGCGGCTGGTCGCATGGACGAAGCCGTCGCCTTCCTTCATCAGCGCGCGCAGCGCAGTCGGCGCGGTGAAGATCGTATGGACCTGATGCCGGTCCACCACTTCCCAGATGCGGCTCGGCGTCGGCCAGTTGGGCACGCCTTCATACATCAGCGTCGTCGCCCCGTTCGCCAGCGGCCCGTAGACGATATAGCTGTGCCCCGTGACCCAGCCGATGTCCGCCGCGCACCACCACACATCGCCCGGCCGATAGTCGAAACAGAGTTCGTGGGTCAGGCTCGCCCACAGCAGATAGCCGCCGCTCGTGTGCAGCACCCCCTTGGGCTTGCCGGTGGAGCCGGAGGTGTAGAGGATGAACAGCGGGTCTTCCGCATTCATCGGTTCGGGCAGGCAGTCCGCCTCCACGCCCGCCATCTCCTCATGCAGCCACAGGTCGCGGCCATCCTCCATATGCACGTCGCCGCCGGTCGCCTTCACGACCAGCACCGTCTTGACGCCGGGGCAGTCCTTCAGCGCCGCGTCGACATTGGCCTTGAGCGGCACCTTCCTGCCCGCGCGGCATCCTTCGTCGGCGGTCACGACCAGCGTCGAATCGCAATCCTGCAACCGCCCCGCCAGCGCCTCTGGCGAAAAGCCGCCGAACACGACCGAATGGATCGCGCCGATGCGTGCGCAGGCCAGCAGGGCAAAGGCCGCTTCAGGGATCATCGGCAGATAGATGGTGATGCGGTCGCCCTTCCGCGCGCCCGCTTTCTTCAGCACATTGGCAAGCCGGCACACCTCTTCATGGACCTGCCGGTAGGTGTAGCGGCGCGGCGCCGCATCGGGCGAATCGGGTTCCCAGATGATCGCGGTCTGATCGCCGCGCGTGGGCAGATGCCGGTCGATGCAGTTGACGCTGACATTGAGCTGCCCGTCGGCGAACCACTTCACCCCGAAATCAGCTTCGTCGAAGCTGCTTTCGTCGGCCTTCGTCGGCGTCCTGATCCAGTCGAGCCGCTTTGCCTGCTCCAGCCAATAGGCTTCGGGCGCCTCGATCGACCGCGCATAGTCCGCCGCACGCCCCGCCCGGTCGAAAGCGGCTTCCTCCGCCCAGATCTTCGGCACAGGGAAGAAATCGTCAGACATCCGGCATCCTTTCGACACATCATTCTCGCAATCGCGGCTCCTTCTATCGCCATGATTGCGGGATCGAAAGGGCAGGCAGCGCGCTTTATCGCCGTTCTTCGGGCCGATACGATCCGCGCGGACCATGCCCCGGCATTTTGCCGCTTCCCCACGGGCACGCGCGCGCCTAACAGGAAACGCCTATGTGGCTGCTCTATCAATTCCCGCTCTGCCCCTTTTCGCGCAAGGTCCGGCTCCTCCTTGGGGAAAAGGGCGTGGGGTACGATCTGGTGCGCGAATCGCCCTGGGCGCAGCGGGACGAGTTTCTCGACCTCAATCCCGCCGGCACGACGCCGGTGATGGTGGATCAGGACAAGGGGCTGACGCTGATCGACAGTCAGGCGATCTGCGAATATTTCGAGGAGACGGTGGAAAAATTCCCGCTGATCTCCGGCGCGGCGGCGGCGCGGGCGGAGGTGCGGCGGCTGACCGCTTTCTTCGACCAGAATTTCTACGGCGATGTGGTCGGCCCGCTGCTGCATGAGCGGATGAAGAAGCGCCTGATCGAACGCGCGCCGCCCGACGCGCGCGTGCTGCGCGAGGCGATGAAGCGCGCCAATGTCCACATGGACTATATGGACTATCTGCTCGACCACCGGAGCTGGATGGCGGGCGCGACCCTCAGCCTCGCCGACATCGCAGCGGCGGCGCACCTGTCGGTCGCGGATTATCTGGGCGGCATCGACTGGGCGGGCCATGAGCCGGTGCGCCGCTGGTATGCGGGCTTCAAGTCGCGCCCGTCCTTCCGCCCCCTGCTGTCAGAGCGGATGGAGGTCATCACCCCCCCGCCCCATTACGAGAAGCCGGACTTCTAGTCGGCTTCCGCCGCCAGATAGACACGGTTGCGGCCATGTTCCTTGGCGAGGTAAAGCGCCCGGTCGGCGGCCTTGAGCGCGGCGCGCGGGTCTTCATAGGCCAGCACATTGGCGACCCCCGCGGAAAAGCTCACCCGCTCCATCCGCTCGCCATTGGCGCGGTTGACGAGACTGCGCCCCGCCAGATCCTGCCGCACCCGGTCCACCGCCTCGCAGGTTTCGCCCGCCGTCTTGCCGCGGAACAGCATCACGAACTCCTCGCCGCCGTGCCGCGCAACATGGCAGCGGTCGTCGGACGCCTTGGACAGCAGGCCCGCCACGAATTTCAGCACCCGGTCGCCGGTATCGTGACCATGGGTGTCGTTGATGACCTTGAAATGGTCGATGTCGCAGAAGGCGACCGATAGCTGCTCGCCATTTTCCTGCGCCAGCGCCAGTTCCTCGCGCAGCACGCCTTCGAAGGCGCGGCGGTTGGGCAGGCCGGTCAGATGGTCGTGCTCGGCGGCGCGGCGCGCATTTTCGAGGCTCGACTTGAGCGCCTGCGTCTGTTTCTGGTTTTCGCGCAACTGGCCTTCGACCTGCCGCGTCTTTTCCACCATCGACCGGGTCAGGCCGACGAGGCGCGCGAGCACCGGCTCATTGTCGCCTTCGCCCGTTAGATCCTTGGCATGTTCCTGCAGCGCCGCGCCATAATCCTTCGCGGAATTGCGCGATTCATGCATCAGCCCGCTGAAATGGGTCAGATTTTCCTCGACCTTGTCGAGCATCGACGCGAGCGATTCGGGCGTTACTTCATCGGCCCGCTGCCCGGCGGAAAGCGCTTCGACCCACCCGTTCGTAATCTTGCCGCGCTCCATCAGCACAGCCTTGATCGCCTTTTCGACCCCCACATTGGCGCCGGTCAGATAATCCAGCGCGACGCTGAAATTGACGGGCGTCAGGTCGAGATCATGGGCGAAGAGGAAATCGCCGATGTCGTTATAGAGCTGGCGGCGGCGCACGACCTCGCGGTTGGCGGCGGTCCCGGCGCGCGCGCGCTGCGGCTCCTCGCCCTCTGCTATGTCGTCCTCGGTCTCGGTGCGGCCCGACAGGCCTTTGGCCCAGCGCGCGAGACGATCGGTCAGCCCATGATGGCCGCCAGCGGAAGGTGATATTGCCCCAGTCATGCCGGTCATAACGGCAGCGGCTCAATATCCTTAAACCGCCGCTTACCGATTTTCGTTCAGATGTCGGCGGCGATCAGCCAGTCGCGGAAAATGCGCACCGCCCGCGTCTGGAGCGCGCGGGGGCGGCACACGAACATGTAGCGATAGGGGCTTTCGACCCGGATCGGGAACAGCCGCACCAGCCGCGAATCGCCCGCCTGCTCGAAATGGCTGGCGTGCATCACCGCGACGCCCAGCCCCTGCGCCGCCGCCTCCAGCATGAGCTGGCCCGAATCATAATTGTCGATCGCCAGCGGCTGCAACTCGGGCAGGCCCGCCGCTTCTTTCCACGCGTCGAAGGACAGCGCCATATCGCGGTGCAGCAGGACGGTCTGCTGCGCCAGTTCCTCCGGCGACTTCAACGCCTGCGGCCCTTCGAGCAACTGGCGCCGGCCAATCAGGTAGATTTCCTCATGGTCCAGTTCATGCGCATAGAGCGCCGGGTCCATGTCCTTGGCGACCAGCACGATCGCCGCGTCCAGCCCTTCGCCCAGCCGCGCCACCGCATGAGGCGTCGTCTCGATGTCGATATGGAGCTGCGGATGCTGTTGCCGCAACTGGCCCAGATGGGGGAACAGGCGCTGCGTGGCGAACAGCGGCATCACCGCCAGCCGCAGCCGTAACTGGTTGCCGCCGCTCTGGATCGTTTCCAGCGCCTGACTGAGCGAATCGAGCGCGGGCGCGATGTCGTCCAGCAGCCGCTGGCCGTCGACATTGATCTCCAGCGCCTGATGCTTGCGGTCGAACAGCGGGCGGCCGATGAAGCGCTCCAGCGCCTGCACCCGGCGGCTGAGCGCGGGCGTGGACAGCGCCAGTTCCTCGGCCGCGGCTTTCACCGAGCCAAGGCGCGCGACCTGCACAAAGGCCTCCAGGGCCGTAAGGGGCGGCAATCTGCGCATCGATCCGTCACGTTTCCGAAGCCCATCCGCTGCGCCGCGTCAATTCTCTTTATCGAACAGCCGCATCCGGGTCTCAAGCATCCTCCCCCTAATGAGCCGGAAATCCGTGGAAATGGCAAGATGCAAAATTTGCAACCGAATGTTGCTTTTCGCAGTTGCAATATCCCGTGCCGCAGTGCACATAGAACGGGCCTTTCAGGCATCCTCTCCTAAAACTTTTCGGGCTGGCCTTCGGGTCGGCCCTTTTTTTGTTCCGCATCGGCATCGCCTGCGGGGACTTTCCGAATGCCACTGCGTTTCCTATGTCGTTTCGCATCAGCAAAGACGAGGATGGCACGTGGCCGATCAGGAAAGCACCGGACGGAAAATTCAGGTGGCCAACGCCCGGCCGGAGGATGCGGGGCGCGGGCTGGCGCGGCTTCCCATCGCGGTCATGGCCGAGTTGCAGCTTTCCGAAGGCGACGTGATCGAGATCGCGGGCAAGCGCAATACCTCCGCGCGGGTGGTGCGCCCGTACAAGGAGGATGAAGGCCTCGACGTGCTTCGCCTCGACGGGCTTCAGCGCGCCAATGCCGGTGTCGGCTCCGGCGATTTCGTCCAGATCGAAAAGGCCGACCCCCGCCCCGCCCAGCGCGTCGTGTTCGCGCCTGCACAAAACAACCTCCGGCTTCAGGGCAATCCCGATGCGCTCAAGCGGGTTTTCTTTCAGCGTCCGCTCTCGGCGGGCGACATCGTCGCGACCTCCGGGCAGCAGCAGGTGCCGCCCGGCGACATGCCGCCCCAGCTTCGCCAGATGCTCGCCGCGCCTGCCTACGCGCTTCAGGAAATCCGCCTCGTCGTCGTATCGACCACGCCCAAGGGCATCGTCCGCATCGACGCGGAAACCGAAGTCGAACTGCGCGCCGAATATGAAGAGCCGCGCGAATCGCGCCGCGCTGACGTCACCTATGACGATGTCGGCGGCATGGCCGAAACCATCGACCAGCTCCGCGAGATGGTCGAGCTGCCGCTGCGCTATCCCGAACTGTTCGAGCGCCTCGGCGTCGATCCGCCCAAGGGCGTGCTGCTCCACGGCCCGCCGGGCACGGGCAAGACCCGCCTCGCGCGCGCCGTCGCCAATGAATCCGACGCCGAGTTTTTCCTCATCAACGGGCCGGAGATCATGGGGTCTGCCTATGGCGAATCGGAAAAGCAGCTTCGCGAGATTTTCGAGGCGGCGGCCAAGTCCGCGCCGTCGATCCTCTTCATCGACGAGATCGACTCGATCGCGCCCAAGCGCGGCCAGGTGACGGGCGAGACCGAAAAGCGCCTCGTCGCCCAGTTGCTGACGCTGATGGACGGCCTCGAACCGCGCACCAACCTTGTCGTCATCGCCGCGACCAACCGGCCCGAAGCCATTGACGAGGCGCTCCGCCGCCCCGGCCGCTTCGACCGCGAGATCATCGTCGGCGTCCCCGACGAGCGCGGCCGGCGCGAGATCCTAGGCATTCACACGCGCGGCATGCCGCTGGGCGACCGGGTGGACCTCTCCGAACTCGCGCGCATGACCTATGGCTTTGTCGGCGCGGACCTCGCGGCGCTCAGCCGGGAAGCGGCGATCGAGACGGTGCGCCGCTTCATGCCCCGCCTCAACCTGGAGGAAGGGACGATCCCGCCCGACGTGCTGGAGGAACTGTCCGTCACGCGCGAGGATTTCATGGCCGCGATCAAGCGCGTCCAGCCGTCCGCCATGCGCGAGGTGATGGTGCAGGCGCCCAATATCGGCTGGGCCGACATCGGCGGTCTCGACGACGCGCAGATGCGCCTCAAGGAAGGGGTCGAGCTGCCGCTGAAAGACCCCGACGCCTTCCGCCGCATCGGCATCCGCCCGGCCAAGGGCTTCCTGCTCTACGGCCCGCCCGGCACCGGCAAGACGCTGCTGGCGAAGGCCGTCGCGCGCGAAGCGCAGGCGAACTTCATCGCCACCAAGTCGAGCGACCTCCTGTCCAAATGGTATGGCGAGAGCGAGCAGCAGATCGCCCGCCTCTTCGCCCGTGCGCGGCAGGTGGCGCCGACCGTCATCTTCATCGACGAACTCGACAGCCTCGTGCCCGCGCGCGGCGGCGGACTTGGCGAACCGGCGGTGACGGAGCGGGTGGTGAACACCATCCTTGCCGAAATGGACGGGCTGGAGGAACTGCAATCGGTGGTGGTGATCGGCGCGACCAACCGGCCCACGCTGGTCGATCCGGCGCTGCTCCGCCCCGGCCGCTTCGACGAACTGATCTATGTCGCGGTCCCCGACAGGGCGGGCCGGGCGCGCATCCTTGGCATCCACACCGGTAAAATGCCGCTCGCCGACGATGTCGACATCGACAGCCTCGCCGAACGGACCGAGCGCTTCACCGGCGCGGACCTCGAAGACCTCGTCCGCCGCGCGGGCCTCGTCGCGCTGCGACAGTCGCTCAGCGTCGACAAGGTGACGCAGGCGCATTTCGAGGAAGCGCTGGAGGAAACGCGCGCATCGGTCACGCCCGAAATGGAACGCGAATATGAGCAGATCCAGTCTCAGCTCAAACAGCGCGCGATGCAGGTCGACCCCATCGGCTTCGTGTCGCCCGGCATGGTCCGGTCGCGCACGCAGGGCGACTGAGGCGGGACCGTCCGCGCGATAACCTATGTGACGGCGGCGGACGGAAACCCATCCGCCGCCGCCGCGTTCATGACAATCGGGTTGCAGCCATCTTGCCAGCGGGCGCGGGATTTGCGAATCGCAACCATCGGATCGAACAGGCGAGTGTGAATGGCCTCTATTCCCTTGAAGAAGAGCAGGACGGGCGGACAGACGGGCGCGCGGGCCTTTTTCAGCCAGTGGGGCATGTTCTTCCGCCAGTTCGTCCGCCATCCCGGCATGATCGGGTCGATCATTCCCTCCTCATCCGCGCTGGTGGACCGGATGCTGGAAACGGTGGACTGGCGCGGCACGCGCCTGTTCGTCGAATATGGGCCGGGCGTGGGCACCTTCACCCGCACCATCCTCGACCGGCTGCCCGCCGACGCGACGCTGCTGGCGATCGACCTCAATCTCGATTTCGTCGCCTATCTGGAGGCGCAGATCGACGATCCCCGCCTGCGCGTCGTCCACGGTTCCGCCGCCGACGTGCGCCGCTTCATTCGGGAAGCGGGCCATTATCAGGCGGATTATGTTCTCTCGGGCATCCCTTTCTCGACGTTGCCGGGCGGCGTGGGCGCGGCAATCTGCGCGGAAACACGCGCCGCGCTGCGGCCGGGCGGGGCGTTCCTCATCTACCAATATTCGCGCTTCGTGCGCCGCCTGCTCGCACCGGTCTTCGACGATGTGACCGACGAGCGCGAATGGCGCAACATCCCGCCCTGCCACCTGATCCGCGCCACCCGGACGCAGGATCTGGCGCAAGCCGCCTGACCGGCCGCAAAATCGCCCGTCTCCCCTGAATAGGGTATGCGCCCCGGTTCGGACGGGCATAGAAATCCACGCGCGGCGGATT
The DNA here is from genome assembly GCF_003967075.1 of Sphingobium amiense. Lineage (NCBI taxonomy): Bacteria > Pseudomonadati > Pseudomonadota > Alphaproteobacteria > Sphingomonadales > Sphingobiaceae > Sphingobium > Sphingobium amiense. The sequence continues at coordinate 3,061,078 of NZ_AP018664.1, forward strand.
TCCGTCCCGTCGACGGCCGGACCATTCGCGACCCATGGTCCGGTCGTCGGCCTAAGCCGCCTCCAGCGCTTCCACCGGCCCGGACTTTCATGCTAAGGCGCGCCGACCCTTTCGGCGAGACCATCCATGAACGACCTGACACAGACGCCCGAAATGCTGATCGCCACGATGGGCGGCCGCGCCAGACAGGCCGCCGCGTCGCTGGCGCAGGCGACAGATGCGCAAAAGGCCGACGCGCTGCGCCGCGCGGCGCAGGCGTTGCGGGATCATGCGCCGGACATCCTCGCCGCCAACATGCGCGATATGGAAAACGCCGCCGCCAACGGCCTGTCGCCCGCGATGCTCGACCGGCTCCGGCTGGACGAAGCGCGGCTGGAAGGCGCAGCGGCGGGCGTCGAACAGGTCGCCAGCCTCGACAATCCGCTGGGTCAGGTGATCGACACGCAGGTTCGCCCCAACGGGCTGGAGCTGAGCCGCGTCCGCGTGCCTCTGGGCGTCATCGGCATCATCTATGAAAGCCGCCCCAATGTGACGGCCGACGCCGCCGCCCTCTGTCTACGCGCGGGCAATGCGGTCATACTGCGCGGCGGCAGCGAGGCGAAGGAAAGCAACCGCGCCATCCACGCCGCCATGATCGAAGGCATCACCGGCGCGGGCTTGCCCGCCGACTGCGTGCAGCTCGTCCCCACGACCGACCGGGCGGCGGTGGGCGCGCTGCTGAAGGCAGCGGCCTTCATCGACCTCATCGTGCCGCGCGGCGGCAAGAGCCTTGTCGCGCGGGTGCAGGAAGAAGCGCGCGTGCCCGTGCTCGCGCATCTTGACGGCATCAACCACAGCTATGTCGATGGCGCGGCGAACCCCGCCATGGCGCAGGCGCTCGTCGTCAACGCCAAGATGCGGCGCACGGGCGTGTGCGGCGCGACCGAAACCGTGCTGATCGACCGCGCCTATGGGCAGGCGCCCGCGCTGGTCGGCGCGCTGGTCGAGGCGGGCTGCGAAGTGCGCGGCGACGCAGCGGTGCAGGCGATGGACGCGCGGGTGAAGCCCGCCACCGACGAGGACTGGGACACCGAATATCTCGAAGCCATCGTCTCGATCCGGCAGGTCGATGGGGTGGACGACGCCATCGCCCATGTCGCCGCCCATGCCAGCCACCACACCGACGCGATCATTACGGAAGATGCGGACGCCGCCGCCCGCTTCCTCAATGCGGTGGACAGCGCCATCGTCATGTGGAACGCCTCGACCCAGTTCGCCGATGGCGGCGAATTCGGGCTGGGGGCGGAAATCGGCATCTCGACCGGGCGTCTCCATGCGCGCGGGCCGGTGGCGCTGGAGGGGCTGACGACCTATAAGTGGATCGTGCGGGGCACGGGACAGACGCGCCCCTGACCGCCCTGTCCTATGCGGCGCGACCCTGCGATTTTCGGCACTATGATCTGATCGGGACTTTCCGATAGGATCAGGAGTGCGTAACTTTATGTCAAAACTTGCGGGAAATATGCGAAGTTAAGGGCGCGATATCCTATCGCCCCTTCACCACCCCGTCGATGGCCCGGAGCGTTTCCAGCATCGGCCCGACCCAGTCGAGCGGCAGCATGACCGGCCCGTCCGAAGGGGCATGATCGGGATTGTCATGCGCTTCGGCAAAGATCGCCGCGACGCCCGCCGCCACCGCGCTGCGGGCGAGCAGGGGCGCAAACTCGCGCTGCCCGCCCGACGCCGAACCGAGGCCGCCGGGCTGCTGCACCGAATGGGTGGCGTCGAACACCACCGGATAGCCGGTCTGCGCCATCACCGGCAGCGCCCGCATGTCGCTCACCAGCGTATTATAGCCGAAACTCGCCCCCCGTTCGGTCAGCAGGATGCGCTCATTGCCGGTCGACGCCACCTTCTGCGCGACCGCCGCCATGTCCCAAGGGGCGAGGAACTGCCCCTTCTTGACATTGACCACCGCCCCCGTCCGCCCCGCCGCCAGCAGCAGGTCGGTCTGGCGGCAGAGAAAGGCCGGGATCTGGAGGATGTCCACCGCCTGCGCCGCCGCCTCGACCTGCGTCGCGTCATGAATGTCGGTCAGGACCGGACAGCCCAGCGTCGCCCTGACCTCCGCCAATATCGCCAGCCCCGCGTCGATCCCGACGCCCCGCTGGCCCGACACGGACGTGCGGTTCGCCTTGTCGAAGCTGCTCTTGAAGATGAAGGGCACCCCCGCCGCGCCCGCCGCCTTGGCCAGCGCCTCCGCCATGAACAGCGCATGGTCGCGGCTCTCGATCTGGCAGGGACCGGAAATAAGGACGAAGGGCAGGTCGTTGCCGATGGCGATCGGACCGACGCTGACATGCTTGGGACTGGTCATGGCGCGGTCACTTGGGCGCTTTTACGAAGCGGCGCAACAATTGTCCGCGCCACAGCCCCTTGCCCGGATGATAGTTCCAGCAGAACCAGCCAAAGACGAGGCAGGCGAGCAGCGACGGCAGCGCCATCGGATCGCCGTTCGACCGCATGTGACGGTAAAAGGTCAGGTCGGCGTGCCAGCGGTCCCGCTCGCTCCCCCCGCCGTTGATGCCATACATATTGTCATGTTTGCGGCAGCCGACATTGCGGTTGTATTTGCGATGGTCGATGAAATAGCAGTAGTCGCGTTCGGGCGTGGTCATGCGCGCGATTAGGGCGGGACCGTTGGAAAAGTTCAAGCGTAAAGTCTTTTATCTCGGCGGCTTCGACCCTCGCGGCGTGCGTTTCTACCACCAGCTCTATCGGGAGCAGGCCGCGCGCTACACGGCGCTGACCGGCGAAGCGGTGGAGGTGAGCGGGCGGCAGGCCGGGCCTTCGGGCGCCGCCATATCCGCCGGCTGGACCGTCACCAACGCGACCGCCGGGGTCGAGACCGACTATGAATATCTGCGCTGGGAAGACCTCATCGGGAAGGTCTGGATTCGCAATCCCCTCTCCCTCGCCATCAGGTCCGCGCGCGCCTATGTGGGGCACGCCCGGCACATGGACTTCCTCCGCATGCGGCGGCTGCGCAGGGGACCGGTCATCACCATCCTCTATCCGCCGCTGTTCGCCCTCCTGATCCCGCTGCTCCTCGCGCTCGTTCCCGCGCTGGTCCTGTCGCCGCTGCTGCCATGGTGGGCGGCCGCGCTCGTCGGGGTCGGGGTGAGCGCTCTCCTGTCAGGTCGCATCCTCGCCAAGCTGGTGGTGCCATGGCTGCTGCGTTTCATGACCTATCATGGCGCGCTGGCGCGGCACGGACCAGGCGAAGCGCTCGACGAGCGGCTCGACGCCTTTGCCGCGCGGATCGCATCGGAACTGGACGGCGACTGGGACGAGATCCAACTCGTCACCCACAGCGCGGGCACCATCCTTGGCATGCGCCTGCTGCGCCGGGTGATCGCGCTGCGCGGCGGCCATCTGCCGGATCGGTTCGCAATGCTGGGACTGGGACAGGTGGTGCCGGTGATCGGCCTGCGCCGCGACGCGCGCTGGTATCATGACGACCTGAGGGCGCTGGCCGACCAGTCCTTCCGCTATATCGACATCAGTTCCCCGCCCGATGGCGCGGCCTATTTCGACGTCAACCCCTTCACCCTCGTCGCGCCCGCCCACGCCGCGAGGGTCGACATGCTCTCGCCGCGCTTCCACCTCTTCTACGAGCCGGAAAATTATCATGGCGGCTGGTCGAACAAATATGAGGCGCATTTCGACTATCTGCGCGTCGGCGACCGCCTGTCCCCGCTCGACTTCATAAGCCTGACCGCCGGACCCCGCACCGTCGATCAGGCCGTCGCCGCCTTCAGGACGATTCCGTGACCGACCTTTTTACGCCCCCCTACCCCCAGCCGCCCAAAAGCAAGCGCGGCCTCGTGAAACGCTTCCTGCGCGGCTGGCATAGCTGGATTCACGTGCTCTTCGACAAGAGCTATACGATGAAGATGGGCGAGATCCGCCTGCCCGGCCGCACCATGTATATCGCCAACGAACTGAGCCTGGTGGACCAGATCCTTCGCGGCGGCACCGCTTACCCCAAGCATAGCGAACTGGTCCGCAACCTCGATCCGCTGATCGGCAATTCGGTCTTCTCCGCCAATGGCGAGGATTGGGAAAGCCAGCGGGCGATGGTGAACCCCGCCTTCGCCCACACCGCGCTCGGCCGCTCCATGCCGCTGATGGTCGCGGCAGCCGACGACCTGCTCGCGCGGATCGAGGCGGCGAGGCAGGCGGGCGGGCCGGTCGACATCGACCCGATGATGACCCATGTCGCCGCCGACATCATCTTCCGCACCCTGTTCAGCGAGACGCTGGACGCGCGACGGTCCAACATCATCCACACCGCCTTCGGCAAATTCCAGCGGCTCGCCCACAGCGCCTCGATGCTGCGGCTCTACGGCATTCCGGCGGGCTGGTTCGAAAGGCGCTCGCGGGGCCCGGCGAGGTCGATCCATGACGTGTTCCGCCCGATCGTCGAAGCCCGCTACGAAGGCTTTCATGCGCGCGGCGAACAGGGAACACGCGACATCCTCCAGTCGCTGATCGAAGCGAAGCATCCCGACACCGGCGCGCATTTCACCTGCCAGCAGGTCATGGAACAGGTATCCACCATCTTCCTCGCGGGTCATGAGACATCGGCGAGCACGATGACCTGGGCGCTCTACATGCTCGCTGAATGCGCGCATATTCAGGATCGGGTGCGAGAAGAGGTGGCGGGGATCGCGGGCGACCGGCCGCTGACCGGCGCGATGCTCAAGGACATGAGCCATGTGCGCAACATCTTCCGCGAAACGCTGCGCCTCTATCCGCCGGTCTCCTTCCTGCCGCGCGAGGTGACTTGCCCAATGGACATGCGCGACAAGCATCTGGAAGCGGGCGCGATGCTGGTGGTCGCCCCGTGGCTCACCCAGCGCAACCGCGACAACTGGGCCTGTCCCCATGCCTTCGACCCGGACCGCTTCGACGATCCCGCTAATGCGGAGATGGCGAAGCAGGCATGGTTCCCCTTCGGCCGGGGACCGCGCGTCTGCGTCGGCGCGGGCTTTGCCCAGCAGGAAGTCATGACCGTGATCGCCAGCGTCGTGCGCCGCTACCGCATCGCCGTGCCGCCGGGGTTCACGCCCGAGCCGATCAGCCGCCTCACCATCCGCCCGCGGACGGGCATGCCGCTGCTCTTCACGCCGACATAAGGGGGGCGGGTGACAGGATGAGGGAGAAATGGTGCTGCCATGGCAGCCCTCCAGCACAGGTCGCTCCCAATGTTGCGCCATCTTACGCCCAATGCGTCGTCGCCAGCCCATGCACGAGCGAATTCCCGGTACGTGTTGATTGCTGCTGAGAAGTGACCCGGGGTTTTCATCGAGAAGTGACCCACCTTGCGATTATGTTTCGGATGTCAGGGGTGGGTCAAGATGGGGTTTTCTCCTTCCGGGTTTTGGGCTGCTGAGCGGAGCTGTTCTTGAACCTGAAGCTGTCGTTGCCGGTCTCGAGGATGTGGCAGTGATGGGTGAGCCGATCGAGGAGCGCGGTGGTCATCTTGGCATCTCCGAACACGGTGGCCCATTCGCTGAAGCTGAGGTTGGTGGTGATGATGACGCTGGTGCGCTCGTAAAGCTTGCTCAGCAGATGGAACAGCAGGGCGCCGCCTGAGGCGCTGAACGGCAGATAACCAAGCTCGTCGAGGATCACGAGATCGGAGTGGGCAAGCCTTCCGGCGATCTGCCCTGCCTTGCCCTGCGCCTTCTCCTGTTCCAGCGCGTTGACCAGCTCGACCGTGGAGAAGAACCGCACGCGCTTGCGATGATGCTCGATGGCCTGGACGCCTAGGGCGGTGGCGATGTGGGTCTTGCCGGTTCCGGGTCCGCCGACCAGCACGATATTGTCGGCCACGTCCATAAACTCGCAGCGGTGAAGCTGGCGGACCAGCGCCTCGTTGACCTCGCTGCTGGCAAAGTCGAAGCTCGCCAGATCGCGATAGGCCGGGAACCGTGCGATCTTGAGCTGATAGGATACCGACCGCACTTCCCGTTCGGCAGTCTCCGCCTTCAAAAGCTGGGACAGGATCGGGACGGCCGCGTCGAACGCGGGCGCGCCTTGCTCCATGAGATCGGTGACGGCCTGCGCCATGCCATGCATCTTGAGGCTGCGCAGCATGACGATGATGGCGCCGCTGGCGGGATCATGACGCATGGCGGTTCTCCCCGCGCAGCGCATCATAGCGTTCCACATTGGCAAGGGGCTCGCTGACCAGCCTCAGCGCCTGGGGCGCCGTGATCGGCGGTGTCGTCAGCGGCTTGCCGTCGATCAGCCGGTGCAGCAAGTTGAGGATATGGGTTTTGGTCGGAACACCGGACTCCAGCGCCATGGTAACCGCGCGCAGTACGACCTGCTCGTCATGATGCAGCACCAGGGCAAGGATCTCGACCATCTCTCTGTCGCCGCCGGGAGCGCGCAACAGATGGCGCTGTAACCGCTGGAAGGCATCGGGCATCTCTAGGAACGGCGCGCCATTGCGCAGGGCGCCAGGCTTGCGCTGGACCACTGCCAGATAATGGCGCCAGTCATAAACAGTGCGTCCTGGCCCATCATGGGATCGTTCGATGATGCGCTGGTGTTCGCACAGCAACTGCCCCTCGGCCACCACGAGGAAGCGGTCGGGATAGAGCCGCACGCTGACAGGGCGGTTGGCAAAGGATGCCGGCACGCTGTAGCGGTTGCGCTCCAGATGGACGAGGCAGGTCGGTGAGACCCGCTTGCCATATTCGACAAAGCCGTCGAACGGCCTGCCCATCGGCATCAGGCTTGCCACCTCCTCGGCCCAGGCATCAGCGACAGAGCCCGGTTCGATCCCGTGCGGGATATCCTGCCACAGCGCCTTGCAGCGATCCTCCAGCCAGCTGTTCAGGGCGTCGAGCGTCTCGGTCTGGGGAACGGGCTGCCACAGGCGATGCCGCGCATCCTGGACGTTCTTCTCGACCTGCCCCTTCTCCCAACCCGCTGCCGGATTACAGAACTCTGCCTCGAACAGATAATGGCTCACCATCGTGAGGAAGCGGGCGTTGACGGTCCGATCCTTGCCGCGCCCGACCTTGTCGACGGCAGTGCGCATGTTGTCATAGATGCCGCGGCGCGGCACCCCGCCCAGCACGCGGAACGCGTGATTATGGGCGTCGAACAGCATCTCGTGGGTCTGGAGCAGATAGGCTCGAACGAAGAAGGCCCGGCTGTAGCTGAGCTTGAAGTGTGCAACCTGCAGCTTGGTGCGGACACCATCGATGATCGCCCAGTCCTCGCTCCAGTCAAACTGGAATGCTTCACCCGGTGCGAACGACAACGGCACGAAGGTGCCCTTGCCGCTCATCTGCTGCTGGCGGCGATAATCATCGCGCCAGGCACGAGCAAAGGCCGCGACACGGCCATAGGACCCGTCAAAGCCCAGGCTCACCAGATCGGCATGCAACTGCTTGATCGTGCGCTTCTGCTTGCGCGATCGGCCCATCTCTCGCCTGAGCCAGACCGTCAGCCGATCGACGAACGGATCCAGCTTGCTCGGCCGCTCGGGCACTTTGAACTGCGGCTCGACTGTGTCTGACCGCAGATATTTACGGACCGTGTTGCGGGATAGACCGGTACGCTTGGCTATCTCCCGGATCGACAGATGATCGCGGTAATGCCAGCGCCGGATGACGCTCAATAATGCCATGTCCAACACTCCATGGTCCCCCGCTCAAAGCCAGGGACGTGTTCAAACATGGGTCACTTCTCAGTGAAAATTACTGGCTTCCCCGGGTCACTTCTCAGCGGCAATCAACAGACCTTCGAAGGTTTGCTTGCCGATATGGGTCAGGACACGCTTGAGCAGGAGAATACGATAGCGGACAGACAGCTGCTCGCACTCGGATTCGAACCGGGCAATATAGGCATCGATCCCGACGGAGACCTTCGTCCCCTTTTCGGTCTCACCGGAATAGGCTTTGACCAGCTGCTGGTGATAAAGGTCGTCGGCAAATCGATATGCCTGATGTTCGTCGGTGCTGCGGGTGGACCTGTAGATATATCCCGTCTGACCCGGTGCCTTCACCCGGCACATCCAGGTGGGTTTCTTATAATCCCCGCGCAGGAAGAGGTAGATACCTCCATCGCGAAAACTCTTGGACACCAGCACATTCTTGCCGGTCATCGATTCACCGTCCGGAGATTCGCTGGAGGAACCCGTTGGTTTGCTGGTCTGAGATTTTCCCAAAATCCGTCTCTCATATCCGGTATCCGTATGCGATCCGTATATGCAGGGTTTCGACAATTTCGGGAACTGGGGTTCTTCTAACCCCTTGATTTCTGGAGCGGGCGAAGGGATTCGAACCCTCGACCCCAACCTTGGCAAGGTTGTGCTCTACCCCTGAGCTACGCCCGCTCTGGCGGCCGGGACAAGTGTCTCTCGGCGGGTGGCGGGGAACTAGCAGCGGTCGGCTTGAGGGGCAAGGGGTGAATCGCAGAAAATTCAGATTCTCCCCGCCGCTTCTTCATCCCCAGCAAATTCAGGGATTTGCCCCTGGACCGCCGCATCGGCGATCCACCCCTGCCCCGTGCAGACGCACCCCGCTATCGTTGCGATACGCGATTCGACCCCTTCGCCTGGTAACGCTGTCATGATAGAAACCCGTCGGAAACGAAGGCCGGGATCGTTTTGGCTTCCCCTTCGTAATGACAGCGCGAACAGGGAGGAGCTTTCATGTCGTCCAATCCGATGACGCGTCGCGGGCTGCTGGCGGGAGGGGCGGCGGTCGCCGCCGCCGCGCCGCTGGCGACGCAGGTTGAGGCGGCGACACCCCGGCCTTCGGGCGCATCTCAGGAAGGAGGGCGGATGATCCCCGTCGAACTCACCGTCAATGGCCGCGAAGTCCATCTGCAGCTCGATCCGCGCACCAGCCTGCTCGACGTCCTGCGCGAACATCTTCACCTCACCGGCACCAAGAAGGGCTGCGACCATGGCCAGTGCGGCGCCTGCACCGTCATCGTCGAGGGCCGCCGCATCAACAGTTGCCTGACGCTGGCGGTGATGCACGATGGCGAGAAGGTGACGACGATCGAGGGTCTCGGCACGCCCGAAAATCTTCACCCGATGCAAAAGGCGTTCATCGTCCATGACGGCTATCAGTGCGGCTATTGCACGCCGGGGCAGATCTGCTCGGCGGTCGCGGTGCTGGACGAGATCGCGGCGGGCATCCCGAGCCACGCCACCGCCGATCTCGACAGGGTCGCCCTGTCCGACGCCGAACTGCGCGAACGGATGAGCGGCAATATCTGCCGCTGCGCCGCCTACCCCAACATCATCGCGGCGATGCGCGATGTCGCCGGGGAGGCCAAGGCATGAAGCCCTTCACCTATGAACGCGCGACGAGCGTTCAGGACGCCGCCCGCGCCGCCGGGTCGGTGCAGGGCGCGCGCTTCATCGCGGGCGGCACCAACCTGCTCGACCTCATGAAACTGCAGATCGAAACGCCGGCGCATCTGATCGACGTCAATCATCTGGGCCTCGACCGGATCGAGGAGACGGCGGAGGGCGGCCTGCGGATCGGCGCGCTCGTGCGCAACACCGATCTTGCCGCCGACAGGCGCGTGCGGCGCGACTATGCGGTGCTCAGCCGCGCGCTGGTGTCCGGCGCGTCGGGCCAGTTGCGCAACAAGGCGACGACCGGCGGCAACCTGCTCCAGCGCACCCGCTGCGTCTATTTCTACGACACGCGCATGCCCTGCAACAAGCGCAAGCCGGGCAGCGGCTGCGGCGCGCTCGAAGGGATCAGCCGCGCGCTCGCCATCATGGGCGTGAGCGACGCCTGCATCGCCCAGCATCCCAGCGACATGGCGGTGGCGATGCGCCTGCTCGACGCCAATGTTGAAACGATGGACGCGACCGGCGCGCAGCGCGCCATCCCCATCGCCGATTTTCACCTGCTCCCCGGCGACACGCCGGACAAGGAAACGGTGCTGAAACCGGGCGAGATCATCACCTCCGTCACCCTGCCCAAACCGCTCGGCGGCACCCATGTCTATCGCAAGGTCCGCGACCGCAGTTCCTACGCCTTCGCGCTGGTGTCGGTGGCGGCGGTGTGGGGCCGGGATGGCAAGACCCGCTTCGCTTTCGGCGGCATCGGCGCGAAACCCTGGCGCGTCGCGGAAGCGGACGCGGCAGGGCGCACCGGGGCGAAGGCCGTCGCCGAAGCCGCGCTCGCCGGCGCCCGGACGACGCCGCACAATGATTTCAAGAAACTGCTGGTCGAACGGACACTGACATCCGTCTTCCGCCAGAAGGAGGCACGGGCATGAAGTTCGACACGCCTGCCGGGCCGAACCCAATCGACCGGGGCCGCGTGGTCGGCATCCCGCACGACCGTATCGAAGGCGCGGCAAAGGTGACGGGCACCGCGCCCTATGCTTATGAACGCCACGATGCCGCACCCAACGCCGCCTATGGCTGGATCGTCGGCGCGGCGATCGCGAAGGGGCGGATCGCGTCCATCGACACGCGCGCGGCGGAAGGCGCACCGGGCGTGCTCGGCGTCGTCACCCATGCCAATGCCGGAAAGCTCGGCAAGGGCGACATGAACACGGTGCCGTTGCTGGGTGGTCCGCAGGTCGATCATTATGATCAGGCGGTGGCGCTGGTCGTTGCCGACACGTTCGAAAATGCGCGGGATGCGGCCAAGCTCGTCCTCGTCGACTATAGCCCCGAAAGCGGAAGGTTCGATCTGGCGGCGGAGCGGATGAACGGAGCGATTCCGCCCACGGGCTTTAACGGTCCAGCCGATACCCGTGCCGGCGATTTCGACGCGGGCTTTGCCGGAGCGGCGGTGAAGGTCGATCAGACATACACCACGCCCGACCAGAGCCATGCGATGATGGAGCCGCATGCGACCATGGCCGCTTGGAATGGAGACAAGCTGACGCTCTGGACCTCCAACCAGATGATCGCATGGGGCGTCGGCGAAGTTGCCAAGACGCTCGGTATCCCGAAGCAGAATGTCCGGCTGGTTTCCCCCTATATCGGCGGCGGTTTCGGATCGAAGCTGTTCGTGCGCGCCGACGCCGTGATGGCGGCGCTGGGCGCGCGCAAGGTCGGACGGCCGGTGAAGGTCGCGCTCGCGCGGCATCAGATTCCCAACAACACGACGCACAGGCCCGCCACGATCCAGCGCGTCCGGCTGGGCGCGGACAGGAACGGCGTGATCGACGCCATCGCGCACGAGGTCTGGTCGGGAGACCAGCCGGGCGGCGGACCCGAAGTCGCGGCGATGCAGACGCGCCTTCTCTATCGCGGCTCCCACCGCCTCACCGCGCACCGGCTCGTCACGCTGGACCTGCCCGAAGGCAATGCGATGCGCGCGCCGGGCGAAGCGGTCGGCCTGCTCGCGCTCGAAGTCGCGATGGACGAACTGGCCGAAGCCTGCGGCATCGACCCGGTCGAACTGCGCATCCGCAACGATGTACAATATGATCCCGAGGCCGGTCCGCAGCGGCCCTTTTCCAGCCGCAAGCTGGTCGAATGTCTACGCGCGGGGGCGGATCGTTTCGGCTGGGCGAAGCGCAACCCGAAACCCGGACAGGTTCGCGACGGGCGCTGGCGCGTCGGCATGGGCATGGCCGCCGCCTTCCGCAACAACATCGTGGCAAAGTCGGCGGCGCGGATCGGGGTCGATGCGCAGGGGCGCGTGACGGTGGAAACCGACATGACCGACATCGGCACCGGCAGCTATACCATCATCGGCCAGACCGCCGCCGAAATGCTCGGCGTGCCGCTGGATCAGGTGACGGTGCGGCTGGGCGACAGCCGCTTCCCCGCCGCCGCCGGATCGGGCGGCCAGTGGGGCGCGAACAGCGCGACGGCGGGCGTCTATGCCGCAGCGATGGCGCTCCGCGCCAGACTCGCGGAAAAGGCGGGCTATGCCGCCGGTCAGGCGATCTTCGAGGACGGCCTCGTCAAACAGGGCAACCAGTCGCAGACGCTCGCCAGCCTTGCGGGCCGCGAAGGGCTGTGGGCCGAAGATGCGATGGAATATGGCGACCTCGACAAACGCTATGCGCAGGCGACCTTCGGCGCGCATTTCTGCGAAGTGGGGGTCGATATGGACACCGGCGAAGTGCGCGTGCGCCGCATGGGCGGGGCATTCGCCGCCGGGCGCATCCTCAATCCCAAGTCCGCGCGCAGTCAGGTGATCGGCGCGATGACCATGGGCGTGGGCGCGGCGCTGATGGAGGCGCTCGACGTGGACACGCGCTTCGGCTTTTTCGCCAATCACGACATGGCCGAATATCTTGTGCCCGTGCATGCGGACATCCCGGAACAGGACGTGCTCTTCATCGACGAGCTGGACGACAAAAGTTCGCCGATGAAGGCGAAGGGCGTGGGAGAACTCGGCATCTGCGGGGCGGGCGCGGCGGTGGCGAACGCCATCTATAACGCCACCGGCATCCGTCTGCGCGACTATCCGCTCACCATCGACAAGATATTGAAAGCACAGACGGCATAATCGTTCGTTAGCTAACTAACGATTTTTGCAACAACGTTTCGGCTGTCTACATAGCTGTCGCTTTAACGGGCTATCCTCCTCAAAGATCAGGAGGATAGCCGGATCAGCGCGTGCCACACGCGGCCGCCAGCAGCACCACGCTGTCGCTGTCGAATGCGACATCGCTGAGCCGCTGCGCCAGCCCGCAACTCCCTGCGGCGATCCGTTCCCCGCCAATCTCCACCGCGCCCGTGCGCGGGATCACCAGCAGCGCGCCGGGATAGCGCGCCGCCACCTCGCCGCCGGGCGCGCCCCGAACCTGATCCAGCCGGAAAAACGGCCCGTCGGCCAGTTGCGCGCTGTCCCGCTCGCCAACTTCCCTGTGCCAGCGTCCGCTATCATATCGCTCGCCCTTCGCGACCGCGATGCCGTCTTCCAGATGCAGTTCGCGCGGGCGACCATAGTCGTAGAGGCGATAGGTGATGTCGCTGTTCTGCTGCACCTCGATCAGGGCGATGCCTCCGCCGATGGCATGAACCGTGTTGGCGGGAATGTAGAAGAAGTCGCCCGGCTTTACCGAATGCCATGTCATACGCTGCTCGATGGACCCGTCCAGCGCCGCCGCCCGCATCGCCTCCGCCGCGATGGGCGCATCGAAACCGATGCCGAGCGCCGCACCGGCGTCTGCCGCGATGACCAGCCAGCATTCTTCCTTGCCCTGACGGCCAAGCCCCTGCGCCTGCGTCTGAGCATCGGAAGGATGCACCTGCACCGACAGTTTCTCGCTGGTGAAGATATATTTGACGAGAAGGTCGGGCAGCGCGGCGGGCGGCTCGAACCAGATTTCGCCGATCCGTTCGCCTGCGTCCGCCTTGAAAGGCGCGGGCAGTGCGTCACGTCCCCAGGGCTTCTCCACCTGCCGCGTGGGCAATCTATGGCTCACTCGTCCTGCCCTTTCCCGATCGAAAGCCCTTCATACCCCTCTCCTGCGCCGTAATGACATGCAAGCCTTGACGCGCGGTGGTTGGGGCGACATCGCTTTGCCCGACGACAAACGTCCGGTAAAGGCAAAGGGTTCATAGATCATGGCGGCTGTCCTGCTGCTCGCGGCATGCGCTTGCCTGCTGCTCTTCCTGCATCCCTATGTGACATATCCGCTATCGCTGCGGCTCTTCGCGCGCCGTCCCGTCCACCCCGATCCTGCGGCGCCGCTGCCTTCGGCCACTCTGGTCTTCTCCGCCTTCAACGAGCAAGCCTCGCTCCCGGCCAAGATCGCCAATCTCCGCGCGATCCGGGCGCAGCATCCCGCTGTCGAGATTCTCGCCTATTCCGATTGCAGCACCGACGCCACGCTCCCGATGCTGCTGGCCGAGGCTGACCTCCTGCGCGTCGTTCCTTCCACCGAACGCACCGGCAAGGCGACCGGAATGCGCCGCATGGTCGAAGAGGCTCGGGGCGAGATCATGATCTTCACCGACGCCAACGTCCTGCTCGATCCCGAGGCTATCGACCCCCTCCTGCGCTATTTCTCGGACCCTGCGGTCGGCGGCGTCGCGGGGGCATTGCGCTATATCAACGAGGATGCAGGCGCGGTGGCGAAGGTCGGCGGGCTATACTGGCGGCTGGAGGAAGCGATCAAGCGCCGCGAATCTGCCGTCGGGTCGATCATGGGCGCGGACGGCTCGATCTTCGCCACGCGGCGCAGCCTCTATCCGCAGGTGCCGCCGCACCTGCTCGACGACATGACCGTGTCGATGACGGTGACGCTCAAGGGTCAGCGGCTGATCCACGCCACCGATGTCGTCGCCTATGAAAAAAATACGACCGAGAGCCGCGACGAATTTCGGCGCAAGCGGCGCATCGCCTGCCGCGCGTTCAACACGCACCGCTATCTCTGGCCCGCGATCCGCGCGGCCTATGGACCGGGCGACCGCTACAAATATATCTCGCACAAGCTGCTGCGCTGGTTCGGGCTGGTGCCGTTGCTGTCGGGCGCGACGCTCGGCCTTGCGGGACTGCTGGCGGCGGGCCAGCCCCTGCTCGCCGCCGCCGCGTTCGGCCTCGCGCTCATCGCGCTGCTGCTGGGCCGGGCCGGTTTTCCGCTGCTGGGCGGCCTCTACCAGATCCTGCTTTCGGTCGTCGCGACCCTGCTCGGCGTCATCGACGGCCTGCGCGGGCGCACCTACCAGACCTGGACTCCGGCGGTGTCCCGCAACTAGCCTTATTTCAATCTGACCCGAAGAGGTCTCGTGTGAAGACCTTGTCGCCTGCGGGCTGGAGTTCGGGTGTCATGCGGTTGGCGATGATGACGTCGGAGGTCTGGAGGAACTGGTCGAGGTCGCGGATGACGGGCGATCCGAAGAAGGCGTCTTCATTGAGCGCGGGTTCGTAGATGACGACGGATATGCCCTTGGCCTTGACCCGCTTCATGATGCCCTGGATCGAGGACTGGCGGAAATTGTCGGACCCCGCCTTCATGACGAGGCGGAACACGCCCACGGTTCTGGGCTTCTGTGCGATGATCCGGTCGGCGAGGAAATCCTTGCGCGTGCGGTTGGCCTCGACGATGGCGTGGATCAGGTTCTGGGGCACCTGCGCATAGTTGGCGAGGAGCTGCTTGGTGTCCTTGGGCAGGCAGTAGCCGCCATAGCCGAAGCTGGGATTGTTATAATGCGCGCCGATCCGGGGATCGAGGCTGACGCCGTCGATGATCTGGCGCGTGTCCATGCCGCCTGCGATGGCGTAGCTGTCCAGTTCGTTGAAGAAGGCGACCCGCATTGCGAGATAGGTGTTGGCGAAGAGCTTGATCGCCTCGGCCTCGCGCGCGTCGGTGAAGAGGATCTGCGCGTCCTTCTTCTCCGCCCCCTGAAGCAGCAGCCCGGCAAAGACCCGCGCCCGCTCCGACCGCTCGCCCACGATGATGCGCGAAGGGTGGAGATTGTCGTAGAGCGCGCGTCCTTCGCGCAGGAATTCGGGGCTGAAGATCACCTGATCGGTGCCAAGGCTCGCGCGCACATCGTCGATATAGCCCACCGGAATGGTCGACTTGACCACCACCGTCACGGTCGCGCTGGCGGCGATGGCGGTCGCGATCACCGCGTCGACCGAACGCGTGTCGAACTTGTTGGTGTCGGCGTCATAGTTGGTCGGCGTCGCGACGATGGCGAAGTCCGCTCCCGCGAGCGCTTCCTGCGCGTCCGTCGTCGCGCGCAGATCGAGCGGCCGGTTGGCGAGGAAATCCTCCAGCTCCACATCGCTGATCGGCGACTGGCGGGCATTGAGCTGCGCAACCCGCTCCTCCGATATGTCGACCGCCACAACCTCATTATGCTGCGCCAGCAGCACCGCGTTCGACAGCCCGACATAGCCAAGCCCAAAAACAGCTATCTTCATCTCAACTCTCTCGCTCGCAACAGGGACGCGCGCCGATAAAGCCGCCTCTGGACTGAAAATCCAGAGGCTTCTCCTCTCGCAGTTGGATCGTTCTGAAACGCCGACAATGTTTGTTTGCGATGACGGTCAGGTCAATAGATTTGTGCCGCCATCGCAACAGCTCATGACATTTTGATGATGGCGGCAGTCCAAACTCAGTCGTGCTCCCGCCCGGCCGAACCCATATAAAGCTCACTGCCTTTTTCGCGGAAGACTTCGCTCATCTGCTGCATCCCGGCTTCCGCTTCGTCCGCCGCGATGAAGGCGTCGGCGGGCTGGTTCTGCCGGGCGGCGAAGTCACGCACTTCCTGCGTGATCTTCATCGAACAGAATTTGGGACCGCACATCGAACAGAAATGCGCCGTCTTGGCGCCCTCCGCCGGAAGGGTCTGGTCGTGATACTGCTCTGCCGTATCGGGGTCGAGCGACAGGTTGAACTGGTCGCGCCAGCGGAACTCGAACCGCGCGCGGGACAGCGCATCGTCGCGCACCTTGGACGCCGGGTGCCCCTTGGCCAGATCGGCCGCATGCGCCGCGAGCTTGTAAGTCACGACGCCGACCTTCACATCGTCGCGGTCGGGCAGGCCCAAATGCTCCTTGGGCGTGACGTAGCAGAGCATCGCCGTGCCATACCATCCGATCATCGCCGCGCCGATGCCGCTGGTGATATGGTCGTAGCCCGGCGCGATGTCGGTGGTCAGCGGCCCAAGCGTATAGAAGGGCGCTTCGCCGCAAGCCTCAAGCTGCTTGTCCATATTCTGCTTGATCTTGTGCATCGGCACATGGCCCGGCCCCTCGATCATCACCTGCACATCCTGTTCCCAGGCGCGCTTCGTGAGTTCTCCCAGCGTGTAGAGTTCGGCGAACTGCGCCTCGTCATTGGCGTCGGCGATGGAGCCGGGGCGCAGCCCGTCGCCCAGCGAATAGGCAATGTCGTATGCCTTCATGATCTCGGTGATCTCGTCGAACCGCTCGTAGAGGAAGCTCTCCTTGTGGTGGGCGAGACACCATTTCGCCATGATCGACCCGCCACGGCTGACGATGCCGGTAACGCGCTTCGCCGTCATCGGGATATAGGGCAGGCGGACGCCCGCATGGATGGTGAAATAGTCGACGCCCTGCTCGGCCTGCTCGATCAGCGTGTCGCGGAAAATCTCCCACGTCAGCTCCTCGGCGATGCCGCCGACCTTCTCCAGCGCCTGATAGATGGGAACCGTGCCGATCGGCACGGGCGAATTGCGCAAGATCCATTCGCGCGTGTCGTGAATATTGCGCCCGGTCGAAAGGTCCATCACCGTGTCGGCGCCCCAGCGGATCGACCAGACCAGCTTGTCGACCTCGCTCGCGACATCGGACGCGACGGCGCTGTTGCCGATATTGGCGTTGATCTTGACCAGGAAATTGCGCCCGATCGCCATCGGCTCGCTTTCCGGGTGGTTGATGTTGCTCGGAATGATCGCCCGGCCCCGCGCCACCTCGTCCCGGACGAATTCGGGCGTCACATAATCGGGGATCGAAGCGCCCCAGTCCTGCCCGTCCCGCACATATTCGGCCAGCCGCTCACGCCCCAGATTCTCGCGCACGGCGACATATTCCATCTCGGGCGTGATGATGCCGCGGCGGGCATAGTGCATCTGGCTGACATTGCCGCCCGCTTTCGCCCGTAGCGGACGCCGGACGACGTTGGGGAAGGGTTGGACGCCACCCGAGCGGTCCGGCCCCTTCATGCCATTGTCTTCGGGCAGGATCGCGCGGGCGTCATAATCCTCGACATCGCCGCGCGCCATGATCCATTCGCGGCGCAGCGCCGGAAGGCCCGCCATGATGTCGATGCGGGCATCGGGGTCGGTATAGGGGCCGGACGTGTCGTAGACGCGGACCGGCGGCTCCCCGCTGCCCGGCTCCAGCGCGATCTCGCGCATGGCGACGCCGAGCGGCCCGACATGAATCTTCTTCGACCCGCGTATGGGTCCGGTGGTGACGCGCATTTCGGTGCGGGCGGGGACATCTGCCATGATGATACCTTTCAGACGATGGCGGTGGCGCGGCCCGTCAGGCCCGCGAGAAAGAGGAGGATGCCAAGGACAAGCGAAAAGACCGCCCAGGCGCGGGTGAAGGAAATCGAGCCATGGCCCACACGAATGAGCGGCCCCGGCACCGCGATCAGCAGCGCGCCCTCGATCAGCGCGACATAGCCGATCAGGCTGACGATGATCGCCAGCGAGTCGGTCCAGATGCTGTGGATCATGACGAGCGTGACACCCACGGCGAACACCGCGAAGCCCAGCGTCAGGACAAGGGCGGGGCTGCCGTTCAGATCGTCCATCACCGCCTTCCAGCGGGCAGGGCTGGCAAGTCCGCCGATGCCGATCAGGATCATGTAGAGGCCCATCGCCTCGGCAAGCCGCAGCGTCAGGAGGGAAATCGTGTCCATGGCGCATTTCCTCCATAAAGGGGTGGAAAGCGGGCGCGGACTGTGGGTCATACAGGCGCTCCCTCCCTCCGCCGGTGTCAACCGGATCAGGTTCAGCGGGTCGCGGCTACATCAGCCGCCTCTCAACCGTCTGTGGACGGTCCCCCGGGGAATGCGGCACAGGATAGGGACCAATCGGCGCAAGGTCCAGCCTCTTGTGCCCCTCGCTTGCCGTTTACCGCTCCGACGCCGGTGCGCTGACCATCAGCGCGGGGCAGCGGGCGATCGTCATCGGTCGATCCCTTCCTGCGCGCGCACGCCGTCGCGGAAGGCGTGCTTGACATCGCGGATGGCGCTGACCGTGTCGGCGGCCGCGATCAGGGCGTCATCCGCCGCGCGGCCGGTAATCACCACATGCTGCATCGGCGGACGCGCTTCGATGGCGGCCATGATCTCGCCGACAGCGAGATAGCGATAGGTGATCGGATAGGTCAGTTCGTCGAGCACGACGAGGCTGATCGATGGATCGGATAGCGCGGCTCTGGCCTTTTCCCAGCCTGCCCGGGCGGCGGCGATGTCGCGCGCGCGATCCTGCGTTTCCCAGGTGAAGCCTTCGCCGCACTTTTCCCAGATCACATCGGGATGGGTGGAGAAGAAGGCGCGTTCGCCCACATTCTCCGTCCCCTTGATGAACTGGAAAACCGCGGCCCTGCGGCCATATCCCAGAGTGCGCGCGACCATGCCGAAGGCGCTGGACGACTTGCCCTTGCCATTGCCGGTGAGAACCAGCAGCAACCCCTTGTCCCGCGTGGCGGCGGCGATCTTGGCGTCGACCACCGCCTTGTGTCTGCGGGTGCGTTCGCGATGGGCTTCCTCGCTTTCGCTCATCGGGATGCTCGCGCGGCGAACAGGGATCGCGCGGTGGACAGCAGCCCGTAAACGCCTGCGGCAACAGCGCTCCACAACAGGGTCGAATAGAGGGTAAGCGGGAAATGGCGGGCGAGGCGCGGCAGGAAGCCAGCCAGCGAGGGATCGGCGAAACGGTCGCCCAGAAAGTAGAAGCCGCCGCTCGAAAAAAGCTGCGACAGGAACGCCGCGGCCACAAGAAGCAGGAGCAACAGCGGCAGCGCGGAGGCGACGGGGCCGAGCCTTTCAGCGCCGAAACGTCCGGCAAGCCACATCGTGCCATAGGCGGGCGCGAGCATCCAGTAGGCAGGGGTGACGCAGAAGCTCGACCGGCCTAACCAGCCGATCATGATGAAGTCGATAACGACGGCAAGCAGGAACAGACCCGCAAAAGCCCATGGCCTGCGCACGAAAAAGCCCAGCACGAAGAAGCTGGCGAGGCTGGTGTCGGGCAGGTGCACGAGATTGCTGACGTAATGGGTGCGGGTAGCGAGCATGACGAGGACGAGCGCGCCGAACAGGGCGAGATCGTGTCGGGAAGGACGGACCATGAAGGCCTCCTGACGAATGAGACGGACGAAGCAGCGCAGCGCCGGGCCTGCCGGCCTGCGCAGGGGATCGGGTTGCGCACCGGGGACGGCGCGCTCGGGCAATGTCAGATGCTGGTCATCACAGGCTCCCTTCGGCAACAACGCACAATGTGTCGTCCGCGAAGGTGTGCCTTCGTCCGCCCGGTTCATCCCGCCCGCGCAGAGAAACGACCGCAACAGGCCGGTTTCCTGACTTCCGGATCATCGCGCTCTCGCCGCCTTCTCGGGACGGATCCCAATGGCATGATGGCGATGCGCTCACCGGTTACAGTTGCGGGAGCAGTGCCGGATTGGGTGGCTTGTCGCCACCGCCCGGACTTCCCGATTAAGCCCTTTCGGGCACCCGTTGCAGCGGCGTCCATAAGCCAGCCCGCAGGCGCGCGCAACACTTCCCGCTTGCGGCGCGCGAAACACGCCGCTAGGGGCGGCTCCGCGACAGGTTCCCCGAGAGGGGATCAAAAGGGAACGGAGTGTAAAACCCCGGCTGCCCCTGCAACTGTAAGCGGCGAGCCGACCGGCCATTACGCCATTGGGACTTCACCGTCCTGAGAAGGCGGCCGGACCGGCCTTGACCCGTGAGCCAGGAGACCTGCCTGACGCGGTCGTTCTTCGTTCGGGCAGGGTGCACCGGACGTTCGAGGTTGCCGTCCTCCACGAGGTCGGCACACACCCTCGCGCAACGACAGCCACTGCCTGCCGGGATGCCCCGCGCGGGAAGCGATGCTCTGTCCGTGCCGCATTGAAGGCGCGGTCGGGCGCGCGCTTCTCTCGCGGGTCGGAACGGCAGGTCCACGCCGTTCGTACCGGAGGGAGCCGCACCATGCGTCCTGCCTATTTTTCTGCTGTTTATGTTTCCGCCCTTCTCGCTTCTCCCGCTCTGGCCGGAGAGGCCGGAATGGAGCCAGCGCCCGATCCGTCCATCGTCGTTACCGCGCTGCGCAGCCCCGTGGAGCAGGCGCGGACTTCCGCCACCGTCACTGTGCTTGACGAACCCGCCATCCGTGCGCAGCAGCCCATCGCGCTCACTGACCTGCTGCTGCGAACGCCGGGGATCAGCCTGACCCGCAACGGCGGCTTCGGCACGGCGACGTCACTGCGCATCCGGGGCGCCGATGCCTCGCAGACGGTCATGGTGATCGACGGCGTACGGATTTCCGATCCTTCGGCGACCGGCGGCGGCTATGGCTTTTCCAACCTGCTGATCGACGACATCGACCGCGTCGAAATCCTGCGCGGGCCGCAGTCGATTCTGTGGGGCAGCGATGCCATCGGCGGGGTGGTCAATGTGCTGACCCGTCGCGCCGAACGCCCGCTGGAAGGCAGCGTGGCGGTGGAAGCGGGCACCCATGACACCGTCAATGCGCAGGCCGGGATCGGCGGGGCGGGCGCGCTGCTCGACTGGCGCGTTTCCGGCTCGACCTTCAGCACGGACGGCATTTCGGCGCGCAGCAATGGCACCGAAGCGGACGGCTATCGCCGCACTTCGGCCAGCGGCACTGCGACGCTGAAAGTCGCGCCCAACCTCTCCGTCGATCTTCGCGGCTATTGGGCCGATGCCCGCAACGAGTTCGACGCCACGTCCGGCGATTCGCTCGCTTATGGGCTGACAAGGGAGTGGACCGGTTATGCGGGCGTCAATCTGGCGCTTTTCGATGGCCGCCTCGCCAACCGGTTCGCGGTGCTCCAGACCGAAACCGACCGCGAGAATTACGATCCGGCCCGCTCGATCCGCCCGCTGAACTTCGATGCGCATGGCCGCGTGCGCCGCTTCGAATATCAGGGGACGCTAAGGGCGTCGGATCAGGTGCAGGCAGTGTTCGGCGCAGAACGGGAAGAGCAGCGCATGACCAGCGCCTCGCCCGGTAACAACAGGGCGGCCTATGCGCTGGTGCCGCAGAGCGCCGACACCAACAGCGTCTATGCCGAACTGCGCGTGACGCCGCTCGACGGCCTTACCCTCAACGGCGGCGCGCGGCATGACGACCAGTCGCGGTTTGGCGGCAACACGGTCTTCACTGCGGGCGCGGTCTTCACCCCCAATGAGGGCCGCACATTGCTGCGCGCCAGCTATGACGAGGGGTTCAAGGCGCCTTCGCTCTACCAGCTCTTCAGCCTCTACGGATCGGCGGCGCTCCAGCCGGAAAAGGCGAAAGGCTGGTCGGTCGGGGCAGAGCAGACATTGGGAGACAAGGTTCACCTGTCGGCGACCTGGTTCAACCGGGATACCCGCAACCTCATTGATTTCGCCACCTGTCCGACGACCGGCAGCCTGCCCGCCGCCTGCTTCATTCCCGGCACCGCCACCACCCGCTTTGGCTATTATGCCAATGTGCGCAGGGCGCGCGCCAGAGGGCTGGAACTGGCGGGACGCGCACAGGCGGGCATCCTGTTCGCATCCGGCAATTATAGTTGGATTGCGGCGGAAGATCGCTCGCCCGGCAGCGCCGATCTCGGGCGACAGCTTGCCCGCGTGCCCCGGCATCTCGCCAATGTCGAAGGCGGCGTCGATCTGCCTCAGGGTCTGCGGGCGAGCCTGGCCGCGCGTTATGCAGGCAGAACCTTCGACCGGGCAGGAAGCGCGACCGTGCTGCCGGACTATTGGCTGATCGACCTGCGCGCCCAGTGGCGCGTCACGGACGGCCTGACGCTTCACGGCCGTGTCGAGAATCTGGCCGACAGGCATTACGAAACGGCGGGTGGATACGGCGCGCTTGGGCGGACCGTCTATCTCGGCCTCCGGAGCCGTTTCTGATGCTGCGCGCGGTGGAATCCGGTCCGGCGGTGGTGGTATGTTTCACCTGCCGCCTGTCGCCCGACCGGCGTGAGGACGAAAACGGTCGCCGGGGCGGCGCGCTGCTGATGCAGGCGCTGCACACGGTGCAGCAGGACGACCCGGACCTTGCCGGGGTGCAGGTGCAGGAAATGGCCTGCCTGTTCGCCTGCCAGAGCCATTGCGCCGTGCATGTGCGCGCGCCCGGCAAGATCGGTTATGTGCTCGGCCGGTTCGCGCCGGGCGAGGAGGATGCGCGTGCGATCCTGCGCTATGCCGCGCTTCATGCCGACAGCGCCGATGGCACCGTGCCTTATGCCCGCTGGCCACAGGGGGTGAAGGGCCATTTCATCGCCCGCACCCCACCCGAAGGATATGTCTGCACATGATCCGCTTCGATGACGAAACCCCATTCGCCCGCGCGCTGGATGCATTGCCCGGCGCGGATGACGGGTGGGTTCGGCTGGCGCGCGAGCGGCAGGCGAGCCTCACCAAGCCTGCCGGATCGCTCGGCCGGCTGGAGGACATCGCGACCTTCCTATGCGGGTGGCAAGGCAGCACGCTTCCTGCGCTGGACCGGGTGCAGGCGGTGGTCTTCGCCGGCAATCATGGCGTGGCCAGTCGAGGGGTGAGCGCATTCCCGGTCGAGGTGACGGCGCAGATGGTCGCCAACTTCCGCAACGGCGGTGCGGCCATCAACCAACTGGCGAAGGCATGCGGGGCGGAACTGTCGGTCGTGGCGCTCGACCTCGACCGGCCAACCGGCGATATTGCGCTCGAACCGGCCATGTCGCCCGGCGAATGCCTCGATGCGTTGAATGCCGGTGCTGCCGCCGTCGCGCCTGACACCCATTTGCTGGTGGTCGGGGAAATGGGCATCGCCAACACCACGCCCGCCGCCGCGCTGTGTCTTCAGGCCTTTGGCGGCACGGCACAGGACTGGTGCGGGCGCGGCAGCGGCGTGGACGAGGCGGGCGTGACGCGCAAGACGCAAGCGGTGGAGGCCGCCATCGCGCTGCACGGCTCCCATTGCACCTCGCCTTTCGAAACGCTGCGCCGCCTTGGCGGGCGGGAGATCGCGGCGATGACCGGCGCGATCCTCGCGGCGCGATTGCAACGTGTTCCGGTCATGCTCGATGGGTTCATCTGCTGCGCGAGCATCGCTCCGCTGGTGGCCGCGCAGCATGGCTTTGTGGATCATTGCCTCGCGGGCCATTGTTCCGCCGAACAGGCGCACGCGCGGCTGCTGCGGCATTTCGGGCTGCGACCGCTCCTCCAACTGGACATGCGGCTGGGCGAAGGATCGGGCGCGGCGGTGGCGGTGCATCTCGTGCGTGCGGCACTGGCCGCGCACAACGGCATGGCAACCTTCGCCCAGGCGGCGGTGGCGCAGGCGATATGAGCGAAAGGCTGGTCCATCTGGTGCGCCATGGCCCGCCGTTGCGGCCGGGCCTGCTGCACGGTCATGGCGATGAACCTCCCGCCGATCCGGCCGGGGGTGTCACCCACGCCGTGCCCGACAGCTTTGCGATCATGACGGTCACATGTTCCGACCTGCTGCGCGCACGGGCCGGAGCGGAAACCCTGGCGCGCGCGCGGGGCATGACGGCGAAGGCCGATCGCCGCTGGCGGGAGCTGGATTTCGGCGGCTGGGACGGCGCAGACCCCGACAGCGTCGACGCGGAATCGCTGGCGCGCTTCTGGAACGATCCTGAGGCCCATCCGCCACCGGGCGGGGAGAACTGGTCCGCCATCACGTCAAGAGTCGGCGCGGCCTTGGCGGACCTGCCACCCGACGCACTGGTGGTCACGCACGCAGGCGCGATGCGGGCGGCGATATCGGTGCTGACCGGCCTCGATTTCCGGCAGGTCTGGGCGGTCGACCTGCCTTATGGCGCCTTGCTGAGCCTGCGGATCTGGCCGGGGACGCCGCTTTCCGGGCAGATCGTCGGCCTGCGGGCAAGCGGGGCGGGATGAAGAGCGCGATCCTCGCCGTGCAATTCATGACGCGGCTGCCGCTTCCATCGATCGCTGCCGCGAAGGAGGATTTCGCCGCGGCGATCCGCTGGTTTCCGCTGGCGGGTATGGTCGTTGGCGCGGGCGTGGCGGCGGCCGGATGGCTGGGCGCGCTGCGCGATCCGGCGCTGGGCGCTCTGTTGGCGTTAGTGGCATGGGTCGGCCTGACCGGCGCGCTGCATCTCGACGGACTGGGCGACATTGCGGATGCGGCGGGCGCGGCCCATGGCGATCCGAAACGCATGCGCGAAGTGCTGGCAGACCCGCATCTGGGGAGCTTCGGCGTGACCGCCATCGCGCTGCAACTGCTCGCGAAGGGGGTTCTCATCTGGCTGATTTTGCGGGGAGGAGCCTTCGGCGCGCTCGCTCTGGCGCCGGTGCTCGCGCGCATCGGGCCGCTCGCGTGGGCGCGCTGGCTGCGGCCGTTGCACGAAGGGTTCGGCACGCTGTTCCGGGGCGGCGCGAGCCTGCCGGTACTGGTCACATGGTTGCTGGCGTGGGCGTGCTGCGCCCTTGCGGTCGGGCCGATGCTGCTGGCGGCACTGCCCGCCCTCGCCCTTTGGCCCCTGTGGCTCCGCGCCCGGATCGGCGGCATATCGGGAGACGGGCATGGCGCGGGGATCGAACTGGTCGAAAGCTGCGCACTGCTAGCGCTGGTAATGGCGCGATGACAGCCGGCTTCATGCATCATGGAGGAAGGATCGAAGCCGCCCGCGCCCGCTTCGGCGGCCCGCGCGGGGCATGGCTCGATCTTTCCACCGGGATCAATCCGAACGGCTGGCAGCCGCCACAGACCCTCGACGTGGACTGGCGGGCCTTGCCGGAACCCGATGCGCTGGAACGACTGGAAAGGGTGGCGGCCCGCCACTTCGGGTGCGATCCCGCATATTGCGGCGGCGTCCCCGGTAGCGAAGCCGGGCTGCGGTTGCTCGCCCGGCTTCTCAGGCGGCCCGCCGTCCACCTGCGGCTTGCCTATGGCAGCTATGGCGCCGCCTTCGCTCGGGCGGATGCGGTAGATGGTCTCGCCGATCTGCCCACCCGCCCCACCATTCTGGTCTTGGGCAACCCCAACAATCCCGATGGCGCGGTCATCCCCCGCGATCATCTCCTTGCCCTGCTCGATCATCAGGAGCGGCACGGCGGCTGGATGATCGCGGATGAAGCTTTCGCCGATTGCGATCCGGGATGGAGCATCGCCGGGCAAGTCTCCGACCGGCGGCGGCTGATCGTGCTGCGATCGTTCGGGAAGTTCTTCGGGCTTGCAGGTCTGCGCCTCGGCTTCGTCATCGCGCCGCGTGCAGTTCTGGCCGAGATGCGCGCGACCTTGGGCGACTGGCCGCTTCACGCTGCGGCGTTGACGCTGGGCGCTGCCGCCTATGCCGATGCCGCGTGGATCGGCGCGACGAGGCATGCGCTTACGCGCCGGGCGGCTACGCTCGATGCGGTGCTGAGCCGGTTTGGCCTCATCGGGCGAGGGTCATGCCC
This sequence comes from Sphingobium amiense, assembly GCF_003967075.1. Taxonomy (NCBI): domain Bacteria; kingdom Pseudomonadati; phylum Pseudomonadota; class Alphaproteobacteria; order Sphingomonadales; family Sphingobiaceae; genus Sphingobium; species Sphingobium amiense. The sequence goes on from NZ_AP018664.1 coordinate 3,087,184, forward strand.
GCTGTTCCGCCTGATCGAATCTCCGGACGCAGGCTCATTGTTCCGACGGCTGGCGCAGCGTCATATCCTGACCCGGCCTTTTGCAGACTATCCCGATCTGCTGCGGATCGCGCTGCCCGCCGATGCGAATGCACTGGAACGGCTGGAGGCGGCGCTTGGCTGAGCCGGTTGCCCTCGCTGCACTTGCAATCGACGCAGTGCTGGGCTGGCCGCAGGCGTTATACGCACGTGTCGGCCATCCCGTTGGTGCTTTTGCACGGATCGTCGGCGCATGCGCGCGCCGCTGGAACGGGAGCGAACGGAGCGCCCGCGCGCGCAGGCTGAGTGGAATCGCCACCGTGCTGACGCTCGTGGTTCTTGCAGGGGGTGCGGGCGTTGCACTCACGCTGGTCGCGGCCAAGGCGGGGTGGGTTGTGCTGGCGGCGATGGCATGGCCCGCTCTCGCGCAGCGCAGCCTCGACACGCATTTCGGGGCAGTCGTGGCTGCATTGCAGGGGAAGGATCTGGCGCAGGCACGACAGGCGGTCGGCATGATCGTCGGACGGGACACCGCTACGCTGGAAGAAGCAGGGATAGCGCGCGCTGCGATCGAGAGTCTCGCGGAAAGCTTCTGCGACGGCGTCGTCGCACCCCTTTTCTGGCTGATCGTGGCGGGCCTGCCCGGCATCTGGGTGATGAAGGCGGTCAACACCGCCGACAGCCTGATCGGCCACAAGGAAGCGCCATGGCGGGACTTCGGCTGGGCGGCCGCACGGCTGGACGACGCGATGAACTTCGTGCCCGCGCGCCTGTCCGCCCTGCTGATCTGCCTTGCCGCTCCGGGTGGGTGGCGGATCGGATGGCGGTATCGCCGTGCCCACGCCTCCCCCAATGCAGGCTGGCCCGAAGCGGCGATGGCCGGGGCGCTGGGCATAAGGCTGGCGGGGCCGGTCCGTTATGATGGCGCGGTTGCGGACAAGCCGTGGATCGGCGAAGGCGGCGAAGCGGATGCGCCAGCCATGGCGCAGGCGCGACGCATCTATCATCGAGCCTGCGCTTTATGCTGGGCGCTGGCGGGAGGAGTGGCATGGCTGGCCTGATGATACAGGGCACCGGGTCCGATGTAGGCAAGTCGGTGCTGGTGGCGGGGCTGTGCCGGGCGCTTGCCAACCGGGGTCTGACGGTTCTGCCGTTCAAGCCGCAGAATATGTCGAACAACGCGGCCGTGACCGCCGATGGCGGAGAGATCGGGCGCGCTCAGGCCTTGCAGGCGCTCGCGGCCCGGGCGGAGCTTCACACCGACATGAACCCGGTGCTGCTGAAGCCCGAAGCCGACCGCACATCGCAACTTGTGGTGCATGGCAGGGTGCGCGGGCGGCTGGGCGCGGAGAATTTCCGCGAGGGGCGGCGCAGCCTGATGCCCGAAGTCCTCGAAAGCTGGCGGCGTCTGCAGGCGCGCTGCGATATGGTCGTGGTCGAAGGCGCGGGTTCGCCCGCGGAGATCAACCTTCGGGATGGCGACATCGCCAATATGGGTTTTGCCCGGGCGGCAAAGCTGCCGGTGGTGCTGGCGGGCGACATCGACAGGGGCGGCGTGATCGCATCGCTGGTGGGCACACGCGCGGTCCTCGATCTGGAAGACGCCGCGATGATCCGGGGCTTCATCGTCAACAAGTTCCGGGGAGACCCGGCGCTTTTCGCCGATGGCTATGAAGCGATCGGGCGACTGACGGGCTGGCGCGGCATGGGGCTGGTGCCCTGGCTCCCCTGCATCGCCAGCCTGCCGAGCGAGGATGCAGTGGTGCTGGATCGCCCGCACACCGCACGATCGTCGCGTCGGCTGGTGGCGTGCCCGATGCTGCCCCGCATCGCCAATTTCGACGATCTCGATCCGCTGCGGCACGAACCCGATGTGGCGGTGACGATGGTGCCGCCGAGTCAGCCGATCCCGCCGCAGGCCGACCTGATCGTGCTGCCGGGGTCGAAAGCCACCATGGCGGATCTGGCCTTCGTTCGGGAGCAGGGCTGGGACATCGACATCCTCCACCATCACCGTCATGGCGGCGCCGTGCTCGGCATCTGCGGCGGATATCAGATGCTGGGACGCGAGGTGTGCGATCCGCACGGCATCGAAGGGGCTGCCGGGCGCATGGCAGGCCTCGGGCTGCTCGACGTGACGACCGAACTGACGCCCCGAAAAGCCCTGCGCAGGGTGACCGGCACGGCATTGGGCGCGGGCTTCGAAGGATATGAGATGCATATGGGCGAAACCGCTGGGCCTGACTGCGCGCGGCCCTTCGCCCGGACCCTGGGGGGTGAAAGCGACGGCGCGACGAGCGCGGACGGGCGTGTGCTTGGCACCTATTGCCACGGGCTGCTGGGCGGCGCGGCCCTGCGCGGGGCGCTGCTGGCGCGGATCGGCGTGCGAAGCAGCGGCCATGACCATGCCGCACTGGTGGACAGGGCGCTGGATCAACTTGCCGCCGCGCTGGAGCAGCATCTTGACATGGACGGGCTGATTGCTTTGGCTCGGGAGCACGGGCCGTGAAGCGCCTGCTGGTGCTGGGCGGCGCGCGGTCGGGCAAGAGCCGCTATGCGCAGGCGCAATGCGAGGCGGTGGGGAGGCGGCTCGTCTACATTGCCACCGCCGAAGCTGGCGATGACGAGATGGCAGAACGCATCGCCCGCCATCGGTCGGAACGCGGGCCGTGCTGGCAGGCCATGGAAGCCCCCATTGCCCTTGGCGATGCCATCGTCGACGCAGCGCGGCATGCCGATGCAGTGCTGGTCGACTGCCTGACATTGTGGCTTTCCAATATCATGCTGGGCAATCATGATCTGACCATAGCGAAAAGCGCGCTTATCCGCGCGATCGGCAATATATCGGTCCCGCTGGTTCTGATCGCGAACGAAGTGGGACTGGGGATCGTGCCGGACAACGCGCTGGCCCGCCGGTTCCGCGATGAGGCCGGGCGGCTCCATCAGGATATCGCTGCGGTCGTGGAGGAAGTCGTCCTTGTGGCAGCCGGGCTGCCGCTACGGTTGAAGGGGTAGGTGGTTGGAGATGTCGATCGCGGTGGAGCAGGCTTGTTACGGCCGCATCAGCGCTTCGACTGCGGCCTTGTCGATGACCGATAAAACTTCTGCGATCTTGCCTGCCCGCAACGTGTAGAAAGCATGTTCGTAGAAGACCACGCGCCGCCCATTGACTGGAACACCCATGAATTGTCCGATGGGCGTGCAGTCGAACCGAAGGCGTGAGGCGACGTGACTTTCATCCGCTACGACGAGATCGGCGTTGAAATACAGGTCCGGAATGTCTCGAAAATTCCCCTCAAGCATGGCCCGGTAGCCATCCACCCCAAGCATGCGCCCGTTGTGGACCACATCGGCGGCCACGAATTCGCCGAGCTCGCTCCAGGCACGGCGATTCAGGCACGCGATATATCGCGCATACATGCTGGCTGTGGCTGTTTGCTGTGATGACTCATTCATCGTCGGATCTTCCTGCTGCCAATGCTCTCGGTGGACTTGTAACGGTTTTGCGTCGGTCACCGCCAGCACGAAGCTGCCAAAGCCTGCCTGGGCGATGACGCCGGCCACTACACGATCGCTGCCGATTGTGACGCTTATGGTCAGGACCCACTGATCTGAGCGCTCCGATCTGCTTCAGGCTCCGTGAGGAGACTGGATATGAGCGGCGACCTATATTGGCTGACGGACGAGCAGATGACGCGGCTTGATCCATATTTCCGAAGAGCCACGGCAAACACCGGGTTGACAATCGCCGCGTGTTGAGCGGGATTATTTTCGTCAATCGCAACCGGGCTGCGGTGGCGCGACGCACCGAAGGATTATGGACCACACAACACGCTCTACACCCGTTGGAAGCGGTGGTGTGACAAGGGCGTTTTCATCCGGATGATGGAAGGTCTGGCAGCGCCTCAGGCATCCGAACGCACGACGGTGATGATCGACGCAACCTATCTCAAGGTACACCGCACGGCATCGAGCTTTGCGAAAAAAAGGGGGCGCGGAACACCCGATCGGATGCACGAAAGGCGGCATGAACACCAAGCTCCATGCCGTGACGGATACCAATGGTCGGCCGATCAGCTTCTTTATGACCGCAGGTCAGGTCAGCGACTACATCGGTGCGGCGGCCTTGCTGGACGAACTTCCCAAAGCCAATGGCGGCTTGCCGATCGCGGCGATGCCGACTGATTCCGCGATGCTTTGCAGGAAAAGGGCATCACCCCCTGCATCCCGGGTCGTAAATCCCGGAACAAGGCCGTCAAATACGACAAAAGTCGCTACAGGCGCCGCAACCGGATCGAGATCATGTTCGACCGCATCAAGGACTGGCGGCGGGTCGCGACGCGCTACGACCGGTGCCCCAACGCCTTCTTCTCGGCCATTGCCCTCGCTGCCACCGTCATCTTCTGGCTCTGATCAACGAGTCCTGACCCTAGGCGAATGTCGATCTCCATTCCGGATGGGAGCCAACGATAGACAAAAGGCAGGAGCAGCGGATTGCTGGTTCTGCACTGAAATATGCTGTTCTGAAATTTGCGCGACTGTCTTTCGCATTCGCTGTCGTCACAACCTCCCGCGAGCGCCAGTTCCCATAATGCTTCGGCCTCTGCGCGGGCCAGTTTCTGAGCGTCGGCGGCATCACGCTGTCGGAAAGCATCGCGCAAAATCAGTCGGACAAGCCCGAATACGTGTCATGCCGCACGATCATCATGCCCTTTCCGCTACTTGGCTCCGAGATATGCGCTAGGGTCAAGCGGGACATAGGCAACTACATCAAGGCCGGGGTCAATGAACGGCGCACGCGATCGAATAGGGATATGCTGAGCGCGGTCGTGCACGGCAAGGTCGGCGACCACCGACGTGTTTGCGGCGCTTCCGTGAGGTACAAGCCCTATATAGCTTCCTTCGAGGCCAACGACACGATCCCACCTCAAACCATGGGATCAAACACAGAGCTTGCTCGGCGAACATAATGACCACCCGTCACCCGGCGGTAACGGGTGGTCAGCGGGCGGATCATTGCGGTGGCATCATGGTAAGGGTCACCCACTCCGCGACCAACGCCGGCGCGCTTGCCCCTTCAATTTCTACCGAAACCCCGAATTCCGACCGCCATTGCCTGTCGCCGCGCCGCTCCAGCGACCGAAACTGGAAGCGGCCGCATATGCGGCTGCCCACCGGCACCGGGCTGAGGAAGCGCAGGCTGTTCATCCCATAATTGACCAGCATCTCGGCACCGGCGACCGAAGGCAGCACATCGAACGCCATGGGCGTCAGCAGCGAGAGGGTCAGATAGCCATGAGCGATTGTGCCGCCCAACGGGCTATTGGCTGCGGCAACGGGATCCACATGAATATATTGCCAGTCTTCGGTCACGTCCGCGAAGCGATCTACGCGTGCCTGGTCGATTTCGAACCAGCGCGACACGCCGATTTCCTGTCCGACAAGCGCGCGATATGCGCTGAGCGCTATTGGCTCCATCCCCATGCTCACGCTCATGCCCCCACAGACGCGACCGCCACATAGCCAGCGTCGGCAAGTTCGACTTGGCCCTGCGCTGTTCTACTGCCGGGCGCGATCTGTCCGGCACGGTCGCCAACCTCCCCCATGCGGGCGAGAATCTTTTCGGGCGTACCTTGGGTCAGAATGACATGCACCTGGGCGGCGCGCCCAAGGTCGCCCCCGGTGCCCGCTACAATGGCGACGCGGCCGGAAAGATCGATGTTCATGATCAAATGTCCTGCAAGATTTAAGCGAAGTGACGCTCCAGCATACGCCAATCGCATAGGCTTTATCCGCCATGCCCATCGGAACTCGATGGAGGGCTATGCTGGAATTACCGATCCGTAATAAAGGCGATAACGTCCGCGAGTCAAGAGCGAAATGGAAGGAAATTATTGATCTTGGTATCCCGCCCGTCCTCGGGAAAAGGCGGCCGATCTCCATTCATCAAGAGGCGCGCCCTGACTTAAAAGGGATTGCCGGCGCAACTGGGCCGCTGAAGGAGATATGCGCAATCATGCACGCGGGCGCTCAGACCTCGTGCTGACGATTCCTGTTGCTCACCATCCGTTCATGCAGGCGTTGAATAATGCCGCTGCCGGTCCGTTCGAACATTGACGGGATCAGCGCGTGGACAAAGCAGACAATGGCCCCTGCCAGCATCGCCGCGGCAAAGGACATGGAGTGCCACAGATGCTGTCCATAGCTTTCTCCGACCGTCGCGGGGTGTCCGGTAAAATGCCGTTTGATCATAGGTCCTCCGTTGGACCCGGTTTATGATACCAGCGGCAAAAATTGCTTCCAAATTTTTGGCATTTTGCGGAATCTGCCATTAATATGTTCTCGGTATCATCCACTTCGGAGGATAATATTGCTCGACGCACTCGACCGTAAGATTTTACGATCCCTGCAACGCGACGCGTCTCTCCCCTTGTCCGAGGTGGCAGAAGAAGTCGGCCTGTCGACGAGTCCCTGCTGGAAGCGAATCAAGCGCCTGGAGGCCGACGGCTATATCAAGGAACGCGTTGCCATCCTCGACCGTAAAATCCTGGACCTGGGCGTCACTGTCTTCGTGACGATCAAGACGAACCAGCATCAAGAGGAGTGGCTGCGCGAATTTGCACGGTCCGTTGCAGATATTCCGGAGGTCGTCGAATTCTACCGGATGAGCGGCAATGTCGACTATATGCTCAAGGTGATATGCCGCGACATTGACGATTATGACCGCATCTACAAATCTCTGATCAAGCGAACATCGATTTTCGACATCAGCTCCTCCTTCGCAATGGAGCAGATCAAATATACGAGCCAGCTTCCCATTTAGCCGGGCTGGCAATCCAGCGACGATGTGAAGGCGAGGACCGCGCGTCGTGACCGTCGTGGCGGCGTCGCTGTTCCTGCTGGGCATGATGGCCTATGCCGCGATCCACCTGTTGGGCCTCTCTTAGGATAAGAGCGCGCATTCGACCAACTGGACGAGAAAGCCAGCATCGCGATCAGCCGGCGGCGTCTCATCACCGCCGTTGCCGGAGGCGCGGCCGCCTATGCCTGCCGGGGCCGGTCCAAAGTGCGTGCAAGGACATGAAGGACCTGCATCTGACTGGGTCGCGGAACGCACCGGGTCAGCCTGGATCAGGCATAGAGACGATGCGCTGCGGGAGCCTCGACATAGGAAACCTCGCTCGGAGGCCTCAACGTCGTTCAATGTTGACGGCCCGGGCGGGTCCAGCGTCATAGATTTCAGAGTGGACAGTCCCTCACTTGCATCACAGCATTGCGGCCAGGTCAAACCCGCCCTTTGCCAGCTCCACCTGCCCCTGAACGGTCGCATTGACGGGGATTACCTCCCCGCTCCTGTCCGCCACGATATCATGGCCTGCCAGCAATTGTTCGGCTGCGTCCGGTCGATCTTCGATAAACAGGCCCACCGTAAGCGTCACATTCGCCTGCTCGAAACTGCCGCCACCAGCACAAATGATCTTGCGGTTCGGCGCGTCTTCGGAAACCAGCGCGAGCACGGCCGGACTCACCCGCTCAGGCGCCAGCGCATCCAGCATCGGCTGCGGCAGCACCCCTTCCATCATCCGCGTCGCCGCCGTTGGCGCCAAGCAATTGACCCGGACATTATATTTCTCACCCTCCAGACCCAGCGTCTGCATTAGCCCGACCAGCGCCATCTTGGCCGCGCCATAATTGGACTGGCCGAAATTGCCGTACAGGCCGGACGATGAAGTGGTCATTACGATGCGGCCATATTTCTGCGCGCGCATCAGCTCCCACACTGCCTTTGTGCAGTTGACCGCTCCCATCAGGTGGACATCCACCACCGCGCGGAAGTCGGCTAACTCCATCTTGGAGAAAGTCCTGTCGCGCAGGATGCCTGCGTTGTTGACGAGGATATCGACCCGCCCCCAGCGCCCCACCGCGTCGGCGACCATCGCCTCTACTTCGAGATGATCTGTGACGGACGCGCCGCTCGCCATCGCCTCTCCACCCATTGCCTCGATGTCGGCGACGACCTTCTGCGCGGCGGAGATCGACCCTCCGCTCCCATCGGAGGCGCCGCCCAGGTCATTCACAACCACCTTCGCGCCACGGCGCGCCAGAAGCAGCGCATGCGCGCGCCCCAGTCCGCCGCCGGCACCGGTCACAATGGCTACACGCCCTGCTAAATCGATCGACATTTTCTTCCTCATGACTGCTGCCGCTGCGCGCGGCAAATTTTCTTGGCGGGGTCAGTGCGCCGCGCCGCGGGGTGCATGGTCCTGCAAAGCGCGGATAACGGCTGGCCGCGTGACGACCCGTTCAACAAAGGCATGTACGCGTGGAAAGCTGGCGCCAAGATCGAATCCAGGGATCAGATGCTGGCAACCTCTTGCCATGATGAACAGGTAGATGTCGGCAATCGTGAACCTGTCGCCGACCAGGAAGCCGCTGTCCTCAAGCGATATCTCGGGAAGCGCGAAGCGTGCGGCCATACGGTTTCTGACAGCCTGCTTCGCGCTATCGTCGATGTCCCAGAACAGCAGGGCGGCAAGCTTGTGCTGCTCCGTCGCGAAATAGACCATCCACTCACTGATGCGCAGATGCTCTTCACTGCCTGCGGGCGCGGCGAAGCGCCGCTGCGGATCCTGGGCGGCAAGCCAGTCGAGCATTACCGGCGTTTCCGTGATGATCGATCCGTCGTCCCTTTCCAGCACCGGCATGCAGTTTTTGGGATTGATTTCAGAGAGATGGCGTCCATCGGCCATGCGCCGACTGTCTACGTCCATCTCCACCAGCTCGACGGGAATATCCGTTTCATAGGCAAGAATCAGGATCGCCAGCGACGCCATGGGGGCAGACCAGTAGAGCTTCACAAATTTTTTCCTTCAAATGATCGCCGCGCCGCCATCGACGACGATGGTTTGTCCGCTGATGTGACCCCCGGCATCCGAGGCGAGCAGAAGCGCCACGCCCTTGAGGTCGTCAGGCCCGCCGAGCTTGCCGAGCGGCGTGTTGTCGATGAGCCGCTCCTCCCACTGCGCAAGCGTCCCGGCCGTCATCCGTGAGGGGAAATATCCCGGAGCAATAGCGTTCACTCTTATGCCCTTCGGCCCCCACTCTGCCGCCAGCGCGCGCGTAAGGTTGACCACGGCCCCCTTGGCCGTGTTGTAAGCTACGGTGCCCGGCAACGCCGGGTGATGGGCCTGCAATCCCTCCACCGACGCGACATTGATGATCGCGCCCTTGCGCTGGGGGAGGAAGAAATTGCGCGCCATCGCCTGTGACAGCAGGAATAGGCTGGTGACGTTGAGATCGATGACCTTGGTCCAGACGTCGAGCGGATGATCCTCCGCCGGCGCGCCCCAGGTCGTGCCGGCATTGTTGACGAGGATGTCGACGCGGCCGAAGCGCGCACCGATATCGTCGGCGAGCGCAGCGATGGCACCATGATCGGCAAGGTTGGCCGCCACAGCGTGTACCTTCGCGCCATTGGCCGACATCCGGTCCTTCGCCTCATCGAGATCGGCCACCTTGCGGGAGATCAGGACTACCTGCGCGCCAAATTCTCCCAGCGCCTCGGCTATCTGCATGCCAAGGCCGCGCGACCCGCCGGTCACCACGGCGACCCGACCCGAAAGATTGAGCAACGCTCCCAAGCGTCCCATGTCTACAGCTCCATTAGGGCATGAACTCCGCCCGTGGCATAGCGATCGCGCAACAGCTTCTTGTCGATCTTGCCCGTCGCTCCCAGCGGCACGGTCGACACGAAAAGGATGATGTCGGGCAGTTCCCATTTGGCGAACTGCCGCGCCAGATGCTGGCGCACATCCTCTTCGCTGATCAAACAACCAGGCTTGGCCTTCACCATCAGAAGCGGGCGCTCGTCCCATTTGGGATGCGGAATGGCGATGACGGCAGCCGCTTCCGCAGCAGGGTGCATCAACACCGCATTTTCCATGTCGACAGAGCTGATCCATTCCCCGCCGGACTTGATGACGTCCTTCGCACGGTCGGTGATCTGCATATATCCCATCGCATCGATGGTCGCGACATCGCCCGTGTCGAAAAAGCCGTCGGCGTCGAGAGCGGAGCGGCCCGCCCCGAAATATGTGTCGACAATGGAATGGCCGCGGACCTGCAGAAAGCCGGGGGACCGACCGTCATGCGGCATCGCCTCCCCCCGCTCGTTCACGATCCGCATGTCGACGCCGATCGCAACCCGTCCCTGCTTCAGTCTCTGCCGCAACTGTGCTTCGGCCGGCAGGGCAGCGACGTTGGTGGTCAGGGTGCAGGCCGTGCCCAGCGGCGAGGTTTCGGTCATCCCCCAATTATGCTGGACAAGAATGTTGCGCTTCTCGAAGGCCAGGTACAGCGCCTGCGAACAGGCCGCACCGCCGACGAGCGCGCGTGTCAGCTTATCCAGATTTACGCCGCGTGCGTCCATATGGTTGAGCAGGCTCTGCCAAACTGTCGGCACGCCGGCGGTCACGGTCACGCCCTCCGCCTCCATAAGATTGTAGAGCGATTCCCCGTCGACATGCCGCCCCGGCAGAACAAGCTTTGCACCCACCGCCGCTGCGGCGAAGGTCAGCCCCCAGGCATTGGCATGGAACATGGGCACGACCGGCAACCAGACATCGCGTGCGCTAAGGTCAAGCGCGTCCGGCTGCATCGCCATCAGCGTATGCAGATAGTTGGAGCGATGGGTATACATCACACCCTTTGGATTGCCCGTCGTGCCGGATGTGTAACAGAGACCGGCCGGGCTATCCTCGTGAAACTCCCCCCAGGCGCAATCCTCCCCATGGGGCGAGATGAACGCACCCAGCCCTTCCGGGCCATCGCCGTCGAGCCAGATGATCCTGCGGACGGCGGGGTTCGGGGCGGCGGCGGCGGAAATGAGCGGCGCGAACTCAGCATCGGCGAAAATGATCTGATCGCCGGCATGCCGGACGATATATTCGAGCTGCTCTGCGGCGAGACGCGGGTTAAGCGTGTGGCATACTGCACCAATGCCCATGATCCCGAACCAGGCGGCCAGATGATCCGCACTGTTCATCGACAAGGTCCCGACCCGGTCTCCCGGCTGGATACCCTCTGCCAGCAAAGCGTTCGAAATGCGCTTTGCCTTCAGCCGCAAGTCAGCCCAGCAAGTCCGTGAGACCATGCCGTCGTTACCGCGGGACACAATCTCAGTCTGCCCATGCCAGCGCGCGGCATGGTCGATGAATTTGTCCACCGTAAGGGGCCAGTGCTGCATCGGACGAAACTGGGCCTCGCGCGCCATCTCCGCTCCTCCTTCTATCTTCATTCTATCAGGCCGACGCCGCCGCCAGGCTTAGCGAAACGGCTTCAGCAGCAGGGCTGGCAGCGCCGTCTGGTCCACGCCCAGCTTGTCCGCGAGCCAGTCGCAAATATATTCCATGCCCAGCGTCGGGTTATCGATCTGGCAATGGGCAGCTCCGGTCTCCTCCGCAGTGAAGACCTTGAATGTCACATCCTGGCCGTGTGCCTTGGAATATTCATAGGATTCGACAGCGAATTCAAAACCCGCGAAATCGCATTCGCCTTCGGCAATCAGGTAGGGACACCGGATCTGCTGCTGAATACCTTCCAGCGACAACTCACCAAATTTCTTCATCAAGGCAGCCAGGCCTTCCTCCGTCCCGTATCCGGGGACGCCGAAGACCCAGTGGGCATGGCGCACGGCGATGCGCGTCGGGTCGTAATTTGAAGACTGCACGCTCCGCTGCAAATTCCAAATCGCGCCGTCGGAAACGACAGCCTTAAGCCGATGCTCGAAGCTCGCGGCGCGGGGCGCATAGAAGCCGCCAAGGCTCGCGCCATAAAGCGCGATACGATCGGGATCGACGTCCGGGCGCGACTGAAGATAGTCGACGCAGGCGCCGACGGGCACTTCGGTATCGACCCGCACCGTCAGCTTCTGACGTCGCAGCGTCGCGCCCTGACCGGGCAGATCGACAAGCAGAAGCGAAAGACCGCGGGCGAAGGCATGGCGCGTGATCTCGTGCAGCAATTCGTCCTTGAACTCGTCAAGACCGCCGAAGCAGATAACCACGGGATGCCGGTCCAGCGCATAGGGCGCGCGAAGGAAATAGGCGTCGAGATGCGCCCCATCTTCATAGGGTACTTTGATGACTTCGCCGGCAGGCTCCATGCGGCGCAAATATTCGAACGAACAGCCCTCGATCAGGTCGAGCAGTTCGAGCCGGCGAGGATCGTCATGGTGCAGGAAGAATTCGGCCGAGCGGAAATAGTTTGCCGCCCGCAGCCAGTTGTCGCGCGCCGTCTGCACATAATTTTGCGCGAGCGCTTCCTCGGCCCGCTTCTTGTTACGGTGGCCCATGGCCGTCCACTCACCATACCAGCTTTCATCGTCGCCCGGTATGATCCGCGTTCCCACTTGAAAACATTCGCTGACGGTGCTGGCGCCTTCCTGCGCCGCGCCGAGCACGCGCATGAACTGGAAGGAATAGTCCGGATTGTCAGGCCATTGCATCCATCCGACAGGTCGATACTCGCCGACCGGCTTGTAGCCAGGCGCCATGCGGATTTCTACTGCACTACTGCTCATGGTGTCTCCCAGAAGATTGCGTAAAGTTGGATTGTTGGAAGGGATGCCGACCGGCGGCCGGCACTTCAGGCGCCGGTCAGCCTCAGAAGCTGCCGGCGTGAAACCGTCCAAAGGACGGCGGCCAATGGCCCAGCGATCAGCGCAACCATGGCCATGGACCAGCCGACCATCGCGTCGTCATGAAATACGCCGTCGGTGATCAAGGCGACGATCACCGGGCCAACGGCATAACCAAGGATGGAAATCGTCAGGAGGTAAAGCGCGTAAACCTGTCCGCGCATTTCATTGGGTATGACGATGGGCAATGCGACCGGCGCCAGCGCGATGGCCGATGCGAAACCGAACACCGACACGGCCGACAGCAGCAACGCGGCAGTACTGCTGGGAACGATTGATGCCAGCACGGCGGGAACGACGCCAAGCAGCGTAGATCCCAGCGCGACAATGACCGATGCATCGGCACGGCCGGCCGCAGCAAGGCGATTGGTAATAGATCCGCTGATGATGAGCCCGGAAACGCCGCCGATAACTACCGCGAGGCCGTAGTGCAGGCCCGCTTCCCCAGCGGTATAGCCGTAGGCCCGGATCAGATAGGTCGGCATCCATGCCAGCAGGGAAAGGACGACCAGCGCACAGGCGGCGGACGCACAGAATTGCGGGAAAAGAAACGCCCGCTTTTCCATGACCAGCCGGATCGTGTCGCCAAGCGGCACGTTCGCGTCGACCGCGGCGGCCCGCCGGCCCTGCCGGGGCGGCTCCTTGACGAAAAGGAAGGCGGCAGCGACTAATATTCCAGGCAGCCCCGCGACCAGGAAAGAGGCCTGCCAGCCGGCGATCGTCCCCATGAAGGGGATATCAATTGCCCCAAGGCCGGTGACATAGTCGACAACCGCCCCGCCGAAGATCAACGCCAGCCCCGAGCCTGCCGACCCTCCGATCGAATAGAGGGTGATGGGCAGGGCGACACGAGACGGTGGGAAATAATCAGGGATGAGCGAATTGGCAGCAGGCGAAATGCCCGCCTCACCGATCCCGACACCCATCCGGGCCAGGAACAATTGGACAAAATTGCTCGACAGGCCGCACAGCGCGGTCGCTACGCTCCATGCGGCAATACTGACGCCCGCGATCAGCCGGCGGCTGAATCGGTCGGTCAACCACCCCATTGGCAGCCCGACGATCACATAGAGCAGCGTGAAGGCGAGGCCGTGAAGCAGGCTGATCTGCGTGTCGGAAAGCAGAAAATTCGCTTTCAGCGGCACGACCAGCAGCGTGAGGATCATTCGGTCGACCATGGCCAGCATGAACGCCACAACCAGCAATGCCACGACGCCCCAGGCATAAGCCTCGCTTCGCCAGGCGTAGGCCGCGCCCATATCAGCTTTCGCATTTTGCCTGTTTGCGTTCATCATCTTTCCCGCATTGCCTGGGGATCAGCTTCAGAAGTCTTGGTGCCTGGGAGAAGCAGCGATGCTGCGCCCATCCTCCCAGGCAATCCGGTCAAAACCGAACGGTCCCCGTTGCGACGACCAGCCGCGGCTGGCCACGACGGGCCAGCAAATTATCTTCGTCAAAGGGCTGCAATTCGCTGTGATATTTCTCGTTAAAGAGATTGTCGGCGCGCAGCGCGATCTCCCAACTGTCGTCGATGGCCCCTATCGCCGCACGAGCGCCGACAATGTCGTAGGACTCCTGCCTCAGGCTGTTCGTCGCGTTCCAGAAGAAGCCGGAATTATGCACGATGTCGGTGCGCAGCGACAGCTTCAGAGTGGAGGAGAGATCGGTAGTATAGTCGATGCTCGCACCGCCGGAGAATCGCGGGGCATAGGGCACCCGGAGGCCGTCAAAGTCGCCTGCGGTAAAGTCAGATTTCATCCAGCCGCCATTGGCACTGAGGGCAAGCCCGCGCGTAGGCGTCAGGGTGAAGGAGAATTCTGCGCCCCAAGTACGCGCGTCACCGACATTGCCGATGGCCTCATTCGGCACGCCGGTTTCGTCGATCACGAGTGTTTCGAGCTGGCGGTTCTTATTCTTGATGTAGAAAGCCGCAACCTCGTAGGAAAGAAGGCCGCCTTCAGTCTGACCCTTCGCGCCAAGCTCAAGGTTCAACGCTTTTTCCGGCTTGTACGGCAGCAGCGGCGTTTCATTAAACAGTGTGAAACGTCCAGGTTCATAACCTTCCGATGCGTTGAAATACAGCATCACCGCCGGATCGACCTTGTAGGACAGGGTCAGCTTCGGAAGAATCACTGTGTCCCTGACATGCAGCCCGGTGTCGATACGGCGATTGAACCCGAAGAAGTCGTTGTGATTGACGCGCGCGCCAACCGAAGCCTCGAACGGCCCCGCCTTGTAGTTTACTGTCGCGAAACCGGCATAGGTCTGCTCAAGCGTCGTATTGTCGTGGAAGTCCGGAATGTAGAACGGCCCGCCAAAATCGACACCGAATGCTGCGTCGAGATTGAGCACAAGCGAGCGATCTCGGACGCGCGAATAATATCCGCCGACGAGCCAGTTCAGTCCCTCGGCATTGTCCGACTGGAGGCGAAGTTCCTGCGTAAAAACCTTCGTCTTGACAGGATCGGGCTGCACAGCCGTCAGGCCGTCCAAGCCGCTATAATCCAGGTCCCAGCGGAAGCGATTCTTGCGCTCCGTATAAGATGTCAGCGACGTCAACGAGATATCGCCGAGCGTCTGTTCGATGTTGAGAATGGTGCCGAACACCCGGCGGTGGTTGAAAATATCCTGATCGAGGTCCGAGTTCAGGCGATATGCGTTGGCGGCAGGCGTAAGATAATAGTCGTTCCCGCCATTATTCAGATAGCTGTAACGAACACTCAGATTGATGTCGGTATCGTCGGAAGGCCGGAACCGCAAAGCAGCACGAACGCCCTGCTCCTTCGATTTGTCGTTGTTGATGCCGGTGATGTTGTTTTTCAGATAGCCATCGGTCTTGTCGGTATAGGCGGACACCCGCATGGCGACCATGTCCGACAGCGGCACATTGATCGAGCCGTTAACGTTGAAGGTCGACTGCTCACCCACTGCAATGGACGCCCTGCCCTCCAGTTCATTGGACGGCTTGCGCGTCACATATTTCACCGCACCGCCGATGGAGCTTCCGCCATAAAGGGTCCCCTGCGGCCCCTTCAGCACCTCGACGCGCTCAAGATCGACAAGGCGGCTCGCCTGGTCCGTGAAATTCTGTACGTCATCGATGTAGAAGCCGACGCCCTGAACATTACCGAAAGAGCCGATCCCGCGAATAACCACATTGGGTTCGCTATCGCCGCGACGATTGAGAACGACATTCGGCACCGCCTGGCCGAGCTTGTCGATATTGTTGATGCCAGCCTTCTGCAGCGAACTCTCCGAGAAGGCGGAGATAGTCTCGGGCACATCAATCAGACGCTCGTTGCGCTTGCGGGCCGTGACAATGATGTCGCCCGACTCGCCGTTCGGCGTGCTCGCGGCCGCATCGGTGACTGCCTGGGCCGATGCTGTGGCGGGGACCAATTGGCCTATGAAAGCCGCACCCACCAGCAGACCCCATTTCGACGAATTGATCATCCCGATCCCCTTCTATTCGGAAGTTTCAGTTAGCGGAGGTAACAACCACCCACATCGCGCCATTACCGATCCGCATTATTATGGGCATTACCGTTCCGTAAGTCAACGGCGATATTGCATCGTCGGCCCCATTTATGAGGGCGCGGTCGCCAAAGCAGCCCCGAGGCTGCCAGCGGCTTCTCGACGGTGGTTGAACGAACGGGGGGGCAGCGACGGTCGCAGGCGGCGGCGGGTTCGTTCCGCAAGCACGTGTCACAGTCGGCATCGGTGATCGTCAAAGGCGACGTCGGCGGAGAGCGGTGCATCTCTCGGCCAACGCGAAGTCATGCAGTCCCGCGTGGCGCGGTCAGCGGCCCTAGTCGTCAGCAGTATTTTTGCGGAGAGACGATATCAGCGGCGTGAGTGCGTCCGGATTGTGCATCAGCGGATCGACGATGTTCGCGAGCAGCACGCGGGTTCTCCCCCGGCTCTTCGCGACATAGGCATGCGGAATTTCCGCGTTGAAGAGCGTGCTGCCACCGACGCCCAGTTCCACGGGCGGGCGGTCAACAAAATACAGCAAGAGGGCGCCGGACAGAACATAGCAAAGTTCGGTGCCTTCATGCCCACGCAGCCCGCCCGCCTCTTCGACGGTCCGGCTGCCAATATCGAAGATCACCGGCTGGATATGACGGCGGAGCCTGCTGTCTGTGTGCGGGATTGTATAGACATTGCCGTTGACTTCGATCCGCTCACCCTCGCCCGACGCTGCCACGCTGATCTGCGATCCCTGAATCTGCAAAGGCAGGTCCGCGGTGAGGTCGGCCCAGCTCATACGCAAGCCGTAGAGAAGCTTCAGCACGAGCGGCATGGTCGGGGCCATGCGGTTATTCTCGATCCTGGAAAGCGTCGCGGCCGGAATGCCGGTCAGGCGATGCGCTGCGTTGAGGGACATTCCCAGCGCCTCGCGATGCTCGCGAATCCGCTGACCCAGCCGCGCATTGATATCCTGCGCCCCGGCATCGCGGCGCCACGCGCTACGCTCCGCGGCGACACCGTCTTCCTTGGGTTCCCGGTCGGCTTCGTTGAAAGACATCTGCCTAACCTCGGCCGGATATCAAACGAATGGATATCATAGGGGCATATCACGCAAGTTCATCGCCATCACCTAGCAGGCCGTCGCGCAACTGACGAGGAGAATTCGACCATATAACAACCGATCCGTACAACAAGACTGACGTCACGCGGGCCCGGCGTGGGCGATTGCGCCCGGACAGGGCACCCGGACCAGTCGTTCCAGTTCACCAAAGCAACTGGCGGCCACCTTGGCGAAGCGACCGCCGATACGCCGCCTCCCTGCTCAATAGACCTCGAACAGCCCAGCCGCGCCCATGCCACCGCCCACGCACATGGTCACGACGACATATTTCACGCCCCGGCGCTTACCCTCGATCAGGGCATGGCCGACCATGCGTGCGCCCGACATGCCATAGGGATGGCCGATCGAAATGGCGCCGCCATTGACGTTGAGCCGCTCGTCGGGAATGCCGAGCTTATCGCGGGAGTAGATGACCTGGCAGGCAAAGGCTTCATTCAGTTCCCAAAGGCCGATGTCATCCATCGACAATCCATTGGCCTTGAGGAGCTTCGGCACGGCATAGATCGGGCCGATTCCCATTTCCTCCGGCTCCAGACCGGCGACAGCCACGCCCCGATAGGCGCCCAGCGGCTGCAGGCCGCGTCGCTCGGCATCCTTCGCCTCCATCAGAATGCATGCCGAGGCACCGTCCGATAGCTGGGACGCGTTGCCCGCGGTGATGTACCTGCCCTCTTTCACCTGCTGGCCGTTCCTGAAGACGGGTGCGAGCGCAGACAGGCTTGCGAGCGTCGTCTCCGGGCGGTTGCCCTCATCGGCGGCCAGTGTCACGGCGTGTTCCGAAACTTCCCCGCTCTCCTTGTTGACCACAGCCATTGTCGTAGTCATCGCTGCGATTTCAGCGTCGAATCGGCCGGCCGCCTGGGCCGCTGCAGTGCGCGCTTGTGATTGCGCGGCATAGGCGTCCTGAGACTCGCGGCTGACGCCATATCTTTCCGACACGATTTCAGCCGTCTCCAGCATCGTCATGTAAAGGCTTGGCTTGTTTTCCATCAGCCAGGAATCGGGCTGTACGAACGCCTTCGGCACCTGATTGGTGGAAATCGAATCGACTCCGCCGGCGACCGCAACGGCCATGCCGTCGACGATGATCTGCTTAGCCGCGGTCGCGATCGCCATCATGCCCGAGGCGCATTGGCGATCGAGCGACTGGCCCGACACAGTCACCGGCAGGCCGGCGCGGATCAGGCTCTGACGCGCCACGTTCATGAATGCAGTGCCATGCTGGAGCGCGCACCCCATCACGACATCTTCGATCTCCGCAGGGTCTATTCGCGCCCGCTGGACGGCATGGCTGATCGCGTGCCCGGCCAAAGTCGGCGCCGGCGTATTGTTGAAGGCGCCGCGATATGCTTTGCCGATCGGCGTGCGTGCCGTCGAAACGATAACAGCTTCTCTCATAGCGTCATATTCTTCACTTGATGTCCTCCAACCCTCCGTAGCGACAGGATCGATCCCGGCGCGAGCGAAGCAATTCTTACCGATCCGTAATAGCAAAGCTCACCGAAGGCAACAACTGCCTTCGGTGAGCTCGCTTGTCTGCGACACGTCAGAAGTCGGGTCTGAGACACGCCACGGCGCGGCTGGGGCGCCGGGCATGCCGCCTGAGCTGAAGCGACGATAATTCCCGATCAGTTATCGACGCACCCACGAAGAATCTCAGGCGCATCAGAAATGATAGCGAAGCTCGACACCATAGGTCCGTGGCGGATCGTAACTTCCGGAAATCGGGAACCCGGCCAGCCCGGACCCGACGACGGACGAGGCCTTCGTACGTTTGTTGCCGATGTTACGGACATAACCCTGAAGCGACCAGTTGCCAGACTCGGGCTTGAACGTCACAAAGGCATTATATTTCTCGTATGCCGCTTGCCCGACAAAAGCCTGATTTAACGGCGTGAAGTAGTAGTTATCGACGATATAGGCTTCACCCCGCAGCGTCAGTTCTCCGAAAGGCAGGGGGGCTGCATATTGGGCGCTCAGCGAGATGGAATAATCCGGCGACTGATTGAGCTTATTGCCGCTGAGATCGAACGCGAGCGGGTCACCCGGACATTGCGGCACCGCAGGTCCGCCCGGGCGCGCCGGGTCCTGATTGCAGAAATCCGTGTACTTGCTGTGCAGCAAAGCCAAATTCGCCGCAAGTTCCAATCCTTGAACCGGCATGGCCGTGACATCGAACTCGGCGCCATAAAGCTTGGCGCGCGCCGCATTGTCGACGACGATCAGCGCCCCGAGAACCTTTGAAACCTGCAGATCTTTGTAATCATATGCAAATACGGAGACGTTCGTCCGCAAGCGGCGGTCGAACCACTCGGCCTTGATGCCCGCTTCATAGTCGGTCAGATTCTCCGGATTGAACGGTGCCTGAAGGCCGCCAAGGTTGAAGCCGCCGCTCTTGAAGCCCTGCGAGAAGGTCGCGTAGAGGAAGACATTGTCAGTCGGCTTGAACTCCAGGCTCACACGCGGCGTGAAATCGCTCCACCTCTTAGATCCTGAGTTGGTGAACAGCGGTCCCGGCGCGATCGTTCCCGTAAACGGCGTCACGGTATCGAACGCAAGCCCCTCATCGAGGGTCTTCTTCTCGCTGCTGTAGCGCCCGCCGACAACGATCGAAAGGCCGTCAACGATTTCAAAGTCCGCCTGGCCGAACACTGCATAGGCGTTGGTGCCGTAATTGCCCTCGATATAATAGCCCTGCACATATCCCGGCGG
Organism: Sphingobium amiense; assembly: GCF_003967075.1. Lineage (NCBI taxonomy): Bacteria > Pseudomonadati > Pseudomonadota > Alphaproteobacteria > Sphingomonadales > Sphingobiaceae > Sphingobium > Sphingobium amiense. The sequence continues at coordinate 3,107,202 of NZ_AP018664.1, forward strand.
CCCAAAATACAGAGCCTGGTCAAGTGGGATCGCGAGCGAGCCGTTGCCGCGCTCACGGAAATAATAGGCGCCGACAAGCCAGTGGCCTCGCCCATATTCACCCTGCAGGCGAAGCTCCTGGCTGTATTGCTTGGAGGCTTCCCGGATGTCGTAGATCGCAAGATCCAGGTTCGACATGTCATAGTCGGTCACGGTGCGCGTATCGAGATGCCGGTAAGCGGAAATCGACGTGAGCGTGGCCCAACCCATATCCACGTTGAGGGTCGCCGACATGCCGGTGGTTATGCGGTCGGTCTTCGACGGAATATTTCCCGAAGTATCGTAGGTGTTTTCAAGCACGACGCCGCCCTGCGCGTTCGCAAAGGGCGTGACGAACGGGCTGCCCTGGCCGAAATAATTCCATCCACCGCTGTGGTCATGCTGTTCCGAATGATCGACCGCGAGAATGATGTTGGCTTCAGGCGAGAAGTCATATTTCAGCTTGCCCCGGACACCCCAAGTATCTTGATCATCGACTGCGCCGCCCGCAGTTATATTGCGGCCAAAACCGCCGCGCGACACGACCTGACCGGCCACGCGCGCAGAAAGATTCTCCGCGATCGGACCGCCTACCGCAGCTTCGCCCTTCCGCAGATCATAGTTGCCGATGGTTCCGCTGATATAGCCGTCGAGCGTGTCGGTAGGGTCTCTTGTCAGAACATTGATTGCACCAGCTGTGGCGTTACGTCCGTATAACGTCCCTTGAGGGCCGCGCACGACTTCCACCCGGTCGACGTCGAAAAAGCTCGCCATCGTCGATTGCGGCCGGCTCAGATAGGCGCCATCGAGGTGAAACGCGACCCGCGCCTCGGAACTTGGCGCAATGGCGTCGTCACCAATGCCGCGAATGCTGACCCGCGCCGATCCGTTATAGGTTCCGAAATTGACGTTCGGCACTGCCGCAGCGAGCGCCTGAACATTGTCGATCTGACGGGCGGCAAGCACGTCCCCGCCCAGGGCGGCGATGGACAAAGGCGTCGTCTGCACATTTTCAGAGCGGTGCTGGGCAGTCACGACGATTTCGTCGAGGGCCGCAGCCTCTGGTCCGTCTGTGCCCGCTGCCGCAGTTTGTGCCATCGCCGGCGCCGCCATGGCCACGGCCGCAAGGCAAGAAACGGATGAAACCAGATCCCAGAACAGCTTGTTCAATCTACCCTCCCATATGAACTATCACTATTGTTTCCAGCTTGCCTTGTGCGCTGCGGCGAAGCTGCTGAACGATTGCGCCGGCCTGCCCGTAAGCTTTTCGACGGCGTCGGTGGTTCTTGCTTCGCTCCCTCCGGCGAGAAAGCCGTCGAGCTGCGCCAGGATCTGGGCGTAGCCCTCGTCCAGACCGAACTCGGTGAATTTCCGGGCCAGGTCCTGCGGGGCGAGCCGCACATGCCTGATCTGCCGTCCGGCCTGGGCGGATATGATCCCCGCCACTTCATCGTAGCTGTGGCTGGCGGGTCCGGTCAGAATCACTCCGTCGTTCAATGGCTGGTCCGCGCAGAGGCAGGCGACGGCGATTTTCGCGATATCCGCAGCGCCGATGAACGCGATGGCGGCATCGCCGGTGGCCGAGTAGAGGCTGTTCTCCCGCCGGATCGTCTCGGCATGATGCGCTTCGGTGAAGTTCTGGAAGAACCAGGAAGGGCGCATCACGGCCCATTCGGGCGCATTGTCCGCCAAGAAACGATGGACCCCGCCCAGCACCGGGCCGTCGATCGGAATCGCGGAGGAACTCAACAGAACGAAGCGCCTTACGCCCTTGTCCACTGCCCTATTGATGAAGGTCGACATGACCGGCAGGGGATCGGGAACGCCGACAGGCGCGACCAGATAGACCCCGTCCACATCCGTCAGCGCCGCGTCGAAACTGCTCTCGTCCATCCAGTCGAACTGCACTCCAGTGTCGGTCTGCGGAGGCTTCCGCGCCGCAATCCGGCAGGCGACGCCGCGCTCGCGCAGACCTTCCACGACATTGCGGCCGGTCTTTCCAGTGCCGCCGGTGACCAGGACTTTCGTTGCCGCCGCCATCGTCAATTCCCTCCCGCCGAGAAGGCATCCGCCAGCGCATCCGCCCCGCCAAAGGTTTCGATGGCCACGAGCGGGTTCCAGAAGTCGCGGTAAAGCACCAGCTTTCCGGCTTCATTGACCCGCATGAAGCCGACATAATGCTGGTTATAGGGGCGTCCCGTCGGTAGCGCGGTGGCCTTGCAACGTATCTCGACAAAGGCTTCAGTGCCTTCGGCATTCGGGATAAGCCCGACAATGTTGAATTCGCTGATATCGAATCGTTCGGGAAAGCCGCTCATATATTCGGCAATGGCCTGCTTGCCCACGACCTGCTTTTTGTAGCCGGGCGGGGAATAGGGGTGCTCAAACACGCCCTCATCAGCCCACAGATCCAGCCATCCCGCCATGTCCTTGGTCAGGATCATATTTGTGTACTGCTCCATCAAGGCCGGTAGGTCGGAATATTGTCCCGTCTCAGTTCTGCTCATTTCGATGTCCCATTTGCCTAACCAACGACTTCACGGATTGGCCATGTTTTGCCGTTGAGCCGCTTCGCGTTCGTCGTTACTATACGTCGTTACGATGCGTTACGTCGCAACCTATGCGTATCGGCGCTGGAACGCAAATGTTTTTCGCTCTATGATCGACCGATGAAGTACGAACGCATATCCACTCATCAGCCCGCCGGTGCCGCCGTGCTGCAGCCGAAGGTGACCGGCGCCCTCATGCGCTCAGCGCTGATAGAACTGGCGCGGCATGGATATGCGAACTTCTCGCTGGGTGCGGTCGCGCGCCGCGCCAATGTCGGCAAGCCGTCGCTTTACCGTCGGTGGCGCGGCAAACCCGAATTGGTCGCGGACATGCTGCTGCATTTCGGCATCTCCGTCGTCACGGTCGAGGATATGGGTTCGCTGCAACGCGAACTGGAGGAATATGCGCAGCGCAGCATCGCCATGTTGGAGCGGCGGCTGGCCCGTGCGATTCTGCCGGATGTTTATGGGGAGCTTGCCCGCAACACCGCGCTGAGCGAGCATATTCGGGTCCATTTTCAGGAACCGAAGCGCGAGCAGGCGATGCGTATCATCGATCGGGCGATCGCGCGCGGAGAGGTTCCCCCTACAGCTGACAGCGGGCTCGCGCTCGACCTGATGGCCGGACCGCTTTACTGGCACCTGATGATTACGAAAGATCCCGTGACAGACGATTTCGCCGCGAAATTTGCCAAGGCGATCGCCGGCGCGCTCAAGGCCTGTTGAGAGCGATCGGCATAGCCTAGCCGCGGGTAGGGTCGATCAAATATTTCTCACCCGTCGCCAGCCGCTTATAGGCCAGCAACACCTCCGGCTCGAGTGCTTCGGCCAGGCTGATCGTGCGGGTATAATGGGTGGCGAAGGTCGTGGTCAGTTCTTCGATCACACGCTGGCGCAACCGATCCTCGACCTCGGGACCGACGCTATGCAGGAACGGCCAGAGCAACCAGCCCGAGACGCTCCACCGGAAGCCAAGGGCGGCACGGTTCAATATGGTTGGCGATAAATCGAGCGCGCCATAAATATACAATTGCTTGAACACCGATGAGCCATAGCGATCATAGCTGGGCATCTTCGCCACAGCCGCCCGCTCCATGGCCTGCAATATTTTCCCACCAAGTTTGCCACCGCCGATCGGATCGAACGCGATTGTGGCGCCAGTCTGCGCAATCACCTCGGCAAGCTGGGTTGAAAACGCCTCATTCTTGCTGTTGAGCACATGGACCGCTCCAAGGCCGCGAAGAATGTCCACTTGCTCCTGGGAACGAACGATGTTGATCAGCGGCATGCCGTCAGCGAGACAGATTTTCTGCAGCATCTGCCCCACATTCGACGCTGCGGCGGTGTGGACGATGGCCTTATGCCCCTCACGCCCCGCCGTTTCCATCAGGCCCAGCGCGGTCAGCGGATTGATGAACATCGACGCACCGTCGGAGGCATTCGCGCCATCGGGCAGGAGCATGAAGTTCCGGCCGCCGATCAGCCGATAATCGGCATACATCCCGTCGCCGATCATGCCCACACGCCGGCCTTCGAGACCCGCCAGGTTGCGCCCTGCCCGAACGACGGTTCCCGCGCCTTCGCTGCCGACCCGAAGCGACTGGCCCAGACGCCCGCGAAAGGCGGGCAACCGCTCCTGCGGCACGGTAAACGCGATGCCGGTCCTCTCGCCTTGTAGCACTTCCATCGTCGTCAGATCCGCCGGGCCGGTCAACAATCCGAGATCGGTCGGGTTGATCGGCGCCGCCTCCACGCGGACCACAAGCTCGTCATCGCCCGGTTCGGCAATCGCCACCTGCTCGAGTGAGAGCGTCATCGCCCCATCCGCGTCGATCCGCGACCGCAACTCACGTCCCGTGTTGCTCATGATCCACTCCATTTGCATCCAGCGGTGCCGAAGCCCGCTGTCAAAATTCCGAAGGTGCCATTTCCGAGTGCGCCGAGCTTTCCGAGTTGACAATCTGCAACCAGGCGCGCGCCTGGGGAAGTTCGCTTTCGAAGAAAAAGCGACATGCCTTAAGCTTGCCTCGGCGAAAATCATCATCGACGCCGCCGGTCGCCAGGATCGCGATGTCGAGCCACAGCCATGCGACGACCGCGTGACCAAAGGCGCGCAGGAACCATGTGGCGTTGTCGAAGGCACCGACAGGATCGGCCTTTGCCAGCGCCGCCAGCGTCTCGTCGATATCGTCGAAGATACCGAGCAGCGCCGCGCCATGCTCCGCCAAGGGCGCGACCGCGCCAACCCTGCGCGCCGTGTCCTCCACTCGCGCCCTCAACAACTGAAGCGCGCGCCCGTCGCTGCGCAGCAACTTACGGCCTAGAAGATCCTGCGCTTGGATACCGGTCGTCCCCTCATGAATGGGGTTCAGGCGATTGTCTCGCCACAGCCGCTCGACCTCAAAATCACGCGTATAGCCATATCCGCCATGCACCTGGATGGCGAGGTCATTGGCTATGAGGCCGAATTCGGACGGCCATGACTTAGCGACGGGCGTCAACAGGCCGAGCAGGTCCTGCAAGGCCATGTCGCCGTGCGCGTCGGCAAGGTCGGCGCAATAGAAGCACAGCGCCAGCGCGCCTTCGGCATAGACCTTCTGACGCAAGAGCATCGCCCGGACATCGGCATGGGCGATGATCGGAACCGGATTGCCCGACCGCTCTCCGATCCGGCGGCCCTGCAGGCGCTCCCCGGCATAACGAAGGGCATGCATATAGCCGCGATAGGCAAGCGCCGCGGCGCCCGTCCCCACGGCGATGCGCGCCTCGTTCATCATCTGGAACATATATTTGAGGCCGTAGCCCGCCTCTCCGAGTCGCCAGCCGACGGCGCCGCCCGCTTCTCCGAAGTTGACGAGACAATTGGGCACGCCCCGATAGCCCATCTTGTGATTGAGCCCGGCAATGGTCACATCGTTCCGTGTCCCGTCCGGCAGAATCTTGGGCACGATGAACAGCGAGATTCCGGCCGTGCCCTCGATCAGCGCGCCGTCCGGCCCCGGCTCCTTGGCGAGCACCAAATGAACGATATTCTCCGAAATATCCTGGTCGCCGCCGGAGATCCACATCTTGTTGCCGGTGAGGCGGAAGCGCAGGCCCAGCGCATCCTCCCCATCCTTCACCGCGCGTGTGCGGATGTCGCCCAGGCTGGAACCTGCCTGCGGCTCGGACAGGCACATCGTGCCGTACCAGCGGCCTTCGATCCCGGGCCGCGCGAAGCTGTCAATCTGCGCCTGCGTACCGAATGCAGCGATGACACGCGCATTGGCATTGCTCAGCATCGGATAGCCAGCGGCCGAAATATTGGCCGCGGCGAATTGCGCATACAGCGCCGAGCAGACGAGAGCGGAAAGGCCAAGCCCTCCAAGGCTCTCATCAAAGCTGGCGGAAAAAAGCCCAAGCTCCGTATACTGCCGCAGCGCGGCGGCGATTTCCGGCAGCACATGAACCGCGCCGTCCTTCAGCTCCGGTTCCACGATGTCCGAGCGGGCGGCACAGGGCACGAACATATCTTCGGCAAGGCGCGTCGCGACATCCATCGTCGCCTCTATGACATCGCGCGTGCCGCCCTCTCCGCAGCCCAGCCAGTCAAAAAGAAGGAAATCAATCTCATCGCGCCGAATAAGAGGCGTGGCTTCACTCATGTTCTGATCCGCAATTTCCGGGTTGTTTCTCGATGGGGCGCGGGTGAGCAGCAGCCGCTGAAGCCCCGGCATCGGCGCCGTGAATAGATATAGGCAGCCTCCGCGTCACGACGTCCACATCGCCCCCTGAGCGGGTGCGGAGCGCCCGCACTGGATGCGCGCGCCCGCGTTCGTCGAGATTCCTCCTTACCCTGTCCGCTTATCCCTCAAGCGCACCAGCCATCGTCGACGAGCATGATGAGACCATGGACACCTTTGGCATCATCGCTGGAGAGGAATGCGACGGCCCCGGTCATATCCTCGACATCCATGAAGGCGCGCCCGGTGGGCGTGCGGCTGCTCATTAGCGCCATATATTCCTCATTGCCCGGCCCGCGCAGATGCGCGTTGATCGGCGTTGCGACATTGCCCGGGGCGATTGCGTTGACGTTGATATTCTCCTTCGCCAGCTCCGACGCCAGCGCCTTGGTCAGCAGTGAGACCCCGCCCTTCGACGCGCAATAGGCCGGACAGTTGGGGAATGCATCAACGCCCGCGATCGACGAGAAATTGACGACTTTGCCGCCGCCCTGCTTCCTGAACCAAGGCAGCACCGATTGAACGGCGAAGAAAGTGCCCTTCAGATTGAGGTCGATCTGCTCGTCCCAAATCTCCTCGGTAGTTTCCGAAACCGGAACGGTCCGGAAAGTGCCTGCATTGTTCACCAATATGTCAATGCGGCCGAATACCTCGCCGACCTCTTCGACCAGCCGACTGATATCGGCAACGTTCGAGCAATTCGCCCGGAACGCCTTGGCCTTGCCGCCAGCCGCCTCGATATCGGCGACAACTTTTTGCGCGGCCGCGTCGTTGCGGCTGTAATTGATCGCAACGGTCGCGCCTTCTCTTGCCAGCCGCTTCGCTACCGCCTCGCCGATGCCCTGCGACGATCCCGTGACGATGGCTACCTTGTCCTTCAGTCTCATACTATCCCCTTCAGATTGTGCTGACGCCGTAGATTTCCGCAGCGCGTTCGGGGCTGATCCAGCCTTCCGCGACATCGTGACGGACCTTGGCCGGGTCACGTTCCCGCGGATCGCCATAGCCCCCGCCACCGCAGGTGATGGAGATGATCGCCTCACCCGCACTGACACGCTGCACTTTCACTTGTTCGGTCTCGACCAGACTGCCGTCCGCCTTGCGCAGATATTGCCGCGACTGCCCGCCGCTGCCGCCGCCCCGCACACCGGTCGGACCGTTGATCGTGCCGTCGCTCACGAAGGCGACATCGACGTCGCAACCGACAGGACCGAAGGTCACTTCCAGGCTGGGGGCGCCGCGCTGGCGCCCCGGTCCTTCGGTATCCTTCAGCAGCCGACGGCTTTCGACCAGGATGGGCTGGCACAGCTCGTCCAGTTCCACGCTGTCGATGAAGCACAGGCCGCCATTGCCGGCATGCAGATAGGTCATCCACGCATCATTATGCGCGGTCGCGCCGCCGCCGGTCGCGCCGAGGAAGAGCTGATTGATGAACGACTTGCCGGTACGCGGATCATTGCCGGAAATGACGCCGCTGGCAGGTGACAGACCCGCGCCGACCTCCGCCATCCCAAAGCCGTCAGCGACCTGCGCAATGGCCGACTGGGTTGCCGCGCATACCCGGTCCGCAAGATTGGTCGTTGCCGCCGAGCAACTGGTGGGATGGATCGGAACCCCGCACACGCTGCCCTCGCGCAGGCGCACATCGACGCGCCGGAAGGCGCCGGCATTTTTTGGGACGCTGTGATCGATCGAGTTGAACACCCCGATCAAAGCGCTGGTACGAGCGCAGGCTTCGCTGAGATTAAGGCCGCACGGCAGGCTGTCCATATTGTCGGTAAGATCGACGATGATCGTGCCGGTCGCCGCGTCCACTTCGACCTCAGCCTTGATCGTGATCCCTTCAGGCGGCGTTCCTGGGATGGGATCGTGGGTGCTCGTCGCGGAAACTTTGCCGGACGGCAGCTTGCCGATCGCGTCGATCATGCTTTGCTCGCTATAATCGAACCAGCGCTTTTCGAAGGCATCGAGCTGGTCCCAGCCGATCTCGGCCGCAAGCTCCAATATTTCCCGCTCGCCGATCCGCGCCGCGCCGAGCATTGCGAGGAAATCGCCCTTCCACTGTTTGGGCACCCGGATACGCATTTCGCACATGCGCACGATATCCTCGATGGTGCGATAGTCCTCCTGCACCTTGACCGCGGGAAAGATCAGCGCGCCTTCCTCATAAACGTCGCGCGCGGTCCCGTGATAGGTGGTCGGGATGGAGTTGCCGATATCTGCCTGATGCGCCTTTGCGACCACCGTGAAACGATGGATGCCGTCATCGTCCATCACCGGCACCAATATGGTGTGATCGGCAGGGTGAGAGCAGCCATGGTAGGGCGAGTTGTGCAGGAATGCGTCCCCCCGCTTCAGGTTAGGATGGAAGCGCTGCATCGATGCCGCCATCAGGTCAGGTCCAGAAAGGACATGGATCGGCAGGCTTTCCGCGGCCGCCAGAAGCTGGTGATCGGCTGTCACGATACAGGCGGAGAAGTCGCGGGCGCGGTTCAGCACGCCGGAGCGTCCGGCGCGCAGAAGCGTGTTCGCCATTTTTCGCGCCACACCCTCGAACCGGTTGTTGAGGATTGCGAGTTGCGCCCCATCGAGCGTCTGGGTGGTCATGCATTTGCTCCCTGCACGGACGTGTCGATCACAAGGCTTCCGTCCGCCGTCAGCCAGAAGACCGAGCCGGGGTCGGCAACGACGCTGCTGAACGGCGATTCGACGATGGCCGGTCCGTGATGCTTCTGGTCGACGGCAAGCCCGGCGAACGGCACGATGGCCGCGTCGCAGAAACCGGTGCCGCCAAAATAGACCTGCCGCGTTCCGGACCGCGCGGCTTCCTCCGGGTGCGGTTTCATGCGTCCGATCATATGTTCGTGGACCCGGCAGCTGGCGCGTACCGACCAGCCAATGATCTCGATCGCGGAGCCTTCGTCGCGGAAGGCGAAAATGCGTTCATGCGACTGGTGCACGGCCTCGGCGAGCTTCTCGATCTCAGCCGCGCCGGAGAAATGATCGAACGGCAACGGCACTTCGATTTCCCAGACCTGCTGCTCGTAGCGGGCCTCCAGCGAAAACTGGATCTGCTGGTGGAAGCTGGTGCCATCCGTCTGGGCCAGGAATGCCTCGCCCTTGCGTTTCAAATCGCCTAGAATTTCATTGGCCCGCGCAACATCGAAACTGCTCGTGACCATATATTCGACCGCGCGGAAGTCGGCGGCAAGTTCTGACATCAGCGCCCCGGCGGCGCTGAGCGCGGCGCCCACTTCCGGGATGACAAGGCGCGGAATGTTCATGCGCCGCGCGATGAAGATCGAATTGAGTCCTGCCGCGCCGCCGCCGCCGATCAGTACAGCATTACGCGGGTCGATGCCTTGGTTGACCGTGATGTCGGCAATGGCACTCGCCATATTCTCCGTCGCGAGCGTGACGATTGCAGCAGCAGCATCCTCTACGCTCATGCCGAGCGGGTCGGCGACCTTGTCCTTTATCGCTCTGCGCGCGCCGTCCCGGTCGAGCTTCATATTGCCGCCCAGGAAATAGTCGGGGTCGACATAGCCCAGCGCCACACAGGCGTCGGTCAAGGTCGGCTCGGTCCCGCCCCGGCCGTAGCAGACCGGGCCTGGGGTGGAACCTGCACTTTGCGGCCCGACGCGCAGCAAGCCGCCCTTGTCCACATGCGCGATGCTGCCGCCGCCGGCGCCGACGCTTTGCACGTCCACCGACGGAAAGCCGGTCAGATGACCGCGAAAAGGCTGGCCAATCCATGCGTCCCGGGTTAACGGAATGCGTCCGCCACGGACTAGGCTGACGTCATAGGTGGTGCCGCCCGTGTCAGCGACGACGATATCGGCGCCCGCCTTCGCCAGGTCACCAAAATAGCGGCCGGCAATCGGCGCGAGCGAGGGGCCGGAATTGATCGCGCGGATTGGCGACGCGGCGATTTCGTCCGCATCCACCATGCCGCCCTGAGACGTAAGCACTAGCAGGCGGCCGGCAAAGCCTGCATCCTTCAGCCGCTGCGACAAGGAACCCAGATAAGAGCCCATCAACGGTTTTAGCGATGCGTCGATCGCTGCGGAAGAGGCACGTCGGAACTCCCGGATCGTCGGATTGAGCGTGCTCGAAAGCGTAACGGGCACACCCGGCAGATGCTTGGCCAGGATATCCCGCACGCGCTGTTCATGGTCGCCATTGGCCACCGACCACAGCAGCGCGACCGCGACAGCCTCCACACGCGCGTCGCGGAGCTTCTGACAGATCGCGACCACCGCCGCCTCGTCCAGCGGCTTTACAACCTTGCCCTCGGCATTCACGCGCTCCGGCACTTCAAAGGTCAAGGCGCGGGGAATATAGGGCTCAGGATAGGCAACAGTAAAATTGAACGGTTCTGCCCGGCCACCTTCGCGAAGGACCAGAATATCCGGATGCCCTTCGCTCGTGAGAAGCGCTGTACGCGCGGTCCGCCCGGTGATCACTGCATTGATCGCGTGAGTCGTGCCGTGGATGAAAGTATCTGCACGCGCAAGATATTCAGCGAGCGATATGCCGGCGTCTTGCGCTGCCAGCCCGAGCGCGTTGATAACACCCTGCACCGGGTCGGCAGGCGTCGTCGACGCCTTAAACATGTCGAGGCGACCCGCCTCATCCTCGACGATCAGATCCGTGAATGTTCCACCAGTGTCACACGCCAGGCGCATAAAATCCAACCCAATCCATGTCCGCATTTTGACTGAGCGCCCGGCATATCCGCCGCGGCAATCTCTTACCGATCCGTAATATACGTGTGCGGTTCGGTAAGTCAAGAGCGGGTTATCGAGCTGACTGTCCGGGCGATATGACAGTCGATATCGGCCGCCGCATGGCTCGTATCGAGCGGAAGCGCGTTGACTTGGCGGTTCAGCAAGCCTACGATACGGATCGGTAATAGCGTAGGCAAGAAGCAAGTATGTCAGTTCGTCTACCGCGACCTATGGGCGCAGCAAGCTCTGGAAATCAAACCAAAAATGCCGGTGCGCTTTATGACGTCGCGGCGGCGGAAACCCTTTGGCGAACCGTCTATGGCAGTGCCGCGACCGCCGGCAGAATCGCAAGTGAGGTCGATGCAGTGTTCCGCATGACCGAGCCAAGCGGGGAAGAATATCTTCTCAGAATCACCGACAACCGAGACGGCACCGCCGATCTGCAGGCGGCGGTCCTCGACCATATCGCAGCGACGGAACCCAACCTGCCCGTCCCCCGAATTCGGCGGAGCGCGGGCGGCAGCCCCGTCGTCGCGGTGACATCCGTCCACGGCGATCCGTTCGCGGCCTTCTCCACCACCTTCCTGGCGGGAAAGCCGCTTGCCGCGCTTGCGTCGCCGGAGATGCCAAACCGCGTTTTCCGGCTTCTGTCGCGGCTTGACCGATCAATGTCGGGCTTTTCCCATCCCCGCGCGAAAAGATCGCTCCTCTGGGACGTCTCCCGCGCCGACCAGATCCTGCCGCTGACCGACGCGATCCCGGCGGCCGCGCTTCGTGTCCTGGTAGAGCATGCGGTTGACGACTGGAGCACCCGGGCCGCGCCGATCCTGCCGGGGCTGCCCCGCCAGGTTATCCACAATGACTTCAATCCGTCCAACCTGCTGGTCGCTGATGACGGCCAGATCAGCGGCATCATCGATTTCGGCGACGCAGTCGAAGCACCGCGCATTTGCGACCTTGCAACGGCGATCGCCTATCAGGAGCCTGCGGGCGGCTTCGACGCGCTGATCGCCACTGCCGTCGAGATTTACGATCATACTCTTTCGCTGACCCCAGAAGAAATAGCGATCCTGCCGATCCTCGTGCGCGCGCGGGCGGCCATGGTGGTCGCAATCACGCATTGGCGCGCCGCGCAGCATCCGGACAATCACGCCTATCTCCTGCGCAATGTTCCTCTTGCCAAATGCCTGCTTGAAGCAGCGGCACAAAGTCCTGCTTCATAGGCGGCGGCCACTGTTCGACATGAAAGACACGACAATGATACGCGACGCTTCCGGAATGCTGAATGCTTATTCGGGTGATGGCGCGGTCGACGAGATGACCGAAACGCTGATACGGCGTCGTCAGTCCCTGCTCGGCCCCGCTTACCGGCTCTTCTATGAAAGGCCGATCCATATGGTTCGCGGCGAAGGCCCCTGGCTGTTCGATGCCAGCGGCGAGCGCTATCTCGATGCCTATAATAATGTCGTCTCGGTCGGTCATTGCCATCCACATATCGTCGACGCGATCGCGCGGCAGGCGGCCGTGCTCAATACCCACACCCGCTATCTGGGCGACTCCATCCTGGACTATGCCGAGCGCATTCTTGCGACCATGCCCGACGCGCTTGGCAATATCATGTTCACCTGCACCGGCAGCGAAGCAAACGACCTTGCGCTGCGGGTCGCGCGGCATTGCACTGATCGGAAGGGGGTCATTGTAACCCAGCTCGCCTATCATGGCGTGACGCAGGCTGTGTCGGAAGTGTCGCCATCGCTGGGCTTTGGCGGTGAACGCCCGCCCCATGTCCGCACGATCGCAGCGCCCGACACCTACCGATTGGAAGGCGACATCGCCGAACTGCTTGCGGCACAGACGCGGCAGGCCGTGGCTGAACTGGAGGCGGCTGGATATGGCGTCGCGGCGCTCATGTGCGACACGATATTCTCAAGCGATGGCGTCTTTACCACGCGCGGCCTGCTGTCGGGGGCGGCAGCGGCGGTTCAGGCGGCGGGCGGCCTCTACATCGCCGACGAGGTGCAGGCCGGCTTCGGCCGCACGGGCGAAAATATGTGGGGTTTTGCGCGCCACGGCGTCACCCCGGACATCGTCACCATGGGCAAGCCCATGGGCAATGGTCATCCGGTCGCCGCCGCCATCATGCGGCCCGAACTGCTCGCGCAGTTCGGCGAACGCGCCCGCTATTTCAACACGTTCGGCGGAAACACCGTATCCTGCGCGGCGGCGGCCGCAACCCTGGACGTCATCGAGCAGGAAGGCCTGCCCGCCAATGCCGACAAGGTCGGCGCCTATTTCAGGCAGCGGCTACAGACGCTCATGACCCGTCATGATTGTATCGGCGACGTGCGCGGGGCGGGGCTTTTCCTCGGCCTCGAACTGGTGAGCGCGCGGGACGGCAAGATCCCCAACGCCACGCTCGCGAGCAGGGTCGTGAATGGCATGCGCGACAAACGGATATTGATCAGCACCACCGGCATTCATGGCAATGTGCTCAAGATCCGGCCGCCGCTCATCTGGCAGCAGGAACATGTCGACATGTTCGTCGATTCGCTCGATAGCCTGCTCAAAGACCTGGCCCGCTGACCCCGCCCAAGCAGAGAGACGTCATGCTCAAGGATAGCTACCCCCTCTACCTTAACAACAAGGCATATCAGCCCAATGCCGACCTTGAGGTCACCGACAAATATAGCGGCGAGGTCGCCTTCCGCGTGGCGCTGGCGGACGCCCGGACCATCAATGAGGGCATAGCGGGCGCGGTGCGCGCGGCGGAACCGATGGCGCGGATGGCGAGCTTTGAGCGCCAGGCGGTGCTCGACCATTGCGTCAACCGCTTCCGCGAACGGTTCGACGAACTTGCTTACGCGCTCTGCGTCGAGGCCGGCAAGCCGATCAAGGATGCCGAGGGCGAGGTCACGCGCCTCATCGACACATTCCGTATCGCCGCCGAGGAATCGACGCGCCTTTATGGCGAAGTCCAGCCGCTCGACATCAGCCCCCGTGCCATGGGCTATCAGGGCATCTGGAAGCGTGTCCCGATCGGCCCTTGCAGCTTCATCTCCCCCTTCAACTTCCCGCTGAACCTGGCCGCGCACAAGATCGCGCCCGCCATCGCAGTCGGTTGCCCGTTCGTCATGAAACCCGCCAGCCGCACGCCGCTGGGCGCGATCATTATGGGCGAGATACTGGCGGAAACCGATCTGCCCGAAGGCGCCTTCTCCATCCTGCCGGCGCACCGCGACGGGGCCGACCTGTTCACCGAGGATGACCGGCTGAAGCTCCTTTCCTTCACCGGCTCTCCCGATGTCGGCTGGGCGTTGAAGGCCAGGTCGGGCAGAAAGAAAGTGGTGCTGGAGCTGGGCGGCAACGCCGCCGTAATCGTCGACGCGGACGCGAACCTGGACGACGCCCTTGAACGCATCGTCTTCGGCGCCTTCTACCAGTCCGGCCAGAGCTGCATCGGCGTGCAGCGAATCCTTATCCACGAACAGGTCTATGATCGCTTCAGGGACATGCTCGTCGCGAAAACGAAGAGCCTAGTCGCGGGCGATCCAAAGGACCGCAACACTTTCATCGGCCCGATGATTTCCGAAGGCGAAGCGAAGCGGCTGGACAGCTGGATCCAGCAGGCCGTCGCCGGCGGCGCGACGCTGCTGTGTGGCGGGCGGCGTGAGGGCGCGATGCTGGAGGCGACATTGCTAGAAGGCGTCGACCGCGCCGCCGCCGCCTACCGGGAAGAGGCATTTGGTCCGCTGGCGCTGCTGTCTAAATTCTCGGACTTCGACGCCGCCCTGGAAGAAGTGAATGACAGCAAATTTGGCCTGCAGGCCGGCATTTTCACCCGCGACCTGTTCAAGATGTTCGACGCCTGGGATCGGCTCGACGTTGGCGGCGTCGTGATCAACGACGTTCCCTCCTATCGCGTCGACAACATGCCTTACGGCGGCGTCAAGGACTCGGGGCTGGGCCGCGAAGGCATACGCTTCGCCATGGAAGACATGACCGAGATCAGGAATCTGGTCATCCGGCGAACCTGAACATCGACAGGCGGGCAGCCGCGCGGCAGATGACTAACGCGGCGCCGTTTCGGAGATCTGGTCGTCGATGAGCGCTCGATATTGGAAGCCCGCCCCGGCGGCCGTCAAACTCGGCACGCGCTGCCGCCAGGCTGGCGGTGTTGCGGAACAGGTCCGCGGCAGTCAGCGCCAATGCCTTGGCGACCATGATTGCGGCCGCATACATGGCCGGGCACGGCCTGCCTGCTTGCCGCCGCGGACTGTGAAAGGCCCGGCAATGCATCATATTCGGCGATCAGTGCGATCACTGGCCCGCCCGTGCCCGCACTTGCGATAAAGGCGGTCAGCAGCTTTGCCACGCCCGCCTCAATCCTGAAACCAGCCACTTCCAGGTCCGCCTGTATCCGCGCAGCGCTCCTCGTCTCTTGAAAGCGCGGCTTGGCATAAGTCCAGATGTCGCGGGCAAGCGCTGTCAGACGCCTCGCGGACCGGTCCACCGACTCCGTGATGGCGGCCACATCGCCCTCGTCGAGCGGCGCGGCAGGTGCCGTTGCGGACGCAGCCGCGAGGGCGGAAGCAATCAGGAGAGGCATCGAAGCCGCTTTCTTCCTAATACTTCCTGTGCCGCCCTATACGTTAGAATCGGGTTTCGAACGTCAGGCCGTAGGTCCGGGGTTCGCCCGGTGAGCCGACGGACCCGACCGTCGCGGCGTTAAGGATCGCCGTATAATATTTATCGGTCAGATTGCGGCCCCAGATAGATATCTTGTGCCGGTCGCTGAAATTGAGCGTGGCCCTGGCATTCACCAGCGAGAAAGCCGGCTGGAACAGAAGATTATCCGGCTCCCCAAAATAGCCGTCATTATAGGAATAGGTGACGTTGAAATCAGCGGATGTGTCGGCGTTGAGAGGCAGCGAATAGTCCATCGCAGCACTGACTGTGAAACGGGGCGCGCGGATCATGTCGTTGCCCGAAGCATCACCGATCATGATCACGTTGCCGCCCCCTGGACGCGGCGATGCGATAGCGGCACCCGGGAACGACTTATACCGGGCCTTAAGATATTCGAAGCTGCCTGTCAGGCGCAGCCGCGATGTCAGCAGCGCCTCCATGTCCAGATCGACGCCGTACACTTCCGCCCGCGCTGCGTTCCGCACGGTCTGGACACCGAGCGCGAACTGGCTCAGCTGGATGTCCTTGAAGTCGTAGTAAAAGCCAGCAAGGTTGAGGCGAAGGCGTCGGTCAAACAGACTCGACTTCAGGCCCAGCTCAAAGGCATCGAGAACTTCGGGCCGGAATGCCGGAGTGGTCAGCCCGCTGGGATTAAAGCCGCCGCTCCGGAAACCACGATTATAGCTGGCATAGCCGAGCACGTCGTCGGCAAGGTCATGTTCGAGGGCCACACGCCACGTCAGCTTGTTGAACTTCGCATCGGTTCCGAGCGGCACGGTGATGGTGCTGAGTACCGTTCCATTCGCCGTCAGGTTGAACTGCTGTCCCGAAAGCGCCCGCTTCTCGGCATTATAGCGTGCGCCGAGCGTAAGACGGGTATTCTCCATGATCGGATAGGTCAGTTGCGCATAGGCGGCATAGGAACGCGTCGTCTGCGTGGCGGCCAAGTTGCGGTAGAAGCTGCCCGCGAAGGAAATGGTCTGGTGACCGTTGCCGTTGAAGTAGAAAAGGCCGGCAGTCCATTCAAGCGAGCTGGGCGCGCCGCCCGACATTTGCACTTCCTGGCTGAACTGACGCTCCCGCACGCTGGTGTCGAAGCGCAGCGTCGGCGCCGGGCTGGCGTCGGAATCCAGCGCAAGAGAGTAGTTGGTGCGCCGATATGCCGTGATGCTCGTGAACGTAATGTCGTTGAAGTCATGCGTGAGCGTCGCACTCGCCCCGCGCGCCTTCGAGCGGAAGAACTGATCGACGTCGTTCTGCACACCATAGCGCGGCCCGGTATAGGGTTGGCCGCTGACGGGGGTGAAGCCGTCCAGGAACCGCACTGTCGCGCCCACGTCGGAATCGCGCTCGCTATAATCGCCTGCCAAGACGATCTTGGTATCGTCGCTCGGCCGGATGAGGAGTTTCGCCCGCGCCAGGAAGCTGTTGGTGAGGTTCACATCTTTGCCGTTGGTGGTGTTGTAGCCCCAGCCCTTGCCCTGATCGAGATAGTCGACAGCAAGATCGGCGGAGACATTTTCGGCAAGACCGCCCGTTACATAGCCGCTGGCCGTCACCGTATTATAATTAGCGTACCCAACCCTGGCGTTCATGCCGGGCGTCGAGGATGGATCGCGCGTGATAATCTGGATCAGGCCACCGGTGGCGTTGCGCCCGAACAGCGTGCCCTGCGGCCCTTTCAGCACTTCGACGCGCTCAACATTGGCGAGGCTCGACATCGCATCCGCTTTGGACCCGTAATAGACGCCGTCGACATAGGTCGCGACGGGGCTCTCAACGCCCGGACCGTTGCTCGAACTGCCAACGCCGCGCAGGAAGGGCGAGCTGAGTCCGACACCGCGCGCGACCACAAGGCCCGGCGTAATCAGCGCAAGGTCCGCCGTGTTCGTGATGCCGGACGCGTCCAGCTTTTCGCTCGTGAACGCCTGCACCGAAATCGGGACCGACTGGAGCGCCTGGGCGCGACGTTGGGCCGTCACCACGATATCGCCCAGCCCTTCGCCAGCGTCTGGCGCGACTTTTGCCGGCGCTGCCGGCGCACTGCTGTCATCACCTGTCTGCGCTAACCCCGGCGACGTGATCGCGAGGGCCGTCGAACTCAGCAAAGTAAACGCAACGGACCGTGTCATATATAACTCCCCCGAATGATTATATCTGATGGCCTATTATGGAGCGGAGCTAACCCATACCGATCCGTAAGTCAATTAACCTTTGTCGGATCGGTAACAGATGCCGCATATGCGTACGCTCAGGCCTTACCGCTCCGGTCAGTCGCGGCCGGGTGCGGACCAGCGGATGAGGACGCAATCCTGCTCTGCAATCAGCGCGTCGAAATGATCCGTCGCCGTGACAATGAAAAACTGGCCCTGACGCACGGCGATGTCCTGCTGACCTGTCACCGCCGCGAAAGTGCCCGCTTCAACGAAATAGACCTGATCGCGCCCGGCCTGCGACAAGTCGGCGCGTGCGCCGTGATCAAGGCTGATATGCGCCACTTCCATATGCGGCGTGTCGAATATCTGGCGGTAGGTAACGCCTGCATCGCTATTGGCGCTGGGGGCAACATCCAGTGCATTCAGAAACTGCACCCGTGGCCGCGCAGCGGCGCCCTCGTCCGCCTGATGGTAGCTTTCCGGCAATATATGGCTCCAGCCATCCACTCGTGCCGGACCGAAGGCGCAAATCGAATTATAGGCCGATGTGGCAGTGATGCGCTGGGTCGCAGCACCAGCCGGCCGCCACATGAACTGACCCGCGACGAAATCCCACGTCTCGCCATCGTTCTGCATGCGCGCCGATCCTGCCGCCGTATAGCAGAATTCGTCCCGATCATAGGCATAGGGTATCGCGAAATCGACCCCCTCCGCCGTCCGGTTGTAGCCCAGATCAATGCTCGCCGGACCGCCGGTCATCAGCGAGAGAATACGGCGATGAACCTGACGTCCCTCACGATGCTCCACGGACGCCGGGTTCACCGTCGGCTCAACGTCGGCAGGATCGATTACGCGCATATTATGTCCCCTTGGATTGCAATCAGTCCTGAAGCGGTCCCGACGCCGTTTCGACGCCAAGCGCGGTGACAAGTAGCGTCACCACCAGAAAACAGGCCATCAGGCTCAACATGACCCCCGGCCGCCCATAGGCCGCCAGCACCGCCGCCATGGCGAAGGGAGCCGCGATGAGGGAAAGCCGCGATGCTGTCAGGGCAAAGGCGCTTCCGCGCGCCCGCAGCGCCGTCGGGAACAGTTCCGGCAGATAGACGCCGAGGATGATCGTGCAGACGAGATTGATCAGTGCCATCAGCACAAGGGCAAGCGGAATGAGTCCCGCATCCCGGCCGATAAAGGCGCAACTCGCAGCGATGCCTGCGCCCAGTATCGACGTGACGGCAAGCGCCCCGCGCCTGCTCACGCGGCTCAGGATGAAATAGCCGACGACACTGCCCAGC
Source organism: Sphingobium amiense (assembly GCF_003967075.1). Classification (NCBI taxonomy): domain Bacteria; kingdom Pseudomonadati; phylum Pseudomonadota; class Alphaproteobacteria; order Sphingomonadales; family Sphingobiaceae; genus Sphingobium; species Sphingobium amiense. The sequence continues at coordinate 3,126,358 of NZ_AP018664.1, forward strand.
GGAGCGCCCAGCATGATGACGAAATTGTCGCCAAGGCCGCGTTCGACCGACGCACTTTCCATCAGCACGGTCGGCATCCAGGCCACCGCGCTGTTACTGGTCACGGTCGCGGCAATGGCCAGCCCCATGGCGAGCAGAAGTCGCTTGAGCAGTGGCGCGCGAAACAAGGCGCCCGGCCCCGCCGTCGGCCCCGTGGCGGCGGCCGGGACTGGATTGGCGACAGTCCGTGAAGCCGCGATCAATGTCGGCGCCGCGGCTGCGATTCTTGCCAGTTCCTGCGTTGCCCTTTGCCATCTCCCCCTAACGGCCAGCCAGCGTGGGGACTCCGGTGCCATCCCCAGCATGACGATCAGGAGCAGACCAGCAACAACCGGCAGCAGGAACATGGGCCGCCAGCCTCCCAGCGGCAGCATATAATAGCCGGTGACCGACGCTGCGGTACTGGACATCGCGACCGCCACGCCGGCGCCGCTGATCCAGGCGCCGCGCACCCGCGCCGGCAGCACTTCGCTCAGATAGACGTAGCTGATGGTCGGCACCCCGCCCATGCCGATGGCGGCGAGAACCCGGGCCGCGATCAGGAATTCCATGGTCGGCGCCCCTGCGCACAGCAATGTTCCGACGGTCATGAGGCCGAGACATAACTGAAGGACCCGTACCCGGCCGATCTGATCGGCCAATATTCCTGCCGCGAAGACACCGGCGGCAGCCCCTAGCCCCGCGGCCGAGAAGAACATCGAGTTCAGCGAAAGCGTCGTCCACCCTTCGCGCAGGAGACTGGCCGCGATCACGCCGCCCATGGTCAGGTCGAAAAAGTCCACGAACAAGGCGGCACAGATCAGCCAGAACAGCCGCCTATGCGCCGTTGTCGGGGCATGATCATCAAGCGCCGCATCGATGACCGACCGTGGGCCTTGCCCCATTTCGCGAGCAAGCGGTTCAATCGCAGGCGCCGATGACATTTGTTTCCCCTTCCGCCTTAGTCGCGTCCACGACCGCCTTCACGGGCAACCGTGTATCGGTTGGGCACCGGCGGAAGTCCGAGATGGCCCCTGAAGGTGTCCGCCTCATAGTCCTTCTTGAACAGGCCCCGCTTCTGGAGGATGGGCACGACCAGATCGTAGAAGTCCTGCAACCTGCCGACGGACGCGCTTAGCATGAAACCGTCGACCGCGCCGGCCTTGAACCAGCGCTCGCATGCATCGGCCACCTGTTCCGCGCCGCCGATGAAGTCGGTGCGCGGAATCGCGAACCTGCGGGCCAGTTGGCGCAGCGTGAGCTTTTCGCGGCTGGCGACGCCTTTGATATAATTGGTGACGCTGCGGTAGGAATTCTGGCCGACGTCGCCCACGTCGGGGAAGAGTTCATCGGGATCATATTTGGAAAAGTCGTGATAACTGAAGAAGAAGCTCATCCAGCTCAGACTTTCCTCATAACTGACATAAGCGCAGGCTTCCTCATATTTTCGCTCGGCTTCTTCCTGTGTCTCGGCGACAATCGCATCCACGCCTGGCATGAAGACGATCTCTTCCGCCGCACGTCCGAAGGCTTTGGCCCGCCGCTTGATATCGTCATAATATTCCTTGGCATCCTCAAGCGTGCGCCCAACACCGAAGATCGCATCGCCGGTCTTTGCGGCAAGGTCGCGACCGCCGTCGGACGCGCCCGCCTGAAAGAGTACCGGATGCCCTTGGGGCGAGCGCGCGATGTTAAGCGGGCCGTCCACCCGGAAAAACTCGCCCTTATGCTTGAGCGCATGCAGCTTCGACTGATCGAAGAACCGGCCACTCACCTTGTCGGGCACAAATGCGTCGTCTTCCCAGCTGTCCCACAGCGCTCGCACGACCGTGACATGCTCCAGCGCGCGGCGATACCTGTCGTCTATCGGCGGCAGAGCATCCTGGCTATGGTTGTGCGCCGCGCTTTCGATAGCTGATGTGACGATATTCCAACCGGCGCGCCCTTTGCTGATCCGATCCAGCGAGGCGAGTTGCCGGGCGGCGGTGAAGGGCTCCGTAAAGGATGTTGACAATGTCCCGACCATGCCGATGCGTGACGTGTGCGCGGCGATCGCGCCCAGAAGCGTCATCGGCTCCAGCCGGTTCAGGAAATGCGGCGAAGATTTGGGCGTGATCGACAGGGTGTCCGCAATAAAGACGAAGTCGATCTTCGCCGCCTCGGCGCTCTGTGCCTCGGCGATATAGGCGTTGATATCCGTGCTGGCCGTCGGCTCGATATGCTCCCGCCGCCAGGCCCAGCTCGGTCCGCCCACCCCGTCCAAGATCACGCCAAATTTCATCTGACGAGACTGCATACCATCCTCCACATTGGGAAAATCCTATCGGCTGATTCAGCCATTCCCTTATCCGACAAAGCTTGAACATATACGGATCGGTAAGTCAAGATACCGGCTCTGCCCCCCTCGCGAATCCCAGACATCCGTTGCAGCCACCGATTTCGCAGCGGGCCGCAGGCGCCGGCCGTGCCCTTTGCGACCAGTTGAGGATAGGAGAGACCGGAGCCGCTTGGGCATCAAAGGAGCGGGCAAAGCGCTTAACACGATGGACGCGAGCGAAAGCGGCCGACGACCCAGAAACCGGGGTAGCAAGACCCCGTTGACTCAACCCCTTGCGCTCCCTGAGCACCCCCAGTCGAGCCGGAAAGTGGTTCAGATGCTCACCTGATCAAAAATTTGCGCACCGAGCCGCGCTCGACCGAATGGCGCCGGGGGACCAGCGGTCCATGCTCAAGCGGTTCCGACCTTGCAAACCATTCCATTGGCTGCACAGATTGAGCTTATGACATTGTCGAATATTTGGTCCGGCATGGAGCGTGGCCCAATCAGCTTTCGTAGCTCCAAGCTAACCACCCCATGGGCGGCAGACCACAAGGCATGTGTCACTTGCTCCGCATCAACCGCATGTGCGGCGGGCAGATTATCCAGCACTGCATCTCGCAATGTTTCGAAGCTGCGCCAGGCCTGCTTCCGACAGTCCGCAGGCGCTTCCCATGCGCGGCCAAGGTCGCCGAACATGACATTGTAAAGCGCCGGCTCGCGAAGCCCAAACGCACGATAGGCATTCAGCATAGATGCCAAGCGTTTCGCACAATCGGTCTCCGCGACATGTGCCTTGAATGCCTGTTCGAGCGCAGCGAAGCTTTGAAGATAGAGCGCTTCGAGCAACCCATCCTTGCCGCCGAAATGAGTATATATCATCTTCGTCGATGAATTCGCCCTTTCGGCGACACGGCGCACCGTCAACGCTGCGGGACCTTCTTCGCTCAATAATGTCGCCGCAGCCGACAGCAGAGTGGCATGACACTCCGCCTCCATCGCTGATCGGGCTGCCCGAATGTCGCCAGTCGCGCCAGATATCGCCATAGCTACAGTGTTTGTTGATCGGGAAGGGTTTCATCAAGGAAATTCGACAGACGCTGCCGGATAATGCGATCGGCATCGGCCATGATTCGGCTGATCAGTTCTCCGACAGTGGGAATGTCGCGGATAAGGCCGACGACCATGCCACAGCTCCATGCGCCCGCGTCCATATCGCCATCACGCATGACCTTTGGATAGACGCCTGCAACCTGGTCATGAATGTCTTCGATTGTGAGGCTGCTTCCTTTTTCCTTTTCGATCTGCTGAAGACGCATGACATTGTCGTTGTTGAGCACGCGTTCGGTGTTCTTCAACGCACGCATAATCAGCCGCGTATCGAGCTCGGTCGCGTCGAGCAGCGCTTGCTTCACATTGGCGTGAACCGGGGCTTCCTGCGTTGCAAGGAAGCGCGTACCCATGTTGATGCCATCCGCGCCTAACGCCAAGGCCGCAACCAGGCCGCGCGCGTCGGCCATCCCGCCGGATGCCAGGAACGGAACGCGCAACTCTTCAGCTGCTCGCGGCAACAGGATCATGTTCGGAATGTCATCCTCGCCCGGATGGCCGCCGCATTCAAAGCCGTCCACGCTCACGGCGTCGCAGCCAACGGCCTCTGCCTTGAGCGCGTGGCGCACCGATGTACATTTATGGATAACGGTTATGCCGGCCGCCTTGAGCGTCGGCATATGCTCTTCGGGACTGCGGCCGGCGGTTTCCACAATCGTCACGCCGCCCTCCGCGATCGCCTGGATATATTCGGGATAGGGTGGTTGGGAGAAAGTCGGCAAGAAAGTGAGATTCACGCCGAACGGCTTGTCCGTCATGTCGCGGCAGCGGGCGATCTCCCTCGCCAGCAACTCGGGCGTTCGCTGTGTTAAACCAGTGATAATGCCCAGCCCGCCCGCATTCGAGACCGCTGAAGCCAGTTCCGCAAAGCCTACAAAGTGCATGCCGCCTTGCACGATCGGATGCTCGACCTTCAGCAGTTTGGTAATTCGCGTGCGCATGATGCGACCTCCCTCGCTCAGTTTTCGGAAACATCGTTACTAGTAGTAACAGTGTTTCTCAAGGGGGTTTGGATGTTTTGTGGCGGGCTACGCCGTTCGCTCATCCGCTTTCATGTTGATTGCTGCTGAGAAGTGACCCGGGGAAGCCAGTAATTTTCACTGAGAAGTGACCCATGTTTGAACACGTCCCTGGCTTTGAGCGGGGGACCATGGAGTGTTGGACATGGCATTATTGAGCGTCATCCGGCGCTGGCATTACCGCGATCATCTGTCGATCCGGGAGATAGCCAAGCGTACCGGTCTATCCCGCAACACGGTCCGTAAATATCTGCGGTCAGACACAGTCGAGCCGCAGTTCAAAGTGCCCGAGCGGCCGAGCAAGCTGGATCCGTTCGTCGATCGGCTGACGGTCTGGCTCAGGCGAGAGATGGGCCGATCGCGCAAGCAGAAGCGCACGATCAAGCAGTTGCATGCCGATCTGGTGAGCCTGGGCTTTGACGGGTCCTATGGCCGTGTCGCGGCCTTTGCTCGTGCCTGGCGCGATGATTATCGCCGCCAGCAGCAGATGAGCGGCAAGGGCACCTTCGTGCCGTTGTCGTTCGCACCGGGTGAAGCATTCCAGTTTGACTGGAGCGAGGACTGGGCGATCATCGATGGTGTCCGCACCAAGCTGCAGGTTGCACACTTCAAGCTCAGCTACAGCCGGGCCTTCTTCGTTCGAGCCTATCTGCTCCAGACCCACGAGATGCTGTTCGACGCCCATAATCACGCGTTCCGCGTGCTGGGCGGGGTGCCGCGCCGCGGCATCTATGACAACATGCGCACTGCCGTCGACAAGGTCGGGCGCGGCAAGGATCGGACCGTCAACGCCCGCTTCCTCACGATGGTGAGCCATTATCTGTTCGAGGCAGAGTTCTGTAATCCGGCAGCGGGTTGGGAGAAGGGGCAGGTCGAGAAGAACGTCCAGGATGCGCGGCATCGCCTGTGGCAGCCCGTTCCCCAGACCGAGACGCTCGACGCCCTGAACAGCTGGCTGGAGGATCGCTGCAAGGCGCTGTGGCAGGATATCCCGCACGGGATCGAACCGGGCTCTGTCGCTGATGCCTGGGCCGAGGAGGTGGCAAGCCTGATGCCGATGGGCAGGCCGTTCGACGGCTTTGTCGAATATGGCAAGCGGGTCTCACCGACCTGCCTCGTCCATCTGGAGCGCAACCGCTACAGCGTGCCGGCATCCTTTGCCAACCGCCCTGTCAGCGTGCGGCTCTATCCCGACCGCTTCCTCGTGGTGGCCGAGGGGCAGTTGCTGTGCGAACACCAGCGCATCATCGAACGATCCCATGATGGGCCAGGACGCACTGTTTATGACTGGCGCCATTATCTGGCAGTGGTCCAGCGCAAGCCTGGCGCCCTGCGCAATGGCGCGCCGTTCCTAGAGATGCCCGATGCCTTCCAGCGGTTACAGCGCCATCTGTTGCGCGCTCCCGGCGGCGACAGAGAGATGGTCGAGATCCTTGCCCTGGTGCTGCATCATGACGAGCAGGTCGTACTGCGCGCGGTTACCATGGCGCTGGAGTCCGGTGTTCCGACCAAAACCCATATCCTCAACTTGCTGCACCGGCTGATCGACGGCAAGCCGCTGACGACACCGCCGATCACGGCGCCCCAGGCGCTGAGGCTGGTCAGCGAGCCCCTTGCCAATGTGGAACGCTATGATGCGCTGCGCGGGGAGAACCGCCATGCGTCATGATCCCGCCAGCGGCGCCATCATCGTCATGCTGCGCAGCCTCAAGATGCATGGCATGGCGCAGGCCGTCACCGATCTCATGGAGCAAGGCGCGCCCGCGTTCGACGCGGCCGTCCCGATCCTGTCCCAGCTTTTGAAGGCGGAGACTGCCGAACGGGAAGTGCGGTCGGTATCCTATCAGCTCAAGATCGCACGGTTCCCGGCCTATCGCGATCTGGCGAGCTTCGACTTTGCCAGCAGCGAGGTCAACGAGGCGCTGGTCCGCCAGCTTCACCGCTGCGAGTTTATGGACGTGGCCGACAATATCGTGCTGGTCGGCGGACCCGGAACCGGCAAGACCCACATCGCCACCGCCCTAGGCGTCCAGGCCATCGAGCATCATCGCAAGCGCGTGCGGTTCTTCTCCACGGTCGAGCTGGTCAACGCGCTGGAACAGGAGAAGGCGCAGGGCAAGGCAGGGCAGATCGCCGGAAGGCTTGCCCACTCCGATCTCGTGATCCTCGACGAGCTTGGTTATCTGCCGTTCAGCGCCTCAGGCGGCGCCCTGCTGTTCCATCTGCTGAGCAAGCTTTACGAGCGCACCAGCGTCATCATCACCACCAACCTCAGCTTCAGCGAATGGGCCACCGTGTTCGGAGATGCCAAGATGACCACCGCGCTCCTCGATCGGCTCACCCATCACTGCCACATCCTCGAGACCGGCAACGACAGCTTCAGGTTCAAGAACAGCTCCGCTCAGCAGCCCAAAACCCGGAAGGAGAAAACCCCATCTTGACCCACCCCTGACATCCGAAACATAATCGCAAGGTGGGTCACTTCTCGATGAAAACCCCGGGTCACTTCTCAGCAGCAATCAACACCTTGGCAATGTCGAGGGTGATTTCCCCGGAGGCCAGCGCCTCGAACACGACCGGCGCAAGCGTAGCGAGGCGCAGACGCCCCTCGACGAAGCGGACCGTCAGGCCGAAACGGCGCGCAACGTCTTCGACGGTCGCGCCGCCTGCGACAAGCGCGGCAAAAGCCTGGGCTTCATCGGCTGCGTTCATGGCGAGGCGGTGGAAATTCTCGGCGAGGCTGGTCTCGACGGCGGCTTCGGCGCTGTCTTCGAGGACCAAACACGTGACTTCGTGATCGCGGGCGAAGATCTTTTCGTCCACCAGCGCGAGCATCGCTCGGCGACGACGCTCGCCAGCTTCGACCTCGAATTTGCCCTTGGCAGCGGGACGGACGATGAGGTTCTGCAGCAATCCATGCGCTGCAATGCTGGCTTTGAGTTCGGCATCTGCCGCCGGATCGCTGTGACGACGGACATTGCGGGGAGATTGGACGAGTTTGTTCAGCGGGATCGACTTGATCATGGGACACACTCCTGACTGTGAGCCCGGTGCATCGACCTTCGACGCCCAACTGGCTCGATCAGGGCAAAGCCCACTCCCCTCTCATGCGCTCGCAGCAAATTCGCCGATAGTAGCGGGCAATGACGAATGACCATGGTTGCGGACTCTGGAGCACTGTATGTTTTTCGCGCCAATCGTTCAGCTGACCTAATTTCGCCGATGCGCGACTGCTCCGTCGGGCGATGCAGCAAGGCAAAATCTTGAGCCGCAACTTCTACCCGATTGTGCACCACAGCTTTCCACCAAGTTTGAAGCGTGCATCTTGCGCGACCAAAGGAGCACTCCCATATTGAAACGAATAGGGAACACCTTGGGGGATTCATGCCCGTTCCGAATACGCGATTCAGCGAACTGCTGCAGGATATAGAGCCGAGCACGACGACCAAAACGCGCGCGTCCGGCGGCCACACCGGCATCCGCGACCATCTGCGCACGCAGGCGAAGTTCAAGGACCGATATGTGACCAGCTTCCTTTCAGGAAGCTATGCTCGCGACTCTGCCATCCGCCCGCGCTCGACGTCGAACGGGCAGGAGCGGCCCGATGTCGACATCATCATCGTGACGAACTTTTCGACCGACGACCATCCCGACACGGTGCTGAAGGAGGTCTGCAAGGCCCTCGAAGACGGCGGCGACGGCTATGAGGTCGAGCGAATCAACAAACGCTCGGTGCGGGTCGAGACCTGGCAGGCGGAGATGGACATCGTTCCGGTCGCATCGACATGGAACGGCTACATGATTCCCGACCGCGACACGGGCACTTGGAAGTTTACCAATCCCCCGGTCCACACCAGCTGGAGTTCGGCGCAGAACACGCGGTTCGGCGGCCGGTTCAAGCCGCTCGTGAAGCTGTTCAAATGGTGGCGCCGAATCAACCCGCTAACCGGTCGGCGCCCCAAGGGCTTCGTCCTCGAAGTGCTCGTCGGGCTGCACGCGCCCACCGGCGAGACGCATTACGGCGAGGCATTCGCTCAACTGCTTGAGAATATCTACGACGCCTATGGCTATCACGCCTCGATCGGCCAGAAGCCATTCATCGCCGACCCCGCGGATGGCTCGAACGACATCCTGGGAAAGGTCTCGGTCGCCCAGTGGACGGAATTCATCGAGAAGGTTCGCGTCTATGCCGGCATCGCCCGCCGGGCGCAGGACGCCGACGATATCGAGGAAGCAACACGGCAGTGGCGCCGGGTGTTCGGCGATCGCTTCAAGGCCACTGCGACGCCGGCCAAGGCCTCGACCTATGGCGGGTTCGCCGCGGCGGCACCGGTGGCCGCCGGATACACCTTCCCCAATGCGATGGCTGCGCCTCCTGCCAAGCCGCGCGGCTTCGCTTGAGGTTCTGGTGGCTCACCGACTCTGCCCGGCTCGCTGCCGAGCGCGCGGCGGTCGAAGCGCTGGCGCGCGACGAGGACTGGCTGGAGTTCACCCGATGGAAGTTCGACGACGCGCGGTTCGCTGCCGAAGCCATCATCTCGGCCCACGGGCAGCGCTATCCGGTCCGGCTGATCTATCCTGACCAGTTTCCGCAGGTCCCGCCCTGGGTCGAGCCGCAGGATGAGGCGCGCTGGTCCACTCATCAATATGGCAAGGGCGTGCTCTGCCTTGAGCTGCGACCGGACAATTGGACGGCAGAAGCGACCGGGGCCGATGTGCTACGTAGCGCACACAATTTGCTCGTGACCGAGGATCCGCTGGGCGAAGGCGGCGAACGCGCGCCTTCGGATCATCGGATTGGACAGGTCCAGGCCTATGACTGGGACCTCAATCCCGTCCTGATCGGCCAACGGTGCGCCGAGCGGATAGGAGCGGGAATCGCCTTGGACTTGGTGGGACTGCGCTGGATGGCGGCTGACGAAGTCTGGCCGATTCTCGTCCATGACGCCGAGGACCGGCTCTTGCTTCGCCGGCCGCCAGGCGCGGACATCCACAACTGGCGTTTCGATATTCCGGTATTTGTCTCTGCCCGGTCTGCGCCCGCAGGCGTGCCAGATCGGGCCGCGCTGGTGGCAGCTGCCGACCTGCAGCCGGACATGGCCAGCTTGGCCCTCGAAACGAACGCTGCCATCATTCTCTTCACGGGCGAGGCGGACATTGCCGGGTTCCACCTGATGGCGGATGGCGCCACACACCGTCGCCGGATTCTTGTGCTTCCGGACGAGAGCGGTGCGCGGTCCGCGAGATCGGCAGCGGCTGAGTGCAAGCGCGTCGCGATCGTTGGCGCGGGTTCTATCGGTTCCAAGCTCGCCGAATCGCTGGTCCGATCCGGCCTCGGCCTCCTGACGCTAATCGACGGCGACGTACTCCTCCCCGACAATCTCGAGCGGCACGCGCTCGAGTGGCGCGACGTAGGGTTCCGCAAAGTCAATGGCCTCAAGCGCCGCCTTCTTGCCATCGCGCCCGGCGCCGACATCCGCGTGGTCGACAGCAATCTCAACTGGCAGCGATCGGCCAAATCACACGCTTGGCAGGTCGAGGCCGTTGCCGATTGCAGTGTCATCGTCGACGCCACCGGCGATCCGGCAACTGCGCTCTTCCTCGGTGCTCTTGCCGACGCGAACGAGCGCCCGTTCGTGTCAGTCGAGGTCTTCGAGGGCGGGCTTGGCGCGCTTGTGGCGACGGCGCTGCCCGAACGAGATCCGCCGTTCGTCGATGGGCGGGCGACCTTTCTCGCCTGGTGCGATGAGCAAGGCGTGGCCCCGCCAGAGCCCGGTCCCCGGCGCTACGAGATGCTCGCCGGCGACGGTGCGCCGATCGTTGCGGACGATGCCGCAGTCACCATGACCGCCGGGCATGCGGCGCGCGTCGTCCTAGACATCCTCGACGGAGCGCCCGCTCCGCCCGACTCCGCTTGGCTCCTTCTCGGTTACAGCAGGCACTGGCTGTTCGACGGCCATGGTCACACGATCCGGCTGAGCGTCGGCGAACGGTGTCCGGGCACCAGCGGAGAGGATGTCGAGGCCCGGGCCTTCGCACTCGATTTATTCAAGGAATGGCTCGATGCGGCTAAGGCTGCCGGTTGATCAGACCGCCAGGCTCGTCGCGGCGCTGGAGAAGGCCGGCAAGCGCGAGATCGGCGGACAGCTGTTCGGTGAGCAGCTTGCGCCGTCCGATTTCGACGTGACCGAGCTCACCATCCAGGCGCGTCGCGGGAGCTTCGCGCGCTTTATGGTCGACCTGCTGCAGGCCGCACGCGATGCGATGCACTTTTTCGATCGCACCGAGCATCGCTATACACGCTACAATTACATTGGCGAATGGCACAGCCATCCGAGCTTCGCGGTGCATCCAAGCGGCACGGACCTCGCGACGATGCGGGCGCTGGTGGGTGACGCCCGCTTCGCCGGCAGCTTCGCGGTGCTAATGATCGTTCGGCTTGACGGCGACACACTTTCGGCGGCCAGCTGGGTGTTTGATCCGCAGGGCAATGAATTCGAGGCCAATCTGGAGATGGATGTTGTCTGATAAACCTCCCGCGCCGGCCCTGACCGATGCCCGCGGCATGGGGGGCGTGATCGCCCAAGGCGGTTTCGACTATCAGCTTTGGGACGGCCTCGCGCGGTTACCCGCATGGCTCGCCAACCCAGCCTTCGAGGAAATAATCTTCGAAGGACTTGAAGATCTGGAAGCCCGCTTCTTCGCACCCCAGTCTCCCCGCCATCGTCTGCTCGAACGCTATCAGGCTAAGGCCGGCGCGCTTTCGCCAAGCGAGGTCCGCGACGTACTCAAGACCTTTCACGGCTTCGAAGAGCGGTTTCCCAACGCGACGCGCGTCCACGCGTTGGTCACGCCGCGGTTGCCGCCAACACTCGCTTGGCTCGCTCGGGACCCGCTTCGCGTACGCCGGGCACGGCCCTTCTATGCGCCTTTCGCGGACATCATGGCGGCGAGCGATGCGGCACTACGTCATAGTCTTGTCGAAACTTATGGCCTGGAACTCGGTGAATTCGTCGCGTCCGCGGTCGAAGTGAGTGAGCGCAGCCTGCCCGACGCCGCCACCGCGCTCGCCACCTTCGGCGCCGCGCTCGACCAAGCCTTCCCGGCACTGGAAGCACCGTCCCGCAGAGTTGCCGACACGTTCGAGGTGCTATCCTCCCTCGCACGCCATTCGCTTGGCACCCCGCTCGGCCGTTCAGACCTAAGAAGAGCGATGGAGCAGGCGTTGGGCAAGCCGCTTCCACTCGGGCAAGCTTGTGCGCTCCACATCCGATCCGATCGCAACGAAGCCGATGAGACCGCGCTGGAATTGGACGCGAGCCAGTTCTCGGGCGGCGATGCCGGCTTCCCTCCCCCGGACATCTGGGCCGAGAAGCTGCTTGGTCCGCTTGACCGCGCGGCGCGATGGCTGCGCGGTCATGCTATTTCGAGAGTCGCGTTGAGCGGTTCCTACCGGCTCAGCACAGCACTAGCGGTCGGCTGGTCGTTACGGTCCACTCAGGGTTTCGAGCTCGAAATCCAGACACGCGCCGGCAGCTGGTCGACCGACGATCGCCCTACGACTGGCGAGCCTGCACCGCCGTGGCGTATCCAGGAGCCCTCTCGACTGGAAGGCGACGCCCTCATCGTCGCGGTCGGGGTGCTGCGCGACCCGTCCACCGACCTTGAGGCCTCAGCGGGAATCGCTGCGGAGGCGGTGCTGGGCCTTCATATACCCGAGGCGATAGCCTCGGGTAGAGCGGCGCAGGCGAGTGTTTCGCTAGTCAAGCGGACGGTAGATACGGCTGTCGCGCGGCTCGGTGCACGACGGATACGGCTCTATCTGGCCGGCCCCGCAGCCTTTGCCGTCGCGCTTGGCCACCGCTGGAACGCGATGCCGCCCACCCAGCTTCACGAATATGTGACGAGCGAACGGCACTATGAGCCAACTGCGCTCTTGTGATCAGGATCGGCGGACGAGATCTCGACCCATGCCATATAGCTCGCTCGCCCACTCGGTCTCCTGCGAACGCCCGGGTGGCGGACGTGCAAATGAAAGACGGGAGGGTTTCACACGACGCAAAAAATGCGGCTAGACAACCGCTATGGCCGCGGAGATTGCCATCCCAATGGCAAGGCCGTTAGCGTCAATGGACTCGCTGAGCGGCGAAAACTATCGTCCGCCGTGATGTTCCACCTCCATTGCACCAAAAAGCTACTTGATCGGATCAAACCAGAAATCGCTGTGCCGGGGCAAAGCGACACGGCGCTGGGCAACTGGTACGCCACCGTCCTGTTCTGGAAGCCGCAAGTAGCTTTGCTGGTTTCTGAGCGCACGCTGCTTCCCGTGCTCATGCCGCTAACTCCAGCGGCCACGCTCGCTCGACGCTTCCCGGCGCAGCTGGCGCTGGTCCTGAAAGAGCACGGCGCCCCAAGCGAATTCATTGCACAGGAAGTCTGGCGGATGGACAAGGTCCAGTACGCCAAGACGGCGAACCGGAGCGTCGTGGGTATCCTCAATGAGTTCGTTCGCCAGGCCGAGTTCTGGCTGGCCGCCTATGCCTATGAAAAAGGCGATGATGATGACCTCCTGGCGATTTCGGCCAAGCTAGCAGAGACACCATGTAGCCCGCTGTACAAGGGCGCAATTTCGCCAGACAAAGCTCTTCATGAACTAGTTCGAGCGGGTGTGCAGGCATAGCCCTGCTGGCAGTTCACTCAGTTCGGCGGTCTGAGAGCGCTTGGCCCCCTACACCGGGCTTCTGCCGTCAGGCGGGATCGGCGGGCAAGTCGACAACGCGGTAAACAGCCCCCGATCCAGCATCACGGACGAGGTCAACGTGCTCCCCGTTCCAGTAGTAGTCGAGGTGTCGCCTCTGCACGGGATCCGACGCGCAGTCGGGGTAGAATAGCGCGATACATTCGCCACCAGCATGCCGAATGCTCGGGTAGATAATGCCGTCAGATCCCGCGCTCCTGAGGCTCGTAGCGAGAGCTTGAGATGCCGCGTAGCTGTCAGAATCCAGCGCTGGTGCCGGTTCCGCCGCTGAAGATCGGAGATCATGCAGGTCAGCATCGACTGACATGATGATTTCGCGGAACTGCGAGGTCCAGCCAGGTGCTTCCTTCGTCCGCGCCATGAAGCGGGCATGATGGTGGATCGTCTCAAACAGCGCAGTTTCGAACCGGTCGCCGACGTAGAGCACGCCGTAACTGCCATCGGTGAATCGGCTTGGGCGGTCAGTGCTGACATGTGTGAACGGCGCCATCAGATAGGAAGCGCCGTAGCCCCCGACCCGCCGGTCAACTGGAACAAGGTCAAGGTTGCCAATTGTCGCCATTATGCGGGGGTTGGTCTTCTGCTCGGCAGAGATCAGCAGCGGCCAGTCGGCTGGATCAGCGATGTCATCGAACAGGTCGATCGGCGGAAAGGCGCTGCGGATGATCCTGACAGCGCCCTTCCACCCAACTCGAGAAACGGGGATATCCGCTATTCCGCTCACCAGCCACTGCGCTCGGCGTCAAGGTAGCGACGCACCCGCATGATGTCAGTGAGTTCGCCCCCGAGCATCACGTCAAGGGCGCTGGAGCCCCCGAAGGCATCATTTGCTGCCCTGATCCAGGCATAGCCACGGGTCGCCTCCGAGAAGACGATCCGGAGTGCCTTGTGGATGCCCATGAGGTTGGAGAGACGCGCACGCCCATCGCGCGAAACGCGCCCGGGACCTTCCGCCTTCCATCGGCGATAGGAGCGCACCGGCATGTCGAGCAAGGTTGCCGCCTGCTCGTCGGCCAGCTCCCATTTGCCGAACAGATTGAGGACTCCCCGGAACATGGCAGCTGCCTCGTCCTGGGTAATCGGATCGGGCCGGAAGGCGGTAGCGGCGGTATCAACGGGTTGCAAAGCCAGCATGGCGCTTCTCCATATGGCATCATATACGGTGTTTAATGCCATTTGGCAAGGAGCTATGCCGATGATGCCAGTCTGGCAATCACGCTCGCTGCGCCTTCGATCGGCACGAAAAGCCGGGTCTGGTAGCGGATGATCTCGGTGAAGCAGCCTTGGGCCTTGTACCAGTCGAGGCGGGCTACGCTCCAACCGGTGAGCTCAATTCGCTGTGAGCCGTTGACCAGGCTGCGCTTGACCATGAGCTGCTCGCGTCCCGCAAATTCCACAGCCCGGCCAGTAGCTAGAACGGTCTGCACGATTTCATCGGAGGACAGCGTCAGCTCGCGTTCCAGACCCAGCGCTCGGCACAGTTCGGGCACGCAATGGGCGGGAACCTCCCGGCCGAGGAGCGAACGGCCATCCACTGCCGAGATACGGCTGACTTTAACGAAATCCGATGGCAGCTTGTCCCAGACCGGAAGCAGGAGACCTGTCGCGAGATAGAGGCGCTCGCGCTTGTGGCTGTTCCTCGCCTCTCCCACCTCGGCGACCCAGGCCTCGCGGAAAACGTCGACGGAGATCACCTCCCAGCTGCTCTCGGCCAGCTGATCTTCGGTGATGTGGCTGCGCTTGAGGGGGCGCAGCAATTCGAAGCGGGTCACGCGCATACCGTCATCGGCAAGGATGCTTCGGGCGGGCACCAGTAAGGCGACTCGACCTGAGCGGGCGTTCCGAACCGGGCGCTGCCGCTGCCCGGTGATGCCGTGAATCTCCTCGAGCCGCGTCAGCGTGAGCGGCTTCAGGGCCCTGGCGATTTCCAGTTCGAGGAGATGGGTCGTCGCGCCCGATGCCGGATCGGTGCGCAGCAGCATGTCGGACAGGACCGTGAAGTCCTCGACTGCAATCGTCTCGAGGCCGAGATCGAGCGTGCCGGCCTGCCGGGCGGCATCGATGCGCGCTTCGACCAGCCCCATGAACTCGTCGAAGATCGCGTTCTGCAAGGCAATCGGGAGCGCAAGAATGCGGTTGAGCCACCGCTGGATCGACGGCAGGTCGTCGACCATCGAACCATCAGGCGCTTCGATCCGGAGACCTGTCAGCTCCTGAAAGCGCCCGAGACTGACGGCTTCAAGCTTGCCGGTGAACAACAGGCCGAACCAGCGATGGAGCGCCTCCTTGGCGTAGATGCTTTCGAGATTGTCGGCAGGATCGAAGAGGTTCTGGCCACCGGTCTGGCGCTGCCCGCGGGTCAGAGCGCCCAGGCTGTCGAGGCGCCGAGCGATCGTCGAGATGAAGCGGCGCTCGCCGCGCACATCTGTCGTCACGGGCCTGAACAGCGGGGCCGATGCCTGATTGGTGCGGTTGGTCCGGCCGAGCCCCTGGATTGCGGCGTCAGCCCGCCAGCCCGGCTCGAGCAGGAAGTGGACGCGGCGAGCCTGGTTCTTCGCGGCGAGATCGGCATGGTAGCTGCGCCCGGTTCCTCCGGCATCGGAGAACACCAGGATGCGCTTGGCACCGTCCATGAATGCCTGTGTTTCCGCCACATTGGCGCGCGGCGAGCGGGATTGGAGTTTCTGGCGACCATCACGGCCGACGATCAGCCGGCGCGTGCGGCCAGTGACTTCCGCCACCTCGTCGACCCCGAAGCGTTCGATGATGGCATCGAGCGCAGTGGCAATCGGCGGCAAGGCGCAAAGCTGCTCGATCATCCGGTCGCGCGCGGCGAGTGCCGATCGGCAAAGTACTGGCGCCCCGAGCTCGTCGCTCATCGGCTCGGAGCGAGGATTGCCGTTTTCGTCGGTGAAGACGGCCATAAGCCGGACTGGAAAGCTCTTGGCCAGATAGTCGATCACATATTCTTTGCAGTCGCAGTTTATGTCGAGCGTGGTGGCGGGAGGCGCAGGTTTCCTTCGGTTTTCCATGATTTCACTCCAGATAATTGCCTGACAAGGTTGAATGCTGGGGCCGTTAGGATTGTCGGCACCGCTGGAATGGTGCAGGTTGTAGAAGATCCCCGAGGCAGTCGTTCGTCGCTTTCAATTGAGGTCCCGATGCAAGGCTGTCCGCCATGGAGATATGCCATGCCGAGCAAACTGCCCAAGCGCCCCATTATCGTTTTTCTCGCAGGGATTTTTCTGGGCTTGCCCGGCGTCGCATGTGCAGTGACATTGACGTCATTAAAAGGCATGGATCTCGAAGGAAGCTATGGCTCGTATGCGCCGCGTGCCGATTGCTCCCGAGGGGCGAGCCTTGAGATCAACGAAACCGGTTTTACTTTCAAAGCGTCTGGTCAGACTGTAAAAAGCACCCGGTTTGAGTACGCGGCTTCGTTTCTTGGCCCGACCTATGAAGGCATTAGCGCGGTCTTTTTTCCTTTTCCTGTCAATGCCAACGATTTCGGACGCGTGATCTTGACGGTCAATGACGACGAAAAGCGAGGCGTAGTCCGCCTTGAAGCAGACGTCGCGCCGGGACAGCGCCTGGATCCGTTCAAGTCAGCGCTCGTGTCGCAATCCCCATTGCTCTTGTGCAATGGGTCTGGGCTGGCATCTGCTGCTTCAAAAGCACCGCTGCAAGCAAGGCCAGTCTTGGGAAAACCGACGCCGCTAACCTGGACCAATCTTGCCAGTTCCGTAGGGAAATTCCAAAGTGATTCCGATCCCAACGGAATAGATCTTTTGACAAGTGGTCCGATAGCTGACGCGATACGTTCGCGTTTGGGCCGCAAAATAGACCTGCTGGCCAGCAATCTTTCGGCGATATCCGGTCTCCAGCGACAAGGGTTTCTCTATTGGGTTACCGGAAATGCGCCGCATCAAGGCGGTGTAGAGCAAGCCTATGTTTTGCTTGATGCAAATCGCCGTGCTGTTCAAATTGGCCTTTGGGAAAAGGGAAAGTTGACGGTCTATGCGCCTCAAGGAGGCCGCTTGCCCGTGCCCCAGGACATTGCTCGCCTGCTTATGGACAGCCCACCTGAGGACGCAGTGCCGCTGCCTGGGACTGCTTGGGAGGTCGTGCCGGTCCAAGGTCGCGCCCCAATGGCCTATGTAGATGTAGCTGCTTCGCCAAACATCAAGTCGTTTAGCCTGTTTTGTGAAGGCAACCGCCCCATGATGGCCATGCTCCTTAACAAGCCCGCGACGGTGCCGCGCGTTACGGTTACATGGAATTTTGCTGGTCGATTAATTGACATTCCGACCGGCCGCGCTAACGCTCAGAGCACGTTTTGGCAGGCCAACCTCACTGGTTCCCAACTCATTCCGATGCTTCTCCGTCAAAACGGTTCGGTTATGCTGCGCATCAACGGCCGCCTCGAAGGCGAAGCTTTGTTGGCGGGAGCGCCACTGGCGCTTCGGACTGCGATGCGGAACTGTGTCAAATTTTGACATGACCTCCTGCACGTATTTCCTGAAGCATTGATAGTAGATCGTCGCTTTGCGGCTTGAAGCGCCCGGGCCTGATGGCAGGGGCGCCGTGCGCCGCGAGAATTTGCAGCTTTTCCTCGGGATCGGCGCGCAAATAGGTCTCAGTGCTCTGGATGCTGGCGTGCCCGAGCCATAATGCGACCTTGCGAATGTCCCCGGTCGCCGCGAGCGTGTGCATTGCGCAGGAATGGCGCAGCACGTGCGGTGTTACGCGCTTGCCAAGGATCGACGGCTGCTTCTCTGCCGCGCGCTTGACGTGCTCCGCCAAACGGAACGCAAATCCGTCGCGGGTCATGGGTTGCCCGCTGGCATTGAGGAATATCTCGACAGCTTGCGCATCGGGGCGGATCGCAAGCCACGCGCGCAATGCGAACTGAGTCTCCTTCCAGAGCGGGAGGACCCGTTCACGCCGTCCCTTGCCCATGATGTGCACGGTGGACAGGAAGCGGTCCGGGAAATCGCGCAGTTGTAGCGTTACGAGTTCCGACACCCTCAGCCCGCCAGCATAGGCCAGATGCAGCATTGCGCGATCGCGGGTGCCAAGGCGTGTCCGGGGATCCGGGGCGTCGAGCAAAGCCTTGATCTCTGCCCGGTCGAGGTAGTCGATCAGCGCCTTGTCGGTCTTCTTGGTAGGGATCGATCTGACGCGAAGGGCCTGATCCAGGCAGGCCGGAATACGATACTCGATGTAGCGGAAGAAGGACCGGATCGCGGCGAGCCTGCCATTGCGGGTCCGAACACAGCTGCCGCGACCGTTCTCGACATGGTCAAGGAAGGCCATGATCATGTCGGTGCCGAGATCCTCGATCTCGAGATCGGTCGGCCGACGCTTCAGCCGATCGGCAGCGAACTGGACCAGGAGGACAAAGCAGTTGGCATAGGTCTTCACCGTGTGCGGACTGACAGCACGTTCGCGCGGCAGATGTTCACGCAGGTAGATCGAGAGATGCGGAGCGAGTGCCGTCATGCCGCTTCTCCCCGGTAAAGTTGCTCGCTGGCGACAGCGATATCGCGCAGCAGCACCGGAGTGGCCTCGAGATACCAATAGGTGTTGGCGACCGACGCATGCCCCAGATATACGCTGAGTCCGGCCATGTGGTGTGCGATGGCTTCCCTGTCGCGCGGACAGGACTCAAGGGAACGCACGGCGAAAGTGTGCCGCAGGTCGTGTAACCGCATCCCGGCCGTTCCGGTCGGTCCGCGGTATCCGAGCTGCCGGGCCAGCCTGACGAACACCACGTGGGCGCGCACCTTGTGTGGTGCTCTCCCCCGAATGGTCACGAACAGGTCATTGCCCGTGGCGCCAAGCCTTGCTCGGGTGGCGAGATATGCTTCGAGCGCCTGACGGGTCGATGGCTGCAAGGTAATCAGCCGCTGCTTGCCGAACTTGCCGTTGCGGACGATCAGGCCATCCTCGACCAGATCGTTGCATTGAAGAGCGAGGGCCTCGGAAATCCGGAGACCTGTCGCCGCCAGCAAGCCGAACAAATAATGGTACGTGTATGGGCTGATCGTGTCTTGGGACGCAACGTCCAACGCCGCGGTCATGATCGCCCGGACCTGTTCCGGTTCGATGATGGTCGGGGTCGGGCGTGGCCGCTTGCCCCGACCGAAGACACCGACAGGCGGAACCTCGTAAACTGGATCATCGGCTTGGATAAAGCGGCTGAAGTTGCGAACGGTATCAAACCTCCGGCGGGCCACATTTTGCGAACTCGCCGTGTGGCACCAGTCGTAGATCCGCTGGACTTGGATGTGCCGGTCGCCGAATCCTTCGGCGTAGGCGGCGTACAGGCGCAGCATGCGTTCCTGTTCAGAGAACTTCCGCCCGAGGCTGCGATGCAGCGCCACGTATCTGGAAATGTGGATGTTCAGCATGACTGTTCTCCCGGCCAGGGCTGCGCGATCTTCATGAGCATCGGCAGATCGACCTTGGCGTAGATGGCAGTGGTCTCGGGCGAGCTGTGACGCAGGATGGTCCCGACGGACTCCAGGCCTGCGCCTGCGCGCAGCAGGTTGGTGGCAAGCGAATGCCGGAATATGTGTGACCCGGTCGGCACTCCTTCGATCCCACCGCGGTCGCGCGTACGAGCGACGATGCCCGCGATCTCAGCGGACGAGCGGAATGGCCGAAACGGTGCTTGTGCACGCAGGAACAGATGCTTTTCGGCGGTCTTCGGGCGGGCTGCCGCAAGATATGCCAGGATCGCGTCGCCAACATCCTGCGGCAATGGCAGGCGGTCCGGTCGACGCGTCTTGCCCTTGACCGTCAGGTGGCCAGATCGCCAGTCGATGTCGTCGAGACGCATGTCCTGAATATCAGCAGCCCGCAGGCCGAGCCTGGCGAGCAGGAGAATGATGGCCTTGTCCCGGACTTCCACCGGACGATCTGTCGGACAGGCCGCAATGATCCTCTCGATCGTTGCCGGGTCGACATGGCGCGGCAGCGTCGAAAGGCGGTAGCGCTGCACTGATGGAACTGCATGCAATAAAGCCGGCCGGCACTCGCCGCGCACGACCAGAAACCGGATGTAGCTCCTCATTATCGTGACGAGCAGCGATGCCGACCCCGGCGTCTCCTTGCTTCGTCGTTGGAATGCGCTCCTGAGTCCGGCGGCATCCCATTGCGCAGGCTCGCCCAGCATTGGCATGAGCCGTCTGATATCAGTCCGGTAGCGCCGGATCGTCTCGTCCGTGGCGCCGCGGTGTTGCTTGAGCCATGCCAAGTAAGCCGACATGTGCGGGTCATCGTCCGCCACCGGTTCAACCAATGGGATGGCGCCCCGGCCTCGCAGGAACTCGACGAAGTGCCGTGCGCATCGCCGCCGCCGCTTGGTGCCCGTTGCGACCAGCTTGCCCCGCTTGCGCCAGACCGGGCATCGGCAATCATGCGCTGCATAGTGGTCGATGATCGCGTCATCGATCTCGATCCATTGGCGCCGCGCCATGCGAAGCCAGGCCACGAAATGCTCGGCCTCGGACCGATAGGCCTGTGCCGGTCCCTCGGCAAGTTGCAGGCGATCGATCGCATCGGAATAGTCGGCGAGGTGCCGTGGCAGATCGTCGATCCCGTCGTCGACTTCGACGTAGCCTTGATCTTCCAGGAACCGGACGAAGCGCCTGACCCTTGCTGCTTGGTCAGCCTTGTAGTGCGCTTGCTGCGCCGAATACCGGTGGCACCGGCACCCATGCTTCTCGAACCGCCGGACAGCCCGATCGTCAATCGTGCGGATCGCGATCTTATGCAGGCCCAGCCAATGCAGGAAATGGCGGACCGCCGCGCCATACAGAACCGCACAGCCTGACTTCTCGTCGAGCGACAGAGAGGAGAGGAATGCGGTGAGAAGGGCGCCGTGACTGGGCGGGTCTTCGACCCGGAGCGGGGCCGCTCGAAACGGCAATGATGATCTTGATCGCATGTTGGTTCCTTCGACTTGTTGAGGTCGAGGGAACCGTAATTATCTGGAGTGAAATCATGGAAAACCGAAGGAAACCTGCGCCTCCCGCCACCACGCTCGACATAAACTGCGACTGCAAAGAAGCGATCTAATGTTGAGCTCAACATTACACGTATTCCCGCGGGGACAGATCAATCTCCAGCGCTTCGCGTTCCTCGTCCGAGAGGTCAGCAAGCCGGCGGTTGAGCATGGCTTCGGCGGTCGAGACCAATTGGACGACTACAGCGCTTCCGTGGGCAAGCGCGTTGTCGATGGCTGGCAACAGGCTCGGCAGCTTCATCGACAGAAGCAGCTGCGCGAAGAAGCGCTGCTTGGTTCCCTCGAAGATCGACAGCGCTGCGGACTTGGCCCCGGAGTTGAGCGTGCCCCCGGTCTCGCTGTCGACGATCCGCGTGGCTTCCAGCGCGTCGCGCAGGTTGGCGTGGATGATCGCTTATCGCGAGGTCGCGATAATGCGCAGGAGCGCGGCGCGGCCCCGCAAAGCGGCGGCACACTTCGCCACGTCCTTCGCATTATTTCACAGGGTGTCGAGCCATTCCATCAGGCTGGCATCGCGTTTCCACGATGGTGGGACGTTGCTCGCCGCCGGCGCGCCTACCTGTTCAAGCGCCTTTCGTTTGGTCTCCAGATTGGCCTGTGCGTAGTGGTTGGTCGTATCGAGGCTGACGTGTCCAAGCCAACTGCGGATGACGGTGATGTCGACCCCGGCAGCGACAAGGTGAACGGCGGTGGCATGCCGGAAGCTGTGCGGCGTCACATGTTTGGACCGAAGCGTCGGCATGGATTTGGCGGCTTCCTCAACATAGGCGGCCAACTTGAACCGCACCCCGGAGGCGCCCAGGGGCTCACCGTATCGATTCACGAAGATTCGCTCTTCTGCCCCACGTGGTTGGCGTTCCAACAACTTCCGGAGCAACGTCACTGTTTCTGGCCAGAGCGGACAGATGCGTTCCTTGCGCCCCTTGCCGTAAAGACGCACGAAGTTCGGTGCGTCGAACCGGATCGCGTCGGTACAGAGGTCGAGAGCTTCCTGGATGCGCGCGCCGCTGTTGTAGAGGAACGAGAGCAACACATGGTCGCGCATCCCCTCGATTGTCGATCGGTCGGGCTGAGCAAGGATCGCCTCGACCTCCCCCGTCTCGAGATAGCAGGGTGCAGCGGTGGGCTCCCGCTTCAGCGGGACGGTCAGGACCTCGGCGCATTGCGCAATGTATTCGGGATCCTTGTCCGCCACGTAGCTGAAGAAGCTGCGGATCGCTGCGAGCCGGCAGTTTCGCGTGCCGATTGTGCTTTTGCGCCCATGCTCGGTATGATGGAGGAACGCGCGCACCTCGCCGGCCGAGACATCGGCCAGCGTGATCCGCGCAACCCCGCCGCCTTTTCGCTCCGCGATAAACCGAAGCAACAATCGCCAGGTGTCGCGGTAAGACCGGATCGTATGAACCGAAGCACTGCGTTGCTCGGCCAACCATTCCTGGAAGAACGCCCGCAACAACGCGGGGAACGGATTGCTCTTCGTCATGGCCGCGCCTCCATTGTGAGGCATCGGACGCCAACGGTACGGAACCGCTCGCTTGCCTCATGCAGCAGGTCCTGCGTGACAGTGATGTAGACCAGCGTGGAGTTGATGTCCCGGTGCCCCATATAGGTGGAGAGAAAGCGCAGTTTGTCCTGCGGATTGACGCCGGATCGATACCATTGAAGGATTCGGTTCACGACCATCGAGTGGCGCAGGTCATGAACGCGTGGTCCCGCCCGCCCCGTCGGGGGCTTGAACCCGGCGCGGCGCATGACGTTGGTAATCATCGTTGAGACCGTCACGGGGGTATAGCGATCATTGAAGTGCTCGTGCCAGAAGAGCCCGGACCGCGGATCCTGCGGGGCGCCGGCGCGCCGCCTTGCATCGATATAGGCCCGTAATTCGGCCATGACGCTGCCGGTTAGCGGCAAGATCCTGGTCTTGTAGAACTTCGTTTCCCGGATCGTGATCGTGTCCGATTGAAGGTCCACGTCACCCAGATCAAGCCCGGCGAGTTCACTACGGCGCAGTCCGGCACAATAGGCCAGAACCACCATCGTGTAGAGGACCATAGGCCGCAGCGGAGCATCCGGCGACGGATACGAGCGGGCAACATCGAGCAACCGCCGGACGTCGGCCGGACTGAAGATATGCGGCCGTCGATGCTCGCGCGCCACTTCCCGCTCTGGCCGGGCGTTGAAGCGTTTTGGCGGGATTCTGGGATCAAGGCGATACCGCGCCTTGGTCAGGATGCGCCCCAGCTTCTGACATTCAGCCGCGTGATTGCGGGTCGGCTTGGCAGTTGCCCAGCGCGCCAGCATTGTCTCAAGCGATGCCCCGGCAAGTTCGGGGTTCGCCTGGAGGAACCGATCGAACCGCAATAGCCAGTGAGCCTGGGTCTCATACTGATAGCCCCGGCTGCGCATCAACGCGACATGCTCGCGCATGAAGTCCCCCAGCACGCTGCCGTAGGGCGCGGGCCGTCGCAATGCGGCCAGGGCTTCGTCGGGATTGGGGGAAGCGAGAGCCCGCCAGATCGGCTTGTTTTGTTTGGCGTTGTACTGACGACGAAGCACAGCAACGGGATTCTCGGCGATCAGCCCGATTTCGACGAGGTGTTCGAGGAAGCGATCGACAATGCAGACCTGGTTGAGCAGCGTCGGCATTCGCCAACGTTTTTCCATTTCCTTCAGCCAGACGTCGAGCATCTGCCGGTCAACCGCGGGATGACGTCGGGCTACATCCTCGAAGCTGCGAAGGAACCAGCGATAAGTCGGTCTGCTTCCCGGCCGGAACTGCGATTTTTCCAGGAAGGCGTCAACAACGGTGCAATCGGGATCGTGCCAGGCGCTCATGACAGCATCTCCGAGCCGGGTACCTCGAGCGCCACGGCTCGGAGATCATCTGTCGCCAGCTTGAGATAGGCATTGGTGGATTCGATTGATCGATGCCCGAGCACGTCGCCGATGATCTTTTGCGGGACCGACGCCCGCAGTAGTTCGACCGCTCGCGCGTGGCGGAAGACATGCGCTCCTCGCTTTCCCGGCGGCTCGACGCCTGCGGCTGCTAACCGCCCGCGGATCATGCCGTACAGGTTTGTCATTGCGATGTAGGGCGCGCAGGATCGGATGAAGATTTCCCGCCCCTCGACCTGGGGGCGCCCATGACGCAGATAGTCGAGCAGCGCCTCACCAACCGGCGCCAATAGCGGCATGTAGGAGTACGCATTGGTCTTGGTGTGACGGATACGCAGGGATTCTCCGCGCCAGTTCACGTCTTCAAGCCGAAGGCGGCATATCTCACCTTCGCGCAACCCATATGTGGCAAGCAGTTGAAGTACCGCAAAATCGCGCATTCCTCGCGGCGATCCGTCCTTCTTCGTCGTCGCCAACACCGCGGCGATTTGGCTCTTGTCCAACGTCGAGGGCACATCTTCATAGGCGTAAAGCATGGGGCCGATGATGTGCGGCGTGAGATCAGTCGGGATGCGTCCCGTCCGATGCAGATAGCGCACCACCGACCGGAGCCGCTCAGCGACATCGGCCAATGATTTGCGCCTTAATCCAGGCGCGCGCATGTCCATGTAGAGATCGACTTCCACGATGCTCAACGTGTCGAGGCTGGCAGCACCGCTCCGTTCGAACTGCCATCGCAGGAAGTTCCGTGCCTCCCACATAAGCGCCGCGATGGTAGCGCTTGCCAGACCGCGCTCGTCGCGCAGCCATGCCTCGTATTCGCAGCAGATCGCCTGCCGGTACACAGTTTCCGGTTCGATTATCTCCGGCTCGGGCGGCCATTTGCCTTGAGCAAGCCGGAGGAGCTTGTTGATTGACGTGCGGGGCAACATGTGCCACCGCGGACAGGGAACTCGGCCATACTGGGCCTGAAAATCCTGGATTGCATAGCAAAAATACTGGTCGACCTGCTGAGGCGTCACAGTCTCGACCTGCATGTCGCACTCGGCCAGATAATCGAGAAATGCGCGCGCGTAGAGTCGATGGTTCGCCACAACCACCGGGTTATAATTCTGCGCCGTGAGCAAATTCGAGAGTTCGGCGATCAATTCGTCGTGCGTCTGCAACATGATTGTTTCCTCAGCTGGTCCAGAGACCACCGAGGTTCGCAATCAAAATAATGTGCAGCAAGATCGCACGACAGTGCAGGAATTCAGCGACTATGCCGCGCTCCTGCGCATTATCGCTACCTCGCGATAAGCGATCTTATGCGCAGCTGCGCATAAAATGGCCCAGGCTTCGGCATAGGCATCGTAGATCGCAATCTGATCCTTGGTCAGGCAATGCTCGAGGATCTCATACTCGACACCGGCGAACGAAAGGGCCCGGGCGGTGTAGAGGCCGAGCGACTTGAGATCCCGCGCGACCAGTTCCATTGCTGCAATTCCGCCATCGCGAATGTCGGCAACGAAAGCCTCGCGATTGGCGAAGGCGGTCTCCGGCCCCCAGAGCCCGAGGCGCGTCGCATAGGCGAGGTTGTTGACGTCGGACGCTCCGGTGGCTGAGGCGTAGAGCACCCTTGCTCGGGGCAGGAGGTTCTGCAGGCGCACCCCGGCGATGCCCTGCTCGGATCCTTTGACCTTGCCCCGCGATCCTTCGCCGCCCGCGGCATTGGCCATGGCGTGCGCTTCGTCGAACACGATCACGCCATCGAAATCTTCACCGGCCCAGGCGAGGATCTGGTCGAGGCGGGTTGCATCGTTTCGGCCCGAACGCAGCGTTGGATAGGTCACGAAGAGGATTCCGTCGCGCATCGCGATGGGGGAGCCGAGTTTCCAGGACGCCAGCGGCTGGATATCGATCGGGAGGCCGCCAAGCGCAGCCCAGTCGCGGCGGGCATCTTCGAGGAGCGCCTCGTTCTTCGATATCCAGATATGGCGGCGTTCCCCGCGCACCCATCGATCAAGAATGACGCTCGCGACCTGACGGCCTTTACCAGCACCGGTGCCGTCCCCGAGGAAATAGCCCTGCCGATAGACCCGGCCGTCAGCCGATGCCTGGAGCGAGCAGCCTTTGTCTTCGGGCTCATATCGGCCGGGAAGATCGCGAGCATGAGCACTAGCAGCATAGATCAGGGTCTCGGCCTGGGCAGCAGAGAGCAGCCCCTTGGCAACCAGCCCATCGGGAATCTGAGGCACGCCACCTGGGATCGGTGCTGCGATTGAGCCCATGGCGACGGATTCGACCAAGGGCGTTGGGTGCTCGGCCGCACCGTCGATCACGATCCTGCTCGGGCGATAGGGAAGATAGTGGCCAACCTGCGGCGCGATCGGCGCGGGTGCGTCGAGCGTTCGGTAGGTTAGCGGGCCGATAGCCATTGGCGTTGCAGGGATAAGCTTTGCTGGTGCGCTCGGCGGGCAGCGCGACGAGACGACCAGACGGAACGGCGTTCGCACAGGAAGGCCCGATTGCGCGGGAGCATCCTCAATGCCAGCACGACCGGGCAAGGCATCGACGAGGTCGACAAGCTGCACGAAATCGTTCGTGCGGGCAGCGACAGGTTCGACCGAGTTCTGGACTTTGTCGAGGATCAGCAACCGTGTGGTGATTCCCGTGCCTTGCTTGATGAACGCCCGCTCGGTCGCGGCATTGAGCCGCAACGATGCCGGCCCCTTGAGACCCGCCAGAAACTTGGAGCAATCGAACCATTCGGGCATGATCGCAACGAGACGGCCGCCGTTTGCCAGCCTGCTCCATGCCGAGCGCAAGTGCCGCGCCCCCGTGCGGGTGTCGTGGCCTCGCTCGATCCCGTGCGAATAGGGCGGGTTCATCAGCACCACGCTTGGCGCGATGGCTGGATCGAGCAATTCGTCGATCAGTTCGGCATCATGGCCTGTCACTCGGGCACACGGAAACAAGGCACTGAGGCAGTCCCGGCGCAGCGGAGAGATCTCGTTGAGCACGAGGCGCGTGCCAGCCTTGGCCGCCCCGACAGCGAGCATCCCGGTTCCGGCAGAGGGTTCCAACACGAGCTCGCGTGGAATTAGCGCGCAAGCCCGGGCGGCAAGCCACGCAAGGCGCGGCGGCGTCGCGAACTGCTGCCATTCGATTTGTTCTTCACTGCGGTTGGTCTGGGCAGGAGCCATGTTTTCCAGCGCCGCAAACATTCGGTCTGCGCTGGCCCCCGTGGCGGTCAAGCTGATCTGTGTGTCGGCCAACAGGCATGCGGTTTGAGCCAATTCCAGCGCAACATGCGCATCGCGCACCGACCAGCGCCCCTCGGCGTCAGTGCCGCCGAAATGATCGGTCAAAAGTGCCTGTAACTGCCGACGTGTGATTGGCTCGCCGGATGCCAGGGCCGCGGCGATGGCGCGACCGGCCAGCAAAACCAGCGGTTCAGATGGCGGGGGAAGCAAAAGGACGGGAGCAGAACTGAGCATTTGGAACCTCCTGACGAAGCCCAGGCCGTTTGCCGGGCTTCATCAGGCCAAAGGCCTTCTCTCCTCTTTCCCGCTCAAAGCTTGGATTGCAGCCAAGCCTGCAATGCGTCGTTCCAGTCTGTTCCGTGAGCGCGCGGGCGACGCGTGATAATCTTGCGGCCTTCACTGATGTAGGCACTACGGGCGCGTTCCTCGGCGAGATCGCCACCTGCATCATTGTCGACGAACAAGTGCAACTCGCGCACGCTCTCGGGGATAGACACAAGTCCGAAACGCTCATTGCCCAATGAAGCCCAGCAAGGGATCTGGGTCAGCGCCTTGGCCGCAAGCGCGCTCTCGATACCCTCGGCAAGGCCAAGCCGCCCATCGACGGGATCGAAGAGGCGAACGGCACCCGCTGCCAAACTCCCAAGTGCGCGCTTGGGATTGTCGAAAGGTACCACTGCAGGCCTTTCCAGATTGAGAAACGTGCGGTGAATTCCGACCAGCCCATGGTCCATCGTCACTGCCGCGATCAAAGCAGGCAGATACTGCGTGCTCCCCTTCGGTCCGAGCGGAGTGCGAGGGTGAAATCTGAGGGCGCGGGAGACCGCACGAATGCCGCGGGCCTGAAGGTAGGCCTTGGCGGCAGTATCGTCGATTGGCCTTGCTTCGCGCCAGATGCGCTGTGCGAACGCATGGTAGGCGGGTTTGCCGACACTGGCGCCTGCATCAGTGTCGTCCTTCCCCGAAAACATGCTTGCCTGCGAAACACCTTGTGCGGCGAGCGCAGTAAGGACCTGATCCTGGCTGCAGCCCGCGAAACAATGAAAGAGGATGGCGTGCCGACCCAGAGTTACGCCGAGCGAGGGCGTTCGGTCATCATGGGCGGGACATCGCGCCATGCCCTTGGAGCCGGACCAATGCCCTCCCAGCTCCTTGCAAAGCTGCACTGCCACTGAAGCAAGCGATGAGTTGGCAGGACTGGAGAACGCAGGGGACATTGGCAAGCTCCTCAAGCTCGAAAAACCGTCTTCTTGCGAGCGAACTCTCCTCCTGGACACGCGCGCAAAACGCTTTCCTACACCCCCTTGTTCACCATACGTTCCATTTCGATTCGAGGCAATGCGATGAGATGGAAGATGAGCAGATTTGGAATGATCGGGATGCTCCTGGCGGCCGTTCCAGCGGTGCAAGTCTCGGCCCAGGTGGACGCGCCATCCTTTGCGATTTTCGAGCATCGACCAACAGCTGCAATGCCTGAGGCTGTCGAGCCGGCCCTTCCGACCCCGGGCCAGATGAATGTGGGGCCGAGCAAGGCGGCCTTTGAGCCCACCTTTCGCGAGATGATCTATTCGGCAAACGTCCGAGAGGCAGAGCTTCGCTACGCCATTCCCCCGGGCCTATTACAGGCGCTGATCTGGACCGAATCACGGTTCAATCCGATGGCGATCAGCCCTGCCGGCGCGGCGGGGCTGGCACAGTTGATGCCGGGTACGGCTCGCTACCTCGGCGTCACGAACCGGCATGATCCTGTCTCGAGCATTGATGGAGGGGCACGCTACCTACGCGAGATGCTGGACAAGTTCGGGCAGATCCATCTCGCCCTCGCCGCCTACAATGCAGGGCCTGGAGCGGTTTTGCGTGCTGGCGGTATTCCCCGAAACAGCGAGACGCCTGGCTATGTCCGCAGCGTGCTTGAACGATGGCAAGCAATTGGCTCGCGCATATGAAAGGTGTTCGTCTAGCCCGCCTTATTCACCAAAAGTGTCCTGAAGGGTTGGCGGGAGTGGCGTAAGCCTCTGATCTGAATTAGGAACTGGGTGTCTAAGCCGAACCTGCCGCAGGGCAGAAAATGCCACGGGCCACACCCGCCATGAACGATGATATCGCAAGCTCATTTGGATTCCCAGCAGTCGGCCGCAAGAAAATCACAGCTGCGTTCGACGGTGGCCGGCTTACCTCGGATGGCGGTGTTCTACTGCTTGCACAGGCCGAGCGCGCGATGGGGATTTGCCAGCGCCTGGCGGCTTGTATTGCCGATCCGCGCGATCCAGCGCGGGTGATCCATCGCCTGGATGACATTCTGCGTGCCCGTGTGTTCGCGATTGCGTGCGGCTATGAGGATGCCGATGATCTCGATGCTCTGCGCGACGATCCAGGCTTCCGCCTGGCGCTCGGCAAGCTGCCGGAATCGGGCGCGGGGCTGGCCAGCCAACCGACGATGAGCCGGTGGGAAAATGCACCGACTACGCGCGAACTGGCCAGCATGATGGCCGCGATGATCGACATCTACTGCGCCAGCTATCCCGCCCCTCCGACAGCGGTCACGCTGGATATCGACGACACGTGCGACGTCGTGCATGGCTATCAACAGCTCTCGTTCTGGAACGGGCATCATGGGGAGCGCTGCTTCCTACCGATCCATATCTACGACACCGCGACCGGCAGGCCGGTGGCCATGCTGCTGCGCACAGGCAAGACGCCTTCTGGAAAGGAGGCGGCGGGGCACATCCGACGCCTGGTGCGTCACCTGCGCCGTAATTGGCCCGATACCCACATCACTATCCGCGGCGACGGGCACTATGGTCGACCCGAGGTCATGGCCTACTGCGATGCGGCCCGCGTCGATTACGTGTTCGGCCTGCCCACCAATTCAGCGCTGCGCGCCGATCCCGCCATTGTTGCGGTCGCCGATGCCTGCGCGGTCAAGCGCGCCCAGCGTCAGTGTCCCGTCCTGCGCAACTATGCCGAGACCCGCTATGGGGCAAAGACCTGGAAGTGCCAGCGTCGCGTCGTTGCACGGATCGAGGCCAGCACGCTGGGCATGGACATCCGCTATGTCGTCACCTCGTTGGCAACAGGATCGGCCGAGCACATCTACGACACGCTCTACTGCGCGCGTGGTCAGGCCGAGAACCTGATCAAGCGCCACAAGTCCCAGCTCGCCAGCGACCGAACCTCGTGCCGCTCGGCCAATGCCAATCAGATGCGCCTGATACTGCACACTGCCGCATACTGGCTGCTATGGCGCATCCAGCAGGCGATGCCCAGGACCGCTGCTCTGGCAAGCGCGGAGTTTACCACCTTGCGCCTGCGGCTGCTCAAGGTCGCTGCGCGCGTCGTAGAAAGTGCTAGCCGCATCCGCATTGCCTTCGCTTCCGCCTGTCCGGATGCCGACCTGTTCCGCGCCCTCGTTCTCCGGCTGAAGCCTGCGCCGACGTAGCCCATGCGGCAGCGCCGCAGAACTCCGAGCCCAGCCCTTCAACCCGAAAAGCCCATCAATCCGAATGCGGTGAAACAAACGCCAGCGATGCCGGTCGTCCGCGCAATACAGCCAGCCGCAGCAAATGCCCAGAGCGGGCCCGAAACCGAGCGTCGTGAATAAGAGAGGCTAGGGTTAAAAGAAGAAGCGATTGCTTGAGTGTGGATCGGCGTGCAAAAAGGACCCCGTTAGCGGGGTGATCGGCGTCTAAAAGGGACCCCTCATTTCGATGGTTTAAGCAGCCGGCTGGATAATCAGGCGGCGAGATCGGGATGTTGGTTTTGGAGACAGTGGTTCGGATTCGGCGCGAGTATGCCGGTGGTAAGGCGATCAAGGCGATCGCGCGGGATTTGCATGTATCGCGGAAGGTGATCCGCAAGGCGATCCGGGCGCCGGAAGGCGCATTCGATTATCAGCGTAAGGTTCAGCCGTTGCCGCGGATCGGTCCGTTTCAGGATCGCCTGAACACACTGCTGGAAGAGAATGAGGTGCGCGGCAAGCGCGAGCGGCTGCGGATGACGCGGATCCATGATCTGTTGGAGCGCGAGGGTTTTGAGGGCTCCTACGATGCCGTGCGGCGCTACGCGGCGCGCTGGAAGGCCGATCGGCGCAAGGATGCCGGCGATGGTGTCACGGCCTTCATCCCGCTGATGTTCAAGCCCGGCGAGGCCTACCAGTTCGACTGGAGCCATGAGGATGTGGAGATCGCGGGCAAGCCGATGCGGGTGAAGGTCGCGCATATGCGACTGTGTGCATCGCGGGCAGTCTATGTCCGGGCGTATCCGCGCGAGAGCCAGGAGATGCTGTTCGACGCGCATGCGCGCGGCTTTGCTTTCTTCGGCGGGGTGCCAGGGCGCGGCATCTACGATAATATGAAGACGGCGGTGACGAGCGTGTTCACCGGCAAGGAACGGGTCTTCAACCGGCGGTTCCTGATCATGACCGCCCATTATATGATCGAGCCGACCGCCTGCTCACCTGCGGCGGGATGGGAGAAGGGGCAGGTCGAGAACCAGGTGCAGACGATCCGGGGTCGCTTCTTCCAGCCCCGGTTGCGGTTCGCCAGCCTCGAGGAGCTCAATGGCTGGCTGGAGGCCGAGTGTCGGCGCTGGGCGGAACGGCAGGCGCATCCTGAACAGGGCGAGCTAACCGTAGCGCAGGCGCTGGAGATCGAACGATCGGCACTGCAACCGATGTTGGGGCCGTTCGACGGCTTCAACGAGAGCGAGCATGCGGTGACGGGCACCTGCCTGATCAGCTTCGACCGCAACCGCTACTCGGTTCTCTCGACGATGGCGCGGCGCACGGTGCAGGTCCGTGCCTATGCCGACCGCATCATCGTGCGCTGCGGCGAGGAGGTTGTCGCCGAGCATCCTCGCACCTTCGGGCGTAACCGCACGATTTACGACCCCTGGCATTATCTGCCGGTGCTGGCCCGCAAGCCCGGCGCGCTGCGGAACGGCGCGCCCTTCCAGGACTGGGACCTGCCACCTGCGCTGGCGCGCCTGCGCCGCAAGCTTGGTAATGGCGACGATGCCGACCGCCGGTTCGTCCGTGTGCTGTCGGCCGTGCTGATCGATGGCCTGGATCCGGTCGAAGCGGCCGTGCGCGAAGCGCTGGCGACCGGCACGGCGAGCGACGATCTGATCCTCAACATCCTGGCGCGGCACCGCGAGCCGCCGCGCCCACTTACGATCATCACCTCCGAGGATAGCGCGCTGCGCCATCCGCCGATCGCCGACTGCGCCCGTTACGACCAGCTGAGGACCTTCGATGCAGCGGCATGACATGATCGAGGCGATGCGCGGGCTTGGGCTCAAGGGCATGGCGGGCGCGTTCGATGATGCGGTCACCACCGGCCTTCAGCGTCAGCGCACCACGATGGAGATACTGACCGACCTTCTCCGAGCGGAAGCGACGCATCGCCATGCCGCGTCGATCCGATACCGGATGGCGGCCGCAAAGCTGCCGGTCGTGAAGGACATCGACGCGTTCCGGTTCGAGGGCACACCGATCAACGAGGGGCTGGTGCGTTCATTGCACAGCGGCGCGTTCCTGCCCGCTCGGCGCAATATCGTCCTGGTCGGCGGCACGGGCACCGGCAAGACCCACCTGGCCATCGCTATCGCCGCCAATGTCGTTCGCTCCGGTGCGCGCGGCCGCTACTTCAACACCGTCGATCTGGTGACCCGTCTCGAAGAGGAAGCCAGGATCGGCAAGAGCGGCGCACTCACCGCCCAGCTATCCCGTCTCGATCTGATCGTGCTCGATGAGCTAGGTTACCTGCCGTTCGCCCGCTCAGGCGGCCAGTTGCTGTTCCATCTGGTCAGCAAGCTCTACGAGCAGACCAGCGTCATCATCACCACCAACCTCGCGTTCGGCGAATGGCCCACGGTCTTCGGCGATCCCAAGATGACCACCGCGCTCCTCGATCGCGTCACCCATCATTGCGACATCATCGAGACCGGCAATGACAGCTGGCGCTTCAAGAACCGAAACTGATCTCCGCTGCACACCGGGATTAAGATGCTTTGCGCTGCGCGCGCCTCCGGTCGGGCTCCGCCCTCCCTACGCCGCGCGCAGCGCAAGGGCGCGTGTCCGATCAACCTTGCGCCATCTTGAAAAGGGGGTCCCTTTTGCGCGCCGATAGGGGGTCCCGTTTGCACGCCGATTGACAGCTTGAGTGGGGAAGGCCGAGTTTGATGGCTCGAAAGGAAGATCGAGGCACGAAGGATGATAATGTCGTTCGCTTCGATTTCCGGGACAAGCTGAAGAAGCAGCGCGACAAGCGTCGGCGCAAGGAGTGGATGTTGGGATTAGGCGCGTTTTCGATCGTATTTGTTGGCGGGATGCTGGCATTGAATTGGCCGATGTCCGGTCTGACCTCGATCGCATCCTCAGAACTTGCACCTAAGCTTTCGCTGATGGCCGGAAGCACCTCTCCGCGCTTCGATTTGTGCGGAATCACGCGCCACACTTGCGTCGTTGATGGCGACACCTTCTGGCTCGAGGGTGAAAAGATCAGGATTGCAGACATCGATACCCCCGAGATCAGCGAACCCAAGTGTGACGCTGAATACCAGCTTGGGATGAAAGCGACTTACCGGCTTCGCGACCTACTGAACGAAGGCGCTTTCCAGGTCCGGCCGATCGGAAATCGCGATGAAGACCGATTTGGTCGCAAGCTGCGGGTTGTCGTTCGGGGCGGCCGATCACTTGGAGATCAGCTCGTTAGCGAAGGCCTTGCTCGCACCTGGACGGGACGACGCGAACCTTGGTGTTGAACCGTGACCAGGAACTCTGGGCCGTGGCTTTGTGGGTCGAGAAGAACCACGGTGATCAAGGCACGACCTACATTTCGGGTCAGGTCGAGCGCCTTACGTCTGTAAACGATGACGGTGGTGTCGCCATGTGGCGCGAAGTGGCTGATCGCTTCGAGCGGTTGAGGAGCACCCCGGACGCAGGCCAGGCAAGCTAATCAGAGGGCGCGACGTCCGCTGCCATTCCTACGCTAAGCTTTTCGACGAGCTGCAGCGCCTTTCGTACAACTGACTCCCGGATGACCAAGCGCTGTCCTTCACGGTAGGTCGGGTCTCCGCTCCGTGAAATATAGTCTACATCCACAATGCCTTCGCGGTGCGCCAAGAGATGCCGCTGCTGAAAGATGCGTGTCAGTTCGGTGAGTTCCGAGGTGCTCAGGTGATCGTCAAAGCCCTTTCCGAAGGCCGTTCGCCATAACTGGCTTCCTTCAGGGAGATTCTGGAACGCGTTTCGTCGGACTCTGATTGGATCTGGCTGATGCTGGTAAAGTGCTTCTGCAAAACGCTGGAAAGCCATGACGACGTTTTGAAGGCCTGCTTCGGTGAGCAGGCGAATGGTATTCTCTGACGCATCGGCATCAGAGATCCCGCTCCGGATTGCCGGGATCGCGTCAAGCGAAGCGCGGATTGTTTCGAGCGACTGCCGAAATACTCGTTCGGCGCTGTTGTGTCCGCACGAGGGGCAAAAGAACGCAGAACCGATCACTGCGAAGCGGCAAGAGCATTCCTCGCAAGTCAGCTTGAGTCGCATCGGCTCCGCTGCAGACGCGGGTAGGACAACTTCACGAAAGCCACGATCGACCTTCATTTTCATGGTGATGAAGCTGCCTTTGCGCTGGCGCCGATTGAAGGCGTCAGCATCACGGCGCATCGCCTGGTTGATTTTGCCTTTTACCTGCGCGAGGGCCTGCTCCTGAATTTTCTCGATTTGCTCGGTTGTCCACCATTTCTGAGCATCGGCCGCGTGTCCGCAAAAAGGGCAGAACACCACTTCATCGCGCACGATTTCACGCCAATCTTGATCATGGACCTTGAATTCGAACATGCAGTCGTCGTGAGGACACTCGCGGTCGATGTATCCGTCTTCGTCGACTGCGATATCCGGCGTGACGGTAATCTTCTGCCCGTCCAACTGACGAATGATACGGGATAGCTCATCGAACATGCGGCCCTCCGCGGAATGCAGGGGAAGACTATCGTGTTTTTGTTTTGTTCGCCAGCGTGAGGAATTCGAAACCCACCACAATATCGCTTGCCAGTTTGGAACCGAGCTCCGTCAAACTAAGCTTATCCCTTGGCGAACGCCACATTTATGACCTTACCGCCCTCCCGGATCGTATCGAGGTAGTCGCTCCACCACTGTGCCATGCGGACACGTTCATCCCAGTGCTTGCCACGGTGATAGACGCCGCGAACGGCGTTGCTGTCACCATGAGCCAATCCTCGTTCGATCGCGTCCGGATTCCAGAGGCCGCTCTCGTTCAGCATGGTAGAAGCGGTTGCCCGCAGACCATGAGCGGTGACCTCGTCCTTTGTGAAGCCCATTCGGCGAAAGGCGGCATTCAAGGTGTTCTCACTCATCGGGCGAACAGAAGCACGGGCGGAGGGGAACACATAGCCCTCGGTACCGACCATCTCGGCAAGTTCCTTGAGATACCCGACCACCTGCGTGGACAACGGCACGGCATGAGGACGGCGCGCCTTCATCTTGCCCTCCGGGATGCGCCAGACGCCTTCTTCCAGGTCGATCTCCTTCCAATCGGCATGCCGCAGCTCGCCAGGGCGTACAAAGACATGAGGTGCGATGAGCAGGGCATACCGGGTGATGAAGTTGCCAGTGTAGTCCTGGATCGCACGCAGCAGCCCGCCAAGGTCCTTCGGCTCAAGGATCGCGGCATAGTGCTTTGCCTTGGGCGTGATCAGCGCCCCGCGGAGCATGGTCGTAGGGTCGCCTTTGCAGCGCGTCGTGGCAACCCCATAGCGAAATACACGGCTCGCAAAGGATCGGGTCTTCTTGGCGGTTTCGTGCTTGCCCTTCGCTTCGAGGCGCTTGAGGGGAGCCAGCACCTCGAATGGCTCGATCTCGTCAATCGGACGACTGCCGATGGCATCTGTCAGCTGGTCGAGGAAGAAGTTCGCCTTGATGATCGTCGCATCCGCCCGGCCGTTCTGCACCATCATCTCATCGATGTACTCGCGTGCCACCGCCTCGAATGTCTGGGCGGAAAGGAATTCCGAACGGATCTTCTGCTTGCGCTTCTCCATCGCCGGGTCACCGCCCGACGCGACTTTGACGCGAGCCTCGTAGGCGGCTTGGCGCGCGTCCTTGAGATTGATTTCGGGATAGGAGCCGATCGAGAGCTTCTTCTCCACGGTGCCGATTCGATAGCGAAATCGCCAGAGTCTGCCGCCCGATGGAGAGACCTCGATGTACAATCCGCGATCATCGGCGACCTTGTACGGTTTGTCCTTTGGCTTGAGCGCGCGAAGCCGAGTTTCGGTCAGAGGCATGTGCGGGCCTTTTCCCAATGTGGTTTTTGCAAAAGCCCGCAAAAGGCCCGCAAAAATGTGCGGAACCCCCGAGAAAAGGCGGGACGATCCGGCACGATCCAAGGGCCAATTCCCTTGGATTTCTGCGGGTTTAATACACTTTTTGGGATGTTCCGAGAAGAACAAATGGTGCCCAGAAGAGGACTCGAACCTCCACGACCTTGCGATCGCCAGCACCTGAAGCTGGTGCGTCTACCAATTCCGCCATCTGGGCACGGGGTAGGAGCGCGCCTCTAACCGGTGGGGTAGGGGCTGTCAACGCGCGGGGCGGTTATTTTTTTGGGACGCGACCGGCGGGCAGGCTAAGGAGAAGCCGCTATTTTCATGAGAAGAGCCTGATGCCGATGACCGACGCTTCGCCGCCTGCCCGTTTCGTTCGCCCCGACGGGCTGCGCCTCGCCTACCGGCATTCCGAAGGGCGCGGGCCGACGCTTGTTTTCCTGCCGGGATATATGTCCGACATGGAAGGCGGGAAGGCCGTGGCGCTGCATGACTGGGCGCAGCGGACCGGACGGGCGATGCTGCGGCTCGACTATGCGGGCAACGGGGCGAGCGAGGGATGCTTTGCGGACGGAACGCTGGAAAGCTGGCGCGACGATGCTCTCATGCTGATGGACGGGCTGACGCAGGGACCGGCGGTGCTGGCGGGATCGTCGATGGGCGGGTGGCTGGCGCTGCTCATGGCGCTCGCGCGGCCGGAGCGGGTGGCTGGCATCGTCGGCATCGCAGCGGCGCCGGATTTCACGCAATGGGGCTTTACCGATGCGGACAAGGCGCTGCTGGCGACCGAAGGGCGGATCGAGGAGCCGACGCCCTATGCCGACCGGCCCTATGTGACGACGCTCGCCTTCTGGCAGTCGGGGCAGGCCCACCTGCTGCTGGAGGACGAGATCGCCATCGACTGCCCCGTGCGGCTGCTGCATGGTCAGGCCGATCCCGATGTGCCGTGGGAAACTGCGGTGCGCACGGCGGCGCGGCTGCGTTCATCGGATGTGCAGACGCTGCTGGTTAAGGACGGCGACCACCGCCTGTCGCGCGACACGGATATCGCGCTGCTGATCCGCACCGTCGATGCTCTGCTGGAAAGCCTGTGATGCCGTTCTTTCTCCCCCTGCTGCTTCAGGCCTATGATCCGGAGATCGAGGCGGTGATGAACCGCAGCCGCCAGCGCAAGCAGGAGGAGCGGGCCGCAGCGGCATCGGCTGCTTCGGCGGAGGCGGCGGCCAAGGCGTCGCCAGCCCCCGCACCGCGTGAGGATGGTAGGATTCCGGTGCCCGAAAAATTCGCCGTCCCGTTCCAGCAATGCCTCGACGCCGCGATCGAATCGTCGGATGCGGGCGTCGCCTTCGCCCAGAAATGGCGGATCGAGGGGGGGAGCTTCTATGCGCGTCATTGCATGGGCTTCGCCTATGCGCGGGCGGAGCGCTGGACGCCCGCCATCGTCGCGTTCGAGCAGGCGGCGGAAGAGGCCGAGCGCGGCGGCGAGGTTGCGCAGGGCGCGCGGCTCTGGGCGCAGGCGGGCAATGCCGCGCTGGCGAGCGGGGACGCGGCCAAAGCGCGCACGGATTTCGACGCAGCGCTGGCGCGCGGCCTGCCCGACGGGTTCGAGAAGGGCGAGGTGCATCTGGACCGCGCGCGGGCGCTGGTGGCGCTGGGCGATGCGGCGGGCGCGCGGGACTCGCTCGATGCGGCGCTGACCCATGCGCCCAAAGACCCGCTCGCCTGGCTGCTGTCAGCGACGCTCGCGCGGCGATCGGGCGAGATGAGTCTGGCGCAGGCGCATATCGCGCGCGCCGTGCAACTGTCGCCGGACGATGCCAGCGTGGCGCTGGAGGAAGGCAATATCGCGGTGCTGACGAGCCATGAGGATGTCGCCCGCTCCGCCTGGCAGCGCGCGGTCAGGCTTGCGCCCGACAGCCCTGCGGGCAGGTCGGCGGCAGACAATCTGTCCCGGCTTGCGGCCCCCGCTCCTGCCGGAAAATAGAGCCGCTGGCTTTCAGCAAGACTTTGTCACGGAACATCGGCCTGCGTCCGCCGGTTCGCCCCGCAGCGGGATGACAGAGGAGACAGCGAAATGGACAGCCGATTGAAACATGCGCTCGCCATCGGATTATTGGTCGCTGGCGCTGCGGCGACGAGCGCCTGCTCGCGCGGAGCGACGCGCGGCGGCCTGATCGGCGGCGCGGGCGGCGCGATCGTGGGCAGCGCAACGGGCCTCGGCACGGCGGAGGGCGCTGTAATCGGCGGCGCGGCGGGCGCGATCATCGGCGACAATAGCGACCGCTGCACCCGCCGTGAACGCCGCCGGGGCCGCTGCTGACTTCTAGCGCAGGTAAAAGTCGACGGTGGTGACGACGCGCACCTTCTTGAAGGGCGTGTCGCTGCCGCCCTCGCCACCCTCCCCGTCGCGGGGTTCGATCGAGAAATAGCCCTGCGTCGCGCTCTTGATGCCGCTGACGCCCGCGCCTGAATCCTTGGCGAACTGCTCGGCGGCTGCGCGCGCGTCGCGGGTGGCGGCGGCGACCATCTGCGGCTTGATGTTGTTGAGCTTCGTGAAGCTGTAGCGCATTCCCGACCCCTCCTGAAGCGTGACGCCCCGGCGGACGAGGTCGAACTGCTGCGCGACGGCGCGCTGGGCGCGGGCGATGTCGTTCGTGCGCAGCAGCATGCGCTGGGTGATGGTGATGGTATTGACGCCGTTATTGAGCCACTGGTTGACGCCCGCGCCCACGGGCGTGAGCGCTTCGGGCCGGAACCCCAGCCCTTCGAAATAGGCGCGCAGTTCCCGCGTATTGGCGTCAATCTGACCGCGCACGGTGGGGAGGTCGAAGCCGGTCGCGGAATAGCTGATCGACCAGGTCGCAAGGTCCGCCGTCACATCCTTTTCGGCGAGGCCGCGCACGGTCACGGACCGATCCGCCGCCTTGGCGCGGGTGAGGCCATCGCCCAGCAGATAGCCGCCCGCCACCATGCCGAACGCCAGCACCGCCGCGCCGCCCAATATGATCCTGTCGCGCGTTTCCCATCCCATGTTACGGCTCCTCTTCCGCGCGGGGCTGCGCCGCACTATCTTGGCGGATAGCTACCACCGCATGGATGAACCGCCGCTTGATGGCGGCGAACGGAGCTTGAGCCTTGCCCAAATATCTGCACACCATGATCCGCGTTACCGATATCGACGCGACGGTCCATTTCTTCGAACTGCTGGGTCTTGGGGAAGTGAAGCGCTTCGACAGCGAGCAGGGACGTTTCACGCTGGTCTTTCTCGCTGCGCCGGGGGATGAGGACGCGCAGGTGGAGCTAACCTATAACTGGCCAGCGGCGGATGGCAGCACGGCAGAAGTCTATGGCGGCGGGCGCAATTTCGGCCATCTCGCCTACCGGGTCGAGAATATCTACGAGACATGCCAGCGGCTGATGGACGCGGGCGTCACGATCAACCGCCCGCCGCGCGACGGGCACATGGCATTCGTGCGGACGCCCGACAATATCTCGATCGAACTGTTGCAGGACGGACGGCTGGAACCGGCGGAACCCTGGGCGTCGATGCCCAATGTCGGGGAATGGTAAGCCGATGATCGAAGTCGTCCGCATCCCGGTCCTTTCCGACAATTATGTCTGGCTGCTGCATGATGGGGAGAGCGGCGATACGGTCGTCGTCGATCCCGCTGTGGCGGAACCGGTGCTGGCGCAGGCGCAGGCGCGGGGGTGGAAGATCGGACAGATCTGGAACACGCACTGGCATCCCGATCATGTCGGCGGCAACGCGGCGATCAGGGCGGCGACCGGATGCACCATCACCGGCCCGGCAGCGGAAGCCGAGAAGATCGGCACGCTGGACGTCGAAGTGGCCGAAGGCGACCGGGTGCGGATCGGCCGGCACGAAGCCGCCGTCATGGAGGTGCCCGCGCATACCGCAGGACATATCGCCTATCATCTGGCGGACGAAACCATGATCTTTGTCGGGGACACGCTGTTCGCGATGGGGTGCGGACGGCTGTTCGAGGGGACGGCGGCGCAGATGTTCGCCAACATGCAGCGTTTCGCGCGCCTGCCCGACGAAACGGCGGTCTATTGCGCACACGAATATACGCTCTCGAACGGGCGCTTTGCCCTCAGCGTCGATCCGGACAATGCGGACCTCGCCCGGCGCGTGACGCAGGTGGAGGCTCTGCGCGCCGTCGGCGAGGCGACGGTGCCGACCACCATCGGCGCGGAGCGCGCGACCAACATCTTCCTGCGTGCCGCGAGCGTCGATGAACTGGCGGCGCGGCGGGCGGCGAAGGACGCGGCCTGACGGTTTCGGGCCGACAGCAGCGTCCTTGTTTCATAAGGGCGCACAGAGACGGAGAGAGCAGATGCGCGCATGGACGATGCTGGCGGCCCCGATGATCCTCGCGGCCTGTACCGGAAGCTATGAACCACGGCCGCTGACTGACAAACAGGCGTCCGAACTCGACAAGGCGCTGGCGGGCAAGGTTCCCGGCGAGAAGATGAGCTGCATCAACCGGGAGCCGTCGACCAACCTTCAGGTCATCAGCAACAATGTGGTGCTGTATCGGGTGAGCCGGAAGCTGGTTTACAAGAATGAGCTGATCGGCAGTTGCAGCGGGCTGGCGTCGGGCGATACGCTGATCCTGCGCAGCTATACGTCGCAGATGTGCCGGGGCGATTTCGCGACCACGGCGAACCTGATGACGGGCATGCAGACGGGCGCGTGCGCGCTGGGCGACTTCATCCCCTATCGCGCCCCCGCCAAATAGCCCCCGCCTAGTCGCCGATGGCGCGGGCGAACTGGTCGCGAATGGCCTGAAGCCGGGAGAGGAGCGAGGCGCCCTCCTCCGGCGGTGCCGCAGGCGGCGGGCCGTCGCTGTCTTCCAGCGCCTTTTGCGCGCCCTTTACGGTGAAGCCCTCCACCGAGAGCAGGCGGTGGATGCGCCGTGCCAGATCGACATCGGCCGGGCGGTAATAGCGCCGGTTGCCCGACCGTTGCAGCGGGCGGAGCGTGGGAAAGCGCGTTTCCCAATAGCGCAGGATATGCGGAGCCACGCCAAGCTCGCCGGCCAGTTCGGTGATGGTCAGGAAAGCACCCTCTTCCTTCATGGGCGCAATGGTGCACCCATGAAGCCGGGGCCGTCAACCGATTGTCATAAAACGCCTTGAACAGGCGTCAGGCGGACGCGACCTTGTCGCGCATCGTCTGGCTGGCGCGGAAGGTCAGCACGCGGCGCGGCTCGATCGGCACTTCGATCCCGGTCTTGGGATTGCGGCCCATGCGCTGCGTCTTGTCGCGCAGGACGAATGTGCCGAAGCTGGAAATCTTGACGTTTTCTCCGCGTTCCAGCGCGCTCGACATATGTTCGAGAATGGATTCGACCAAGGCCGCAGCCTCCGCCCGCGAAAGTCCGACATGACGGTTGACGCTGTCTGCCAGATCCGCCCGTGTCAAAGTGCCGTTACCGCTCATTCCGACCCCCAAAAACCGATTCTCTCGTCGCCCCCGCGACAGAGGAATATTGCGGGATTTCGTGGGATTTGGCAAGTATTTGCTTGCGCTTACACGCGCAGGACGCACGCCCCCCAGGTGAAGCCGCCACCCATCGCCTCTAGCACGACAATATCGCCGTTCCTGATCCGCCCGTCACGCATGGCGAGGTCGAGGGCGAGCGGCACCGAAGCGGCGGAGGTGTTGGCGTGCCGGTCCACCGTCACGACCACGCGTTCGGGGGAAAGTTTCAGCTTGCGGGCGGTGGCATCGAGGATGCGGGCATTGGCCTGATGCGGCACCAGCCAGTCGATGTCCGCGACCTCAAGGCCCGCGAGCGCCAGCACTTCGCCCAGCACG
Organism: Sphingobium amiense; assembly: GCF_003967075.1. Lineage (NCBI taxonomy): Bacteria > Pseudomonadati > Pseudomonadota > Alphaproteobacteria > Sphingomonadales > Sphingobiaceae > Sphingobium > Sphingobium amiense. The sequence continues at coordinate 3,168,945 of NZ_AP018664.1, forward strand.
GAAGCCAGATTGACGACGGCGTGGCGGAACACTTCCTGCCCCCGCATCCGCAGCTTGCCGACCGTCTGCGTGGTGGAAGGCCCGCCGTCGACATAGAGAAGCTGGTTGTGGCGGCCATCGGCATGGAGCTTGGCGGCGAGGATGCCGCGCGCGCCGTCCGCGCTCTCTTCCGCGCCCAGCACCACCGCGCCTGCGCCGTCGCCGAAGAGGACGCAGGTCGCGCGATCTTCCCAGTCGAGGATACGGCTGAAGGTTTCAGACCCGATCACCAGCGCACGGTTGGCGGCGCCCGACCGGATCATGCTGTCGGCGACGGTGACGGCATAGAGGAAGCCCGAACAGACCGCCGCCACATCGAAGGCGACGCAATCGTCGATGCCCAGCATCGCCTGCACCTTCGTCGCGGCGGCGGGGAAGGTCTGGTCCGGCGTCGCGGTGGCGAGGATGATGAGGTCGATGTCCTGCGCGGCAAGACCCGCGGCTTCCAGCGCCCGGCGCGCGGCGTCGGCGGCCAGCGTCGCGGTCGTTTCCCCGTCGCCTGCGATATGGCGGTTGCGGATGCCGGTGCGCTCGACGATCCATTCGTCGCTCGTGTCCACGGTCTGCGCCAGTTCGGCATTGCTGACGCTGCGCGCGGGGAGGGCCGACCCCGTGCCCAGCAGGAGAGAGCGGCGGATCACTTGGCGGGCTGCTCCAGTCTGGACGCGGCGGCCGAAAGCGACTGGATGTCGGCGATGTCGGCGGCGATGCGGCGGGTGATGTCTTCTTCCAGCAGGCGGGCGGCGACATGGACGGCGTTCGCCACGCCCTTTTCATCGGCGCTGCCATGGCTCTTCACGACGACGCCGTTCAGACCGAGGAAGACCGCGCCATTATGATTGTTGGGATCGAGATGATGTTTGAGCAGGTGCATCGCGGGCTTCGAGATGAGGAAACCGATCTTCGAGCGCAGCGAGCTGGTGAACGCCTTGCGCAGCACATCGGTGACGAAGCGGGCGGTGCCCTCCGCCGTCTTGAGCGCGACATTGCCCGAAAAACCGTCGCACACGATCACATCGGTATCGCCCTTGCCGATCTTGTCGCCTTCGGTGAAGCCGTCGAAGCGCAGCGAGAGATTGTCGGCGGCGCGCAGCACGGCGGCGGCGTCGCGGATCTCGTCGGTGCCCTTGAGTTCCTCCGTCCCGATGTTGAGCAAGCGGACGCGCGGGCGATCGAGGTCCAGGGCGATGCGGGCATAGGCCGCGCCCATCACCGCGAACTGGACGAGGTTGCGGGCGTCGCATTCGGTGTTCGCGCCCAGATCCAGCATGATGACGTCATTGTCGCCCAGCGTCGGCAGCATCGCCGCGAGCGCGGGCCGGTCGACGCCCTTCATGGTGCGCAGCGCCAGCTTCGCCATCGCCATCAACGCGCCGGTATTGCCCGCCGATACGGCAGCGCCCGCCTCGCCCGCCTTCACGGCGGCGATGGCCATGCTCATGGAGCTGGACTTCTTGCGGATGGCGACGCTGGGCTTGTCCGAACCGTCGACGACCGTGTCGGCATGGACCACGTCCGACGCCGCGCGCAGATTGGGGTGGTTGTCCAGAGCCGCCTTGATCTGCGCCTCGTCGCCGAACAGGGTGAACCGCAGGCCGTCGTGGCGGCGGCGGGCCAGCGCGGCCCCCGCCATCATCACACGCACACCTTCGTCCCCGCCCATCGCGTCTATGGCGATTCGCGGCTGGCTGGACACTTTATGTCACCCCTTTGCGGAGTAGAGGAGAGACTTACGCCCCGACGGCGACGATTTCACGGCCGTTATAATGACCGCAGGCGTCGCACAGATTGTGCGGACGCTTCAGTTCGCCGCAGTTCGAGCATTCGTTATACGCCTCGACGCGGAGCGCATCGTGGCTGCGGCGCATGCCGCGGCGGGAAGGGGAAGTCTTGCGCTTGGGGACAGCCATGTCGGCACCTTATTCCATATTTCGATCTGGTTGTGCGACTGGCCGGTGTCCCATGAGATGCCGACGCCAACGGCGCCGCAGACCCATGCGGCCCGGGTGATCGCGAAGCCCTGCGCCTATAGCGCTTTTTGGCCGCCACGCAAGTGCTTCCTTGCCGTGCGGCGCGGCGGTCCTAGAGTGTTCCGGACGATATGAGGAGATGGACGACCCATGCTGCTGCCGATCACGCTGACCTTCGCCGCCGCCTGCGCGCTGCTCAACCTGTGGCTGGCGATTCGCTGCGCGCGGTTCCGCATCAGGGACAAGGTGATGCATGGCGACGCGGGCCACGCGCTGCTGGCGCGGCGGATGCGGGCGCATGCCAATTTCATCGAATATACGCCAATCGTGCTGATCCTGTGCGGCGGGATCGAGCTGGCGGCGGGGGCGTCGATCTGGCTGTGGATCGCGGCGCTCGCCTATATGGCCGCGCGGATCGCCCACGCCTTCGGCATGGACGCGGATGCGACGACATTGTGGCGGGCGGGCGGGGCCGTCCTGACCTGGGCGATCACGGCGGCGCTGGCCGTCGCCGCGCTGACCATCGCCTATGGCGCCACGCGGGAGGTTCCCGTGCCGCCCGCAATGGCGCAGCGCTGAGCTTTCAGCGCGCCAGCACCGAATCGGCGACGAAGGGATTGCTGCGCCGTTCGTGCGCGAAATTGCTCATCGGGCCATGGCCGGGCACGAAGGCGGTGTCGCCGCCGAGCGGCCAGAGCTTGCCCGTGATCGCGTCGATGAGCTGCTGGTGATTGCCGCGCGGGAAGTCGGTGCGGCCGACCGACCCCTGAAACAGCACATCGCCGACGATGGCGAGCTTGCTGGGCGCATGGTGGAACACGACATGGCCGGGCGTGTGGCCGGGGCAGTGATAGACGTCGAGCGTCAGGTCGCCCACAGTGACCCGGTCGCCATCGACCAGCCAGCGGTCCGGCTCGAACGGGCGGCCCTCTATTCCATATTTGACGCCATCGCTCTGGAGCTTGTCGATCCAGAAACGGTCCTCCTCATGCGGCCCTTCGATGGGCACGCCCAGTTCCTCGGCAAGGATGCCCGCCTGCCCGCAATGGTCGATATGGCCGTGGGTGACGAGGATCTTCTCGATGGTGACGCCATGCTGCTGCGCCGCGCGCCTGAGGACGGGCAGGTCGCCGCCGGGATCGACGAACGCGCCGCGCATCGTCTGCGTGCACCAGAAGAGCGTGCAGTTCTGCTGGAGCGGCGTCACGGGCACGATGGCGGCTTTGAGTGGCGGCTGGGTCATGAGGTGGATGTGGCGGAGGGACAAGCCATCCGCAAGCCCCCGATCTTCCGCACGCCCTCTCCTCCGTTCGCGGCTGAGCCGGTCGAAGGCCTCACCTTTCCTGCAGCGATCCGAACACAGCGAACAACCCGTTCATCCCTCCAGCACCAGCGGGTCCGCAAGGCTGATGCCGTCCAGCACCTTTGCCATCTCGTCCCGCACCTTGAGCATCACGCGGTGCAGGCGGCATTCGGATTCGGGCAGGCAGTTGGTGCAGCTTTCATGCGCGAAGCGGCTGGCGCAGGGCGTGAGCGCCAGCGACCCGCGCGTCAGCCGGACGATGTCGCCATAGCTGATGTCGACCGGCGCCAGCGCCAGCCAATAGCCCCCGTCCCTGCCCCGCTGCGTCGCGACCAGCCCCTCGCGTGACAGTTCGGAGAGGATGACGGTCAGAAATTTGGCGGGGATGTTCTGCCGCGTCGCGATCTCGTTCAGCGGCACCGGACCCTGGCGGTAGCGATCGGCGAGATGTTGCAGCGCGCGGATGGCGTAGCGGGTCTTCTGGGACAACATATATTGGTTATTCGCCCCGCGCGCGGGCTTTGGCAAGCGCTTAGCTCAGGGCTGGAGCGCCGCTCTTGCCTGTGCCGGAAAGTCGCTGAAGAAACCGTCGACGCCCGCCGCGACGATGGCGCGGACCCAGCCGGTAAAGTCGCCCCGGCCCTGCGGGTCGTCGGGGCGGCGATATGGGTCGGGAAGGAAGCCGTTTTCTATCCGCAGCGTCCAGACATGGACCTGCAACCCGGCCTCGTGCGCGCGAGCGACCAGCGCGGTCGGGCCTTCGGGCGCGATCACCTGCGTGGCGGCGGGGCCGATGCCGTCGGCGTAGGTCGCGATATCCTTCAGCCCCGCAAGCGTCAGCATGTCGGCATAGCTGGTGCCGGGCTGGTCGGCGGGGCCGCCCTCCGCGGCGACGAGCTGGATGAGGCGCAGGCGCGTGGCGGCGCGCAGCGCCTTGAGGTTGCCCACCTCGAACGACTGGATGAAGACCGGATCGGCCTGCGTCTCATAGCCATATTTCGACAGGAGCGTCAGCAGCGCCTCCTGATGCGGCAGGCCGATCTTCGCGAAATAGGTCGGATGCTTGGTTTCGGGATAGAGGCCGATGCGCCGGTGGGTTTCGGCTTCCTTGGCGCGGACCAGCTTCAATATCTCCTCGAATGTGGGGATGAGATAGAGGTCGTTGAAGCGGACATTGGCGGGGCGCAGGTCGGGCAGACGCTCGCGGGCGCGCAGGGTGCGCAGTTCGGCGAGGGTGAAATCCTCGGTGAACCATCCGGTTACGGCGACGCTGTCGATGGTCTTCGTCGTCCTGCGGTCGGCAAATTCGGGATGGTCGGCGACGTCTGTGGTGCCGCCGATCTCATTTTCGTGCCGGGCGACGAGGACCCCGTCCTTCGTCAGCACGAGGTCGGGTTCGATATAGTCCGCGCCTTCGTCGATGGCGCGTTCATAGCTGGCGAGCGTATGTTCGGGCCGCTCCCCGCTCGCGCCGCGATGGGCGATGAGTATCGGGTCGGCGGCGAGCAGCGGGGCGGCGGGGGCGAGGCTCATGAGGAGAAACAGTCCCGCATGGAGCAGCCCCCTCGGCCTCACGCCTTCACGCCCTGAAGCGCGTTCTCGTAGGTCGTTGCCTTGAACCCGACGATCGTGCCCTTGCCGGTGTCGAGGATCGGGCGCTTGATCATCGAGGGGCTGGCGAGCATCAGCAGAATCGCCTTGTCCGCGTCGATATGCGCCTTGTCGCCCGCGTCCAGCGCCTTGAAGGTCGTGCCGGAGCGATTGAGGATGGTTTCCCAGCCATGCTCCATCACCCATTCCTCCACCCGGTCCCTGTCCACGCCCGACACCTTATAGTCGTGGAAGCTGTAGGCGACGCGTTCATTGTCCAGCCAGTTGCGGGCTTTCTTGACCGTGTCGCAATTCTTGATGCCATACATGGTAATCATGATGCTAACCCCTGTTACCCTTTGAAGGCGGTGACTTCGATTTCGATCTTCATCTCGGGCTTGACGAGGCCTGCAATGACGCAGCTTGCCGCCGGGCGGATGTCGCCGAAGACCGGCCCGGCGATTTCGCCCATCACGTCCCAGTAAGCGGGGTCGGTGATATAGTAAGTGACGCGCACGACATCGGCGAAGGAAAAGCCCGCCTGCTCCAGCGCCTTGCCGATGACGGCAAGCGCGTTGCGCCCCTGCACCACGACGTCTTCGGGCATGGTCTTCGTTTCAGGATCGGTACCGGTGGTGCCGGCGACGAAGCACCAGTCGCCCTGGACGACGGCGCGCGAATAGCCGACCTGAGCCTCAAAGGGCGAGCCGGAGGAAATGAGCTGGCGGGGCATGACGGGGGATTCCTGCTGCGATGCGAAAGGATCGTCCGCGCCTTTGGCCGCTGGGGAACCCCCTGTCCAGCGCTTTCGCCGGAACAGCGGGCGGTCCAGGCCGTTTGAGGTGCTCTACCCCCTTTCAAGGAGAGCAGGCCATGGAGCGCCCGATCCCCGATCGCGAGATCGAAGAGAATAGCGAGCAGGACGACAGCGGCGCGCAGGCGCAGCAGGTCGCGGACGACGCGCGGCTGCGCCAGACCGATCCTGCCGAGGACAGCGAGCGCGGCGGGCGGACCGATCCCGCGCAACTGGTCCCCAACGACATGGAGGATCTGGTCGAGAAGATGAATGCGATGAACCGGTCGGGCCATGTCGACATGGACGCCTATGCCGGGGAACCGCAGATGGACGATGAGGAAGATGTCCTTGGAGCAACCGAGGAGGAGGATGACGGCGACGACCTCTATGATACGGTCACGGGGGACGACGACGATCTCGGGTGAGGGTGCGGGCGGGAAGAGCGCGCTGCCCTCCCCGCCATCCCCTTAGCGGCAGCTTACGCCGCCACGGTCGATCTCGCGGCCGAGCAACGCGCCCGCGCCGCCGCCGATCAGCGTGCCGAGCAGGTTCGACTGACCCTGCGCGATCTGGTTGCCCAGCAGCCCGCCCAGCGCCGCGCCCACGATCAGGCCGGTGGTGCCGTCATTGCGGCGGCAATAATAGCGGTTGTCATAGCCGCGATAGATGCGCGTGCGGCGGTCGACCCGGATCGGATCGTAGCCGGTGTGGTAATAGCGGTCGGGGCGGTAGTTGCGCCCGTAGCGCGGATCGGGCCGGTTCCAGTCGTAATTATAGACGACGCGGCCCGGACGGCGCGCATCGCGGCGGTCGTCATGCTTGCCGCCATGCTTCCAGTCGTTGCGGCCGTGGCCGGGATTGCCGTGCTTGCCTTTAGCATGGCCGGGCTGGGCGAGAGCGGGGGTCGCGGCGATGCCGGTCAGCGTCATCGCGCCCAGCGAAAGGGCAGCGAGCATCTGCTTCATCGAAAAGGACATGAGGGTCTCCTTGCTCCTGATGTGAGGGCAAGAACCCGCGTCTTTGATCTATGTTGCATGAACGGAACAAAACCCCCTGTTCAGGCGGCGGTCAGGGGAGGGTGCGGGGCGCGCGCTTACCCCTTAGCTTCGCATATTTCCCGCAAGTTTGCGCATTTTCTTTCCTATTCACGCATCATTGTTGCGTGGGCGAGGCATCGGGCGGGAGCATTCTCCAACAGCCTGTGTGCCATGAAAGGGACGGGATAGGACAGCGGACGGGCGGTCCCGAGCGGGGCTGTCAGAGCGCGTTGGCGATGGCGGCACGCTGATCGTTGGTGAGGCCGTCGGGGGCGGTCCCGTTAGCCGCGTCGGCGGGCCTGTCGTCGCCCGTCCCCACATAGTTAATCGCGGTCAGGATCACCAGCACCGCCCAGAGCAGCGCGAACCAGCGGCTGGTGAAGAGGGTGCGGAGGCGGACGCCGAACATGCCGTCACCCTAGCCCCTTGCCGGTTAAGGATGTGTCACGAGCATCGCCTCCGGCTCTGACGATGGCGGCAGCGGCGGGGCGGCAAAGGTCATGGGGCTGCTGAGCACCACCCGCTCCAGCCGCGTCGCCGCGAGGCACTGGTGGCAATGGGCATGGTCGAACAGCGTGTCGAGAACCCACATCTGCGTCACGACATCCCATACCGCCCAGGCATCCCGCACGACATGATCGCTGCCGCAGAGGTGACAGATATAGGCGTGGCGGGTCGGTGCTGGGTCGGACATGCCGCGACCATAGAGACATCTCCCACCATTTTGGCGGGAGATGAATCCGTTTCGGAGACGTTTGAAACTATCCGGTCCCGGCGCTTACTCCGCCGCAATCCCCGCAGCCTTGAACATGTCCGGGCCTTCGTCGTCGGCGTTGGCGGCTTCTGTGCCCTTGATCTTCTGGCGGCGGTCGAAGGCGTCCCAGACGTCGTTCCACTGACCCCGGGTCGCGCCCTTCGAATATTCGGTGGCGCGGGTTTCGAAGAAGTTGGCGTGCTCCACGCCGTTCAGCAGCGGCGTCAGCCAGGGGAGCGGATGCTCGTCGATCATGTAGATGGGCTTCAGGCCCAGTTGCCCCAGCCGCCAGTCGGCGATGTAGCGGACATATTTCTTGATGTCCTTGGGCGTCATGCCGGGCACCGGCCCCATTTCGAAGACCAGATCGACGAACGCGTCCTCGATCCGGACGGTCTTCTGGCACATGTCCATGATATCATCCTTGACCGCCGGGGTCAGACAGCCGCGTTCCGCGCAGAAGGCGTGGAACAGCTTGATGATGCCTTCGCAATGGAGCGTTTCGTCGCGGATCGACCAGGTGACGATCTGGCCCATGCCCTTCATCTTGTTGAAGCGCGGGAAGTTCATCAGCATCGCGAAGGAGGCAAAGAGCTGCAGCCCTTCGGTGAAGCCGCCAAACATGGCGAGCGTCTTGGCGATGTCCTCATCCGTATCGACGCCGAACTGGGCGAGATAGTCGTGTTTGTCCTTCATCTCCTTATACTGCATGAAGGCGCTATATTCGGTTTCGGGCATGCCGATCGTGTCGAGCAGATGGCTGTAGGCGGCGATGTGCACCGTTTCCATGTTGCTGAACGCGGTCAGCATCATCTTGACCTCGGTCGGCTTGAACACCCGGCCATATTTTTCGTGGTAGCAATCCTGCACCTCCACGTCCGCCTGCGTGAAGAAGCGGAAGATCTGGGTCAGCAGGTTGCGTTCATGGTCGGAGAGCTTCTGCGCCCAGTCGCGGCAATCCTCGCCCAGGGGCACTTCCTCGGGCAGCCAGTGGAGCTGCTGCTGACGCTTCCAATATTCATAGGCCCAGGGATATTCGAAGGGCTTGTAGACCTTGGAGGCTTGGAGAAGGGGCATGACGGGTTACTCCGGAGAATTTGTTACGAATGAAGGGCGGTTGCAACCGGACCGAGGGCGGGACGTTCAGTCGCCGTCCCCCTAGCAACAGGAGAGCAATGATGGTCGATCTGAGCCAAATCAAGGAACATGCCGAAGTCATCGGCGCCGACGGCGTCCATGTGGGCACCGTCGACCATGTCGATGGCGACCGCATCAAGCTGACTAGGAAGGACAGCGGGGCGCTGATCGAGGGCGCTACCGGAAGCCATGAAGGGCATCATCACTATATCAGCCAGGGCCTGATCGCGGAGGTCGAGGGGGACGGCACGGTGCGGCTTTCCGCCAATGCCGATGTCGCGGTGACGTTCGAAGAAGAAGAGTGAATTAGCACGGATCACCTCTCCCTTCTCCCCTTGTGGGAGAAGGAGGGGCCCGCTTCGCGAAGCGAAGTGGGAGGATGAGGGGTCAGCGTCGCGGCGATCTGCGTCAAGACCCCCTCGATATTGTCCATCACATCCTTGTTCCAGAACCGGATCACACGGTAACCTTCTGCTCCAAGAAAGGCTGTGCGCGCTGCATCGCCTTCTTCGCTATGTTGACCGCCATCGACTTCCACGACCAGTTTTGCCGAGTGCGAAACAAAGTCCGCGAAATAGGGGCCGAGCGGAACCTGGCGTCGGAATTTCGCCGCCGGCAACGTCCGGCGGAGCATGGCCCATAGCCGCTTTTCCGCCTCCGTCGCATTCTGCCGCAATTCGCGGGACCGGAAGACAGTCAGCGCCGGCAATCGCTGGCGCCTGGTCAGCCCCCTCACCTTCCCACTCGGCTTCGCCTCGCGGGCCCCTTCCTCTCCCACAAGGGGAGAGGAATTAAGGCGCGCTCGGCCGTCGTCACTGGCAGGCAAGGCACTCGTCATAGTCAGTGGTCTCGCCGATTTCGAACTTGGGCGCGTCGATCGTGTTGTCCGCTTCCACTCCGCCGGCGAAGCCCGCGCGCTGCACCGACTTGGACCGCAGATAATAGAGCGACTTGATGCCCAGTTCCCATGCGCGGAAGTGGAGCATGAGCAGATCCCATTTCTCCACGTCCGCCGGGATGAACAGATTGAGCGACTGCGCCTGGTCGATATAGGGCGTGCGGTCGGCCGCAAGTTCGAGCAGCCAGCGCTGGTCGATTTCGAAGCTGGTCTTGAACACGTCCTTTTCTTCCTGGGTCAGGAAGTCGAGATGCTGGACCGATCCGCCCTTTTCGAGGATCGAGTTCCAGACGGCGGTGCTGTCCTTCGACTTGGCGGCCAGCAGCTTTTCCAGATAGGGATTCTTGATCGAGAAGCTGCCCGACAGCGTTTTGTGCGTGTAGATATTGGCCGGGATCGGCTCGATGCAAGCCGACGTGCCGCCGCAGATGATGCTGATCGACGCGGTGGGCGCGATCGCCATCTTGCAGGAGAAACGCTCCATCACGCCCTGATCGGCGGCGTCGGGGCACGGGCCGCGTTCGTGGGCGAGCAGCATCGAGGCTTCGTTCACCTTGGCGCTGATATGCTTGAAGATGCGCAGGTTCCACGATTTCGCCATCGCGCCTTCGAACGGGATGTTCCGCGCCTGCAGGAAGCTGTGAAAGCCCATGACGCCAAGGCCGACCGAGCGTTCGCGGCTCGCGCTATATTTGGCGCGCGCCATTTCGGGCGGCGCGCGGTCGATATAGTCCTGAAGCACATTGTCGAGGAAGCGCATGATGTCTTCCGCGAAGGTCGGGTGATCCTTCCACTCGTCCCACGTTTCAAGGTTCATCGACGACAGGCAGCAGACCGCCGTGCGGTCGTTGCCGAGGTGATCGCGCCCGGTCGGCAGCGTGATTTCCGAACAGAGGTTCGATGTGGACACCTTGAGGCCGAGGTCGCGGTGATGCTTGGGCATCATGCGGTTCACGGTGTCGTTGAAGACGATATAGGGTTCGCCGGTGGCGAGGCGCACTTCGACCAGCTTCTGGAACAGGGCGCGCGCGTTGACGGTGCCGCGCACCGACTGGTCCTTGGGGCTGCGCAGGTTGAAGTCCGCGCCGTCGCGCACCGCCTCCATGAACTCGTCGGTCAGGAGGACGCCGTGATGCAGGTTCAGCGCCTTGCGGTTGAAGTCGCCGCTGGTCTTGCGGATTTCGAGGAACTCCTCGATCTCCGGGTGGGAGATGTCGAGATAGCAGGCGGCCGAGCCTCGGCGCAGCGACCCCTGGCTGATCGCCAGCGTCAGGCTGTCCATCACGCGGACGAAGGGGATGATGCCGCTGGTCTTGCCATTGAGGCCCACCGGCTCGCCGATGCCGCGCACATTGCCCCAGTAGGTGCCGATGCCGCCGCCGCGCGAGGCGAGCCAGACATTCTCGTTCCAGGTGTTGACGATGCCTTCCAGACTGTCGTCGACGCTGTTGAGATAGCAACTGATGGGCAGGCCGCGCCCGGTGCCGCCGTTGGACAGCACGGGGGTGGCGGGCATGAACCAGAGTTTCGAGATATAGTCGTAAACGCGCTGGGCATGGTCGGCGTCGTCGGCATAGGCGGCGGCGACACGGGCGAAGAGATCCTGATAGGATTCGCCGGGCAGCAGGTAGCGGTCGTTCAGCGTATCCTTGCCGAATTCCGTCAGCAGCGCGTCGCGCGCCGCGTCGGTCGTGACATGGAAGCGCCGCGCCTCGATCTTCGAAGAGGCGGAGATTTCAGGAGCGGGCTCGGCCGGAGCCGGCTGCACCGGCGCCTCCGTCTTCGTCGCTTCCAGCAGATCGTCCATCACAGTTGCCACGTCGCCACCTTGTCCACTATCCCGAAAGTCCATGCGCCGCCCCTGAATGTTCCTGTTTCGTTCGATTCGGTCAAGCGGCTCGCGACATCGTGCCGCGCATCCTATCATCAACCGGACCTCGCCGGGACGGAAAAAGCCCAGCAGAGCGGATCGCAGGGGACAGAAGTCCACTCGCCAAGATAATGTCCTGACGTTGCAATCACAATCTGTTGGGTAACCCCCGTTAACCCGATACCATGGATAGTGCCATAGCCGCTTAAAGGCGCAAGAGGGTAAATGACGGTTCAGGGACTCGGTTCATCGACAGCATGACTCGGTTGGTCGCCCCGCAGCGCAGCGACGCGCGGACTTTCCTGCCACCCGGAAAAGGCAAGAGGGATTGCGCGAAGAAAAAATAAATTGGGTCTTGCCACGCAAAAGGGTGCGTGGCCGATTCCGGTGACACACCATGGCTTGTGGTGCCTGCCGATGGAGCCGCTATGATCCTCTATTATCACCCGCTTTCCTCCTATTGCTGGAAAGTGCTGATCGCCCTGTATGAAAGCGGCATCCCCTTCGAGCGGCGGATGCTGGCGGACGAAGGGGTCGCGGCGGAGTGGCAGGCGCTCTGGCCGCTGGGGAAGTTCCCGATCCTGCGCGATCCGGTGCGCGGCGAAACCGTCGCCGAAGCCAGCATCGTCATCGAATATCTCGCCCATCATGAGCCGGGCAGCTTCCGCCCCCTCCCCGCCGATCCCGATGCGGCGCTGGAGGTGCGGCTGATGGACCGACTGTTCGACCAATATGTCATGACGCCGATGCAGGCGCTGGTGGCAGACCGGCTGCGGCCGGAGGAAAAACGCGATCCGGTGGCGGTGGAGCAGGCGTGCGGCTTGCTGGGCAAGGCCTATGCCCTGCTCGAGTCGCGCATCGGGGGTCGGACGTGGGCGGCGGGCGAGGCCTTCACCCTGGCCGACTGCGCGGCGGCGCCCGCGCTCTTCTACGCCGACCGGATCGTGCCGCTGGGCGACCGCCATCCCGCGCTCACCGCCTGCCTCGCCCGGCTGGAGGCGCGGCCGAGCTTTGCGCGGGTGCTGGAGGAGAAGGAGCCTTACTGGCCGATGTTCCCCTTCGCCGACGGGCCGCTGGCGGCGCATTGACGCTCCGGTCCAAAGCCCTATAGCCGCGCCTTGCGAAGACCCGCCGTGCAGGGCGGGCGGCTATAGGGAAAATGGGCACGATGACACTCATCAAGACCGCCGACCTGATCGAGAGCGTGGCCGACGCGCTCCAGTTCATCAGCTATTATCATCCGATGGATTATATCCGCGCGCTCGGCAAAGCCTATGAGGCGGAGGCCAATCCGGCGGCGAAGGACGCCATCGCGCAGATCCTGACCAACAGCCGCATGTGCGCGGAGGGGCATCGCCCGATCTGCCAGGACACCGGCATCGTCAACGTCTTCATCAAATGGGGCATGGACTGCCGCCTCGACGACAATAGCCGCTCGATGCAGGAGGTCGTCGACGAAGGCGTGCGCCGCGCCTACCTCAACCCCGAAAACCGCCTGCGCGCCTCCATCCTGCGCGACCCGGCCTTTTCGCGTCAGAACACGAAGGACAACACGCCCTGCGTGCTGAACGTCGAGATGGTGCCGGGGAACAAGGTGATCGTCGATGTCGCGGCCAAAGGCGGCGGCAGCGAGAACAAGACCAAGTTCAAGATGATGAACCCCAGCGACTCGATCGTCGACTGGGTGCTGGAGATGGTGCCGCAGATGGGCGCGGGCTGGTGCCCGCCCGGCATGCTCGGCATCGGCATCGGCGGCACGGCGGAAAAGGCCGTCGCGCTGGCCAAGGAAAGCCTGATGGAACCCATCGACATGGGCGAGCTGAAGGCGCGCGGGCCGCAGAACGACATCGAAAAGATGCGGATCGAGATTTTCGACAGGGTGAATGCGCTGGGCATCGGCGCGCAGGGGCTGGGCGGGCTTTCCACCATCCTCGACGTCAAGATCTACGACTATCCCTGCCATGCGGCGGGCAAGCCCGTGGCGATGATCCCCAACTGCGCCGCCACCCGCCATGCGCATTTCACGCTCGACGGGTCGGGTCCGGCCTATCTGGAAGCGCCAAAGCTCAGCGAATGGCCCCAGGTCGACTGGAAGCCGAGCAAGGAAGCGATCCGCGTCGATCTCGACACGCTGACGCCCGAAGTCGTCCAGAGCTGGAAGCATGGCGACCGGCTGCTGCTGAACGGCAAGATGCTGACCGGGCGTGACGCCGCCCACAAGCGCATCGCCGACATGCTGGAGAAGGGCGAGAGCCTGCCGGTCGATTTCAAAGGCCGCGTCATCTATTATGTCGGCCCGGTCGATCCGGTCCGCGACGAGGTGGTCGGCCCCGCCGGTCCCACGACGGCGACGCGCATGGACAAGTTCATGGACATGATGCTGGAGCAGGGGCTTGCCGCCTGCGTCGGCAAGGCCGAGCGCGGCCCGGCGGCCACGGACAGCATCGCGAAGCACAGGAGCGCCTATCTGATGGCGGTCGGCGGCGCGGCCTATCTGGTCGCCCGCGCGATCAAGGAATCGAAGGTCGTGGGCTTTGCGGATCTGGGCATGGAAGCGATCTACGAATTCACGGTCGAGGACATGCCCGTCACCGTCGCGGTCGACAGCGAAGGGCAGAATGTCCACCGCCTCGCGCCCTTGGTGTGGCAGGAAAAGATCCGGCGCGAGGGGCTGCTGGAAAAGGCCTGAACGGATCGGGAATCGTGCTGATCTGGGTTAGTCCGCGCTGCGGCAGAGGAACGCGGGCTAACCCCAGGGCATTGTTGCGGCACCCTATTCGTGGAGCCGAACCCATGTCCTTCACCCAGCTCGATCCGCCGCTGCCCGTCCATGTCGAGGGGAAGGGGCAGGGCTTTGCCTTTGCCGTGATCGACTATGGGCAGGAACATAATCTGATCTGGGTGACGGGCCTTTCGGACAGCGGAGAAATCTGGTGCGCGCCCAATCCGCTGGTGCGGCTCCAGACCAACTGGACGATGGGCCGCGATGCGCAGCGGCCCGCCGCAAGCGTCACCGCCATCAAGCCGAGCTGACAGGAGAGCGCAAGGTTGCGCCCATGAGGCGTCTGGTCAGGATCATACACCGCTGATAATCTCCCCTGCATGACAGGGGACATGGAAGCGGCGGGTGACGCGGTCACGGGGGCCATGCTGGCGCGGGCGGTCGAGCCTGACCATGGCGAGGCGGGCGTAGCGCACGCGGGGAGCTGCCTCAATTGCGGCGCGCCCGTCAGCGGCAATTATTGCGCCCAATGCGGTCAGGCGACGCATCTGCACCGCAGTTTCTTCGCAATCGGCCATGACCTCGCCCATGGCGTGCTGCATTTCGAGGGCAAGATCTGGACGACGCTGCCCGAACTGGCGCTGCGGCCGGGCAAGCTGACGCGGCGCTACATCCATGGCGAGCGGGCGAAGTTCGTGTCGCCCTTCGCCCTGTTCCTCTTTTCCGCCTTCCTCATGTACGCGATCTTTTCGCTCACCAGCCATCATGGCGGGGAGCCATCCAAGGGGCCGGCGATGGACCGGGGCGCCGCCGCCGAGCTGCACCGGGAAGCGGCGAAGATCGACGCGCGGATCGCGAAGCTGGAGCGGGAACTGGCGGCGCCCGGCCTGTCGCAGGCCCGGCGCGCGACGCTCACCGAAAAGCTGGACGATGCGCGCGACGACCGCAAGGGGGTGGGCGTGGCGAGCGACATCAGCCGGTCGCTGGAAGCCGAAGGGCTGACCGGCGGCGTCGCCCGAACGGTGGGCCGGGCGGTGAACGCCGCCGCGGAAAATCCCGACTTCGCCTATTACAAGCTCAAGGCCAACGCCTATAAATTTTCCTGGGCGCTGATCCTCATTTCCCTGCCTTTCCTCTGGCTGCTCTTCCCGTTCAGCCGAAGGTTCAAGATGTATGACCATGCGGTCTACATCACCTATTCCATTGCCTTCATGTCGCTGCTCTTTTCCGGTTCGATGCTGCTGGGCGCTATGGGCGCTTCGGCGGGGCTGGTGACGGGCGCGCTGCTGCTGTTCGCGCTGTGGCACATGTACCGGCAGTTCAAGGACGCCTACGCGCTGGGCCGGACGGGGACGCTGGTGCGGCTGCCCTTCCTCTACCTCTTCGCCTGCATCGCGCTGTCGCTGTTCTTCACCATGCTGGTGCTGATGGGATAGGGCCGCTCCGTTCGGCGCACCGCTAACGCTTCCTTTACCACGCTGGTCTAGCCAGCAACGGGTGAGAAACGAAGCGCAATCGAACGCCGTGTCGACGGCCGTCATGGAAGTCGCCAAACTGTCGGGCGATCTGGGCCTGCGCACGCTCGATCTTCAGGCGGACATCAGCGAGCTGGCAGAGCGCGTGACGCAGCAGGCCCGCACCATCGAGGCGATCAGCGGCGCGGCGACTCAGTTATCGCACGATGGCGACAGTGTGTCGCGCGCGGGACAGGATGCGCGCGAAAAAGCCATCGCGGCGCGGTCGATCATCGACGACTCGGGGCGTCAGTTGTCCGCGGCCAACCATAATTTCGTCGACCTCATCGAACAGGTGAACCGCGTCCACAGCCGCCTCGACGGCTTTGGCGAGGCGCTCAAGACCGTCGCGCATGTGACCAGCGTCATCAGCGGCATCGCCAGCCAGACCAACCTCCTCGCGCTCAACGCCACCATCGAGGCGGCGCGGGCGGGCGATGCGGGCCGGGGCTTTGCAGTGGTCGCATCCGAAGTGAAGAAGCTGGCGCAGGAAACCGCCGCCGCCACCCACACCATCGAACAGTCGATCGCGGCGCTGACCGGCGAGGCGGGCGGGATGCTGGACAGCATCACCCACGGCGCGCAGACGGCCCGCACCGCGCTCAACGACACCAAGAATATCGAAGCGCTGGTCGACCGGCTCGGCGCGCTGATGCAGGGGCTGTCGAGCAACAGCGAGGCGGTCGCCGAACGGATCGCCTCCATGGTCGGGTCCGCCGGGGAAATCCGCTCGGGCCTGAGCGCGCTCGCCAGCACATCGAGCGACAATGCCGATGGCCTGCAGCGCCTGTCCGGCCGCGTGCTGACGGCAAGCGAGGACACCAACAAGCTGCTGCAATATCTGGCGGAAAGCGGCGTCGACATTCCCGATTCGCCCTATATCCGCTTCTGCCTCGACAGCGCAGCCGCCGTGGCCGGGGCGATAGAAGCGGCCATCGACGCGGGCGTCATCGGGCTGGAGGACGTGCTGCGGCCCCAATATGAGCCGATTGCCGGAAGCAACCCGCCGCTCTTTTCGCATCCGGTGCAGGCGGTGATGCTGCCGGCCGCCAGAGCGCGGCAGGAAATGGCGCGCCAATTTCCCGGCCTGTTCGGCATGACGTTCACCGACCGCAACGCGTTCGGCGCGATTGCCATGCCCGAACGCTCCCAGCCCCAGCGCCCCGGCGACATCAACTGGAATCTCGAAAATTCGAGGCAGGGTTCGATCTTCGACGGGGAAGATACGCGGGTGGAGTGCACCACGGTCAAGCCGTTCCGCATCAAGGCCTATCGCCGCCTGACCGCCGATGGCGACGTCATCCTGCTGAAACAGGTGATCGCGTCCATCCACGTCAAGGGACGCCACTGGGGCATCCTGCAACTGGGCTATCGCGATCAGGGCTGATCCGGACGCCCGATCCGGCGGCCCGATCGGGCAGGAAGCCTTGCCCGCTCTGTCCGCCGCGCTATGTCGGTCCCGTGACCCGCGCCGCGCCGACCCTTTCACCCCTGATACGCATTGCGCGCGGCGCTGGCGTTGCGATGCTGTTCCTGATCGTCGCGCTGTGTCTGGCCGTCACGATCGTGCCGCCCTTCCTCGACCGCATCTATTATCGCGGGCCGGACAGCGGCCATTATGACGGCGCGCATTTCTTCAATCCCGATGGCGAGATCGGCCTGCCCGCGCCGACGGGCGCGAGCCGACAGGGTTTCATCCTGCGCTGGCTGCTGGGGGACGACGGCCGGCCGCGCTGGCCCGAGGCGATTGCGGTCAAGCCCGCCCGCCCCGCGCCCTTCGCCGCGCCGCGCGGGATGGTCGCGACATGGGTCGGCCATGCGACCGTGCTGGTGCAGGCAGCGGGCCTCAACATCCTGACCGACCCGATCTGGTCCGACCATGCCAGCCCCTTCCCGCCCTTTGGCCCCAGGCGGGTGGCGCAGCCCGGCATCCGCTTCGACGACCTGCCCAAAATCGACCTGATCGTCATCAGCCACAATCATTACGACCATCTCGACCTGCCGACCCTTAAGCGGCTGTGGGAGCGGGACCGGCCGAAGATCGTCACCAGCCTTGGCAATGACGCGATCCTGAAAGCGGCGGGCATCCCGTCGACCGCGCTGGACTGGGGCCAGTCGGTGAGCGGCGCGGCGCTCAACGGGCTGGCGCCCGACGCAGTGGTCCAGTGCGGCTCCTACGAACATTGCCCCGACTATCGCGTGCATGTGACGCGCAGCCATCACTGGGGCAGCCGCTGGGGCGCCGACCGCAATCGCGCGCTCTGGTCGAGCTTCGTCATCGCAACGCGCGCGGGGAACATCTTCTTCGCCGGAGACACTGGCGCGGGCGACATGGCATGGCCCTATGAAGCGCGGCGCTACGGCCCGATCCGGCTGGCGCTGATCCCCATCGGCGCGTTCCGCTTCCGGAAGGGGCAGATGCAGTCCGACGCGCATATCGGCCCGGTTCAGGCGGTGGAGATATTCAGGCGGCTGGGCGCATCGACCGCGATCCCGATCCACTGGGGCACATTCCGCCTGTCCTACGAACAGTGGGACACGCCGCCGCGCATGCTGGAGCTGGCGCTGCGGTGCGAAGGGATCGACCGGAAACGCTTCGCCCCGCTGCGCATCGGACAGATGCTCAGCGTTCCGACGGTCCGCCCCGTCACCGTCGGCCCCAAAAGCTGCGACGAGCGCGCATTCCGCGCGCTCGAATGAGGCGCTATCCGGCGGGACAGTCGCCCACGCGCCGCCCGGTCAGGTCATGCGTGGTGCGCAACACCGGCGAGCCGCCCTCGACTTTCGTCATGGTGGCGCCGAGCGTCAGCGTGTCGGCGGTGTAATTGCCCTCCACCGCGATCTCGGACGTGCCCTTGCCTGCCTTGCAGGAAAGGGTGGCGATCAGCCGGCCCTTGCGCGCCAGCTTGTCCTTGTAGGTGCAGTCGCTGCCCTCCGTCCCCGCGATCGCGTCGGGGGTGGGCAGGCCGTCCCTGTCGACGGAAATGCAGACCTTGTCCTCGCTCACCTGCTTGAGCGCTTCCTGATATTGGGCGGGCGTGACGGTGGGCGTATTGTAACCGGTGGTCTTGCGCGTCAGTTCCCACTGGCCCGCCTGCATGACGATCGGCTTTTCCTCAGCCTCGGGCGCTGGCGCGGGATCGCTCCCGCACGCCGCCAGAGCCATCACACCCGTCAGCGGCAATGCCACCCACAGCATTTTCAGCATCATGCCTCTCCCCTGTTCTCGTTCGGAACGGGGAGGAAGGTCTAACGGGCCGGGTCAAAGCGCAAGCGAAATCAGCGGCGGCAGCGCACGGGTGCGTGGAAGTCCGGCGGCCTGTCCGCGATCCAGCGCGTCAGGCGGATCGGCCGGCCCTAATCCTGCGATGCGCAGTCCGCCGCGATCCACCTGCCTTCCGACCGCGCGGTCATCGCCATGGCGTGCGGGCCGCCCTCCATCTTCATATCCATGTCGATGGCGTAGCTTTCCGGCGCATAGGTGCCGCTCATCGCCGCGTTCATGGTGCCACCGTCGCTCCTGCAGGAAAGCTGGCCCTTCACCTTCCCGTCCGCAACCGCGAAGTCGCCATAGGTGCAATCCCTGTTCTCCTGCCCAGAGAACATGTCGCCGCTCGGGTTGGCGGCCTGTTCGGGCGTGACGCAGTAGCGCAGCACATGCCGGGTCATCATGCGCTTCATCTCGACCTTCGCCCCTTCGGGCATCTGCGGCATGTCGATGTCCTTTATGGTGAAGCGCCCTTCCCACTGGCCGGGCTTCAACTGCACCCTGTCGACCTGCGCCTTCACCTCCGCCTTCGACATGGCGTCGGTCGCGGCGATATTGCCCGCCTTTTCACCCGGCTTGTCCGAACAGGCGGCGAGCAAGGCCGTTGCCATCATCACCGTCGCCATTGTCGCACGCATGACCATTCTCCCTGTTTCCGCCACGGGGCGAGCATAACAGGCACGAACATGGGTTCAATGGAGAGTAACGGAATCCTATTGTTCTTGTTTTGTTCTGATCAATATGCTAATTGCCCGTTCAACTTTGGGGGAAGTTTGAATGCAGCAATCAACCTTTGGCCAGCGAGCGGCCTTCTCGCTCTATCTTCGTACCGGCCGCAGGCTCACCGCTGCCGAGATCGAAGTGAAGTTCAATCCGTGGCATGACGAAGAGAATGGTCGCTTCACCTTTGCGGGGCAGGGGCGCTATTTCGGCGCGGGCGGGGCTGGGAAGCCGGAAACGGCGAACATGGCCCGGCAGGTCAAGACGCCTCCTCCGCCGGGGAACGGCAGCGCGGAAAATATGTCCGTTCCCGGTCGGAACAGTGCCCGCCATCCAGATAATTACGCCATCTACACGGTGCGGCCAGGTGACTCCCTGTCGCGGATCGCAGCCCAGCGTGAGGGGCTGTCCGCAGCCGACCTCGCCTGGCTCAACAAGCAGCCGATCGACCAGCCGCTCAAGGTCGGCCAGCAAATCAAAGTACCGCATCAGGCTTATCTGGATGCAGGGCGGTCGGCCAAGAACAAGTTCGTGGCGCTGTCCCATTACATGGACACGCATGGCGGTAAATTGCCGCCGAACGTCGCCCATCCGCCATCGCTGGAAAGCCAGATACTGGATAGACCGGGCCGAAAGGAAAGCAAGAATGGCTATGATTTCCATATCGACCCTGTTGCGCGCACGCACAAAGTGCATGGTGAACTGTCTGATGGTCCAATCGCGCCGCGCTCAAGGAGCAATCAGGCACAGGCCGGCAAGCCGGATCGCCGCCAAGGGAAGGACGATGGCGGCCATTTCATCGCTGCTCGCTTCAATGGCCCCAGCGACAGCTTCAACCATTTCGCACAGGATCGCAATTTCAACCGTGGCGCCTATCGCAAGCTAGAAGACGATTGGGCAAAAGCTTTACGCGCTGGGCACAAGGTGGCCATCGATATTGACGCGTTGTACCAAGGAGCTTCCAGACGACCTTATCAGCTTAATGTCACATGGACAATCAACGGGCATAAAAGCACAAAGAGGTTCGCAAACGAAGCAAAGGGCGCTCACAATGACGAAAGATAAATTCGACGTACTTGGACCAATTTTTAATCAGATTGGAGGTGAATTAGCTCATATAGTTGGCGGCGATCCGAATGGCGTTTTTCTCTATGTAGAGATTGGCGACAGATGGATCAGCTATAGTATTTTCAAGGCCGATCGTGACGTCATCCGCTATTATGATTCAAATGATGAGACCATAACGGACCTGCTCTGGGAAGCATGGCACGCCGAGTCCAAGGTGGGCGGCATCAAGCGCTGGTCCGTAATGGAATATGACATCAAAGACGGAAAGTTCACTGCAAGTTTCAAATATCCCGATCAGGTAGATGTTGAGGTCGTGGATGACGAACGCCGCCAAGCTGCTGTTCGCGCCCGCTTCGGCGACAAGCCCGTCGTCTACCCGCCCATGCCCGGAACCGCGGTCGAGCTGAAACCGTAAAGCCGATTGCGCCCCGCGTTCCGCGCCCCATATTGCCGCCATGACAATTCAAATCCGCACCGACCTGTCCGAACCGGAGACCGGGCAGAGCTTTGTCCCGCACCGGCCCGCACGCCCCGAGAAGAGCGAGGGCGGGCGGGCGTTCAAGCTTGTGAGCGATTATGAGCCTTCGGGCGACCAGCCGACCGCCATTGCGGAACTGGTCGCGGCGGCGCGGGCGGGCGAGCGGGATCAGGTGCTGCTGGGCGTCACGGGTTCGGGCAAAACCTTCACCATGGCGAAGACGATCGAGGCGATGCAGCGCCCGGCGCTGATCCTCGCGCCCAACAAGATCCTCGCGGCGCAGCTCTACGGCGAGTTCAAGAGCTTCTTCCCCGAGAACGCCGTCGAATATTTCGTCAGCTATTACGACTATTATCAGCCCGAAGCCTATGTGCCGCGGTCGGACACCTATATCGAGAAGGAAAGCTCGGTAAACGAGAGCATCGACCGGATGCGCCATTCGGCCACCCGCGCGCTGCTGGAGCGGGACGACGTCATCATCGTCGCGTCGGTATCCTGTCTCTATGGCATCGGGTCGGTCGAAACCTATTCGGCCATGACCTTCAGCATGAAGAAGGGCGGGATCGAGGACCAGCGCGAGATCATACGGAAACTGGTCGCGCTCCAGTACAAGCGCAACGATGCAGGGTTCGCGCGCGGGAATTTCCGCGTGAAGGGCGACAATCTGGAGATTTTTCCGTCGCACTATGAGGACACGGCCTGGCGCGTCAGCTTCTTCGGCAACGAGATCGAGGAGATTGTTGAGTTCGATCCGCTGACCGGAAAGAAGATCGCGTCGCTCGATTACGTCAAGGTCTTCCCCAACAGCCACCATGTCACCCCCGGCCCGACGCTCAAGCAGGCGATGGAGGCGATCCGCTTCGAACTGGCCGAACGCCTCAAGGAACTGGTGGCCGAGGGCAAGCTGCTGGAGGCGCAGCGGCTGGAGCAGCGCACCAATTTCGACCTGGAGATGATCGCGGCGACAGGATCGTGTGCGGGGATCGAGAATTACAGCCGCTTCCTGACCGGCCGCCTGCCCGGCGAGCCGCCGCCGACCCTGTTCGAATATTTGCCCGAAAACGCGTTGCTGTTCGTGGACGAAAGCCACCAGACCGTTCCGCAGATCGGCGCGATGGCGCGCGGCGACCACCGGCGCAAGATCACGCTGGCCGAATATGGATTTCGCCTGCCGTCCTGCATCGACAATCGCCCGTTGCGCTTCAACGAATGGGACGCGATGCGGCCGCAGACGGTCAGTGTTTCCGCCACGCCCGGTCCTTGGGAGATGGAGCAGACCGGCGGCGTGTTCAGCGAACAGGTGATCCGCCCCACCGGCCTGATCGACCCGCCGGTCGAGATCAAGCCGGTCGAGGATCAGGTCGACGATCTCATCAACGAATGCCGCAAGGTCGCGGCCCAGGGCTACCGCACGCTCGTCACCACGCTGACCAAGCGGATGGCGGAGGATCTGACCGAGTTCATGCATGAGGCGGGGATCAAGGTCCGCTACATGCATAGCGACGTCGAGACGCTGGAGCGTATCGAGCTGATCCGCGATCTGCGGCTGGGCGTCTATGACGTGCTGATCGGCATCAACCTGCTGCGCGAGGGGCTGGACATTCCCGAATGCGGGCTGGTGGCGATCCTGGACGCGGACAAGGAGGGCTTTTTGCGCTCGGAAACCTCGCTCATCCAGACCATCGGCCGCGCCGCGCGCAATGTCGAGGGGCGCGTCATCCTCTACGCCGACCGTATTACCGGGTCGATGGAACGCGCGCTCAACGAAACGTCGCGGCGGCGCGAGAAGCAGCAGGCCTATAACGAAGCGCACGGCATCACGCCGACCACGATCAAGCGCAACATCGGCGACATCATCGCCCATGTGGCATCCAAGGATCAGGTCACGGTCGACACGGGCCTCGACGACCGCCCGCACATGGTCGGCCACAACCTTCGCGCCTATATCGAGGAACTGGAAAAGAAGATGCGCGCGGCGGCGGCCGATCTGGAGTTCGAGGAAGCGGGTCGCATCCGCGACGAAATCCGCAAGCTGGAGGCGGAAGAGCTTGGGCTGCCGGCGGAGCAGCAGGTCGCCGCGCCGAGGGGCCGCGCGACCGAGGGCAAGCCGGGGACGCGGAAGCTGCGATACGGGAAGGTGCAGAAGAAGTTCGGGCGATAGGCAGCAGATCACGAAGGCCAATCTGGCGTCCGTAGAAAAGGACTAATGGAAGCACTAGCCGCTGACAGGCTAGTTTGCCCGTCAGCCTTTTTCATTTAGGAAGCCGTAATGATCCGCTCCTTCGCCGATGCCGAAGCCGAGAAAATATGGAACGGTGGACGCAGTCGCAAGCTTCCGGCGGACATCTCTCAGCGCGCTTACGTCCGCCTCAGGATGATCGACGCCGCTGAGAGCCTCGACGATTTGCGTAATCCACCAAGCAACCGTCTACACGCCCTGAAAGGCGATCGGCAGGGTCAACATTCCATTTCCATCAACATGCAATGGCGTATATGTTTCGTCTGGAAGGACGATGATGCCCATGACGTCGAAATCGCCGATTATCACTGATCCCGACTGGCTGCATAACGCGCATGCCGGGGAAATGCTGCTGTCCGAATTTATGGAGCCACTCGATCTTTCCGTGGAACAGATAGCTGCGCTGATTGCCGTGCCTGTTGATCGGCTGGCGGCCGTCATCAGCGGCGAACGCGCGATGGACGGTGAACTGGACCTTCGCCTCGGTCGCTATTTCGGCATGTCGGAGGGCTTCTTTCTGCGGTTGCAGGATCAGTATGAACTGCTGGAAGCCAAGCGGGCGCTGAAGGACGATCTCGACCGCATCGTCCCCCGCGCCGCCTGACCGCTCACCCCTTGTACAGCGCGTCGAGCCGCTCCGCATAAACCTTGCGGATCACGTGCCGCCTGATCTTCATCGAGGGCGTCATCTGTTCATTCTCGATGGTGAAGGGTTCGTCCGCGAGGATGAAGCGGCGGACGCGTTCGATCACCGACAGGTCGTCGTTCACCCGGTCCACCGCCGCACGCAGCGCCGCCATATAGGCGGGGTCGGACGCCGCCTGTGCAACGGGAATGCCCTTTGCCTCCGCCCATTCGCGCGTCCATTCGGCGTCCGGCACGATCAGTCCGACGAGATGCGGGCGCCGGTCGCCATGGACCATCGCCTGCCCGATCTCGCTCTGGAGCGTCAGCATCCCCTCGACCTTCTGCGGGGAGACATTGTCGCCCTTGTCGTTGACGATCAGGTCCTTCTTGCGGTCGGTGATGCGGATGCGGCCCTTCGCATCGAACTCGCCGATGTCGCCGGTGTGGAGCCAGCCGTCCTTCAGCGCCTTCTCCGTTTCCGCCGGGTTGCGCCAGTAGCCGTGCATGACCAGTTCGCCGCGCACCAGTATCTCGCCATCCTCGGCGATCCTGACTTCCACCCCGTCGAGCGGCGGGCCGACCGTTTCCATCGCGATCCCGGCGCTGGGGCGGTTGCAACTGATGACCGGCCCCGCTTCGGTCTGGCCATAGCCCTGCAGCAGCGTGAGGCCCATCGCGTCGAAGAAAAGGCCCACGTCCGGATTGAGCGGCGCGCCGCCCGACACCAGCGCCTTCATCCGCCCGCCGAAGCGCGCGCGAATCTTGGGCACCAGGGTGCGCGAGAGGATCAGTTTCATCGGCGCGTCGAGGATGCTGCCCCGGCCCGCCTGTTCCTTCGCGGCGATGCGCATCGCCTGTCCGAGCAGATAGGCGGGAAATTTGCCCTGCTTTTCGATGGCCTTGATGATGCGGGCGCGCAGCACTTCGAACAGGCGGGGGACGACGACCATGATGGTGGGCCGCGTCTCCTCGATATTGGAAGCGAGCTTTTCCAGACCTTCGGCATAATAGATCTGCCCGCCCAGCAGCATGGGGAGGAACTGGCCGCCGCTATGCTCATAGGCGTGAGAGAGCGGGAGGAAGGAGAGGAACACCTCGTCCCCGACCCCGAAATCCTCGTTCACGACCGCCGCCGCGCCCTCGCAATTGAGGAGGATCGCGCCATGATGCTGCATCACACCGCGCGGCGCGCCGCCGGTGCCGCTGGTGTAGATGATGCAGGCGAGGTCTTCGCGCTTCGCCGTCTGCGCCGCCGCGCAGGCCGCGACGTCGGCCGGGTGCCCGGCGATGAGGTCGCTCCAGAGGTGGCAGGTCGATGTGCCCTGCGCCCCGCGCAGCGGCTCCATGCCGATGACGAAGCTGGCCTGGGAGCGGACCACGGCGGGCATCAGCGCCTGCGCGAGCTTGGCGGTCGAGACGATGACGGCCCGCGCGCCGCTGTCGGTCAGGATATGCTGGTGATCGCGCGTGGTGTTGGTGGTGTAGGTCGGCACCGTGACGCAGCCCGCCGCCATGATCGCAAGGTCGGCGATGCAGAATTCGGGGCGGTTCTCGCTCACCAGCATCACCGGATCGCCGGGCCGCAGCCCCTGCGCCTTCAGCGCGGCGGCGATGGACGCGACCTGCCGCGCCACTTCGTTCCAGCTCAGCGGTTGCCACTGGCCCGCTTCCTTGCGCCAGAGGAAAGGCGCGTCGCCCTTCTGCGCGGCGCGCGCGAAGAACATGGTGACGAGGTTCGGGAATTTCTCGATCGCCTGCAAGGCTCGACTCCTGCGGTTTTACGGCGCGTCTGCTGCGCGTCCTGTGCTGGCAACGGCTATAGCCGCCCCTTGCCGTAACGGCCACGGCTTTTGGATGGTTGCGTCAGTCGAACAGGCCGTCCTGCGCCCCCTGTGGCGGGTTGAGGCCGAGATGCTTCCAGCCCGGACCGTTGAGGCAGCGCCCCCGCGCGGTGCGGGCGATGAGGCCGAGCTGGATCAGGTAAGGTTCGATCACTTCCTCGATCGTGTCGCGCGCTTCGGAAAGACCGGCGGCGAGCGTTTCCACGCCGACCGGGCCGCCGCGATAAATGTCGGCGATCATCATCAGGTAGCGCCGGTCCATGAGGTCGAGGCCAAGCTGGTCGACCTCCAGCCGCTGAAGCGCGGCGTCCGCCACCTTGCGATCAACGCTGGGCGCGCCCGCGACATTGGCGAAATCGCGCACCCGGCGCAGCAGGCGGCCCGCGATGCGCGGCGTTCCGCGCGACCGGCGCGCAATCTCGACCGCGCCGTCCGGGGTGATGGGAAGATCGAGCAGGCGGGCGGCGCGGCGCACGACCAGCTCCAGCTCCTCGACGGTGTAGAATTGGAGGCGGACGGGAATGCCGAACCGGTCGCGCAACGGCGTCGTCAGCAGCCCCTGCCGCGTGGTCGCGCCCACCAGCGTGAAGCGCGGCAGGTCGATGCGCACCGATCTGGCGGACGGCCCCTCCCCGATCATGAGGTCGAGCGCGCGATCCTCCATTGCGGGATAGAGCACTTCCTCGACCGCCGGGTTGAGGCGGTGGATTTCGTCCACGAACAGCACGTCGCCCTCGTCCAGATTGGTGAGCAGCGCCGCGAGATCGCCCGACTTGGCGATGACCGGGCCGGATGTGGCGCGAAAGCCGACGCCCATTTCCTTTGCCACGATCTGCGCCAGCGTCGTCTTGCCAAGGCCCGGCGGCCCGAAGAAGAGCACATGGTCGAGCGCGTCCCCGCGCGACTTCGCCGCCTGAATGAAGATGCGCAGATTTTCGCGCGCGGCCTGCTGGCCCACAAACTCGTCGAGCGATTTGGGGCGCAGCGCGGCGTCGACATCCTCGGGACGGCGCGAAGGGGTGAGGAGGCGGTCGTCGTCGGTCACTTCGCCGCCTTCCGCAACGCCAGCCGGACGAGCGCGTCGAGGCTGGCGCTGTCGCCCAGTTCCTCTTCGGCGGCGGCGACGGCGCTGCTCGCTTCACCCGGCTTGAAGCCCAGATTTTGCAGCGCGGAGAGGGCGTCGGCGCTGAGGCTGCCGGCGGGCATCGCCACCGCGCCGCCCACACCGACCGGACCGCCCGCCGGCGCCGCGCCGGTCTTGTCCTTGAGTTCATTGACGATGCGCTGGGCGAGTTTCGGCCCGACGCCGTTCGCGCGCGCGATCATCGCCCTGTCGCCCATGGCGACGGCGCGGTGCAGCTCCAGCGGTTCGAGCGCGGACAGGATGGCCAGCGCCACGCGCGATCCCACGCCCTGCACATGGGTGAGCAGGCGGAACCAGTCGCGCTCCTCCGCGCGGGCGAAGCCGACCAGCCGGATCGAATCCTCCGCCACCAGCATTTCGGTGTGGATGGTGACGGCTTCCCCGACCGGTCCCAGCGCCGCCAGCGTGCGGGAGGATGCGCCGACCAGATAGCCGACGCCGCCCACGTCAATGATGGCGTGGTCGGTGCCCGTGCTGTCGAGCCGCCCTTTGAGTTTCGCGATCATTCCCGCCGCCCCCTGGTCATGATCTGTTCTTTACAGCCTGTGGCGCGTCGCGCCAGCACAAAGCGCGGCACCTTTCGCCCGCCCGTGCGTAGTGCAGCCCGATCCCGCGTCAAAAATCCAAGGATATGTCCATGTTCACGTCGAGCGCGCCGCTGCTCAGCCCCAGAGACTTCCAGTTTCCCGCCATCAGCCTGTCGGGCAATGTCGACCAGTCCATGTATCTGCATTTCCGCAGCAGCCTGACGAATGCGCCGCAGGAAGGCCTCGTCGTCGTGGAGATGTCCACGCTGGGCGGCGACCCCGAAGTGGCGCGGATGATGGGGGAGGACATAAGATTTCATTCGGACCTCTGCCCGCAGCGTCGGCTGGTGTTCCTCGGCAAGACGGCGGTCTATTCGGCGGGCGCGACCTTCATGGGATTTTTCGCGGCGGAGAACCGCTATCTGACGCGGGGCACGCGGGTGATGATCCATGAACGGCTCATCACCAAGACGATCGACCTGTCCGGCCCGCTCAGCACCTGCATCGCGACGCTGAAGGCCAGCCTGCACGAAATCCGGTCGTCGATCGAAATCCAGAATGAAGGGTTCCAGAACCTCATCACCGGATCGGACATCACGATGGACGAGTTGCTGCAAAAGGCGCCGGAGAACTGGTATCTCGAAGCCAATGAGGCGCAGGCGCGCGGGCTGGTCGCCGCCGTGCTGTGAAGCCGCTTGCCAAGCCGCGCGAACGCGCCTTTCATGGGCGGATGCGCAAAAAACCCCTCCTCCCATGGCGCTATGGCATGTTTCTGGCGCTGCTTGCCGTCATCGTGCCGCTGGCGCTCGCGCTGCCATGGCATGAGGCGGTGATGGGCGGGTTCGATGTCGCGGCTCTGGCGTTCATGGTGTCGGTCGCGCCGCTGATCGGCGCGAAGCCGGACGATATGCGGCGCAAGGCGGCGGAGAATGACGCGAACCGGCAGTTGATGCTGCTGATGACCGGGATCGTGTGCCTCGTGATCCTCGTCGCGGTGGGCGTGGCGGTGAGCCAGCATGGCGGGCCGGACGCCGCCTCCATCGCTCTGCTGCTGGCGACGCTGCTGATCGCGTGGCTCTTTTCCAACCTTGTCTATGCGATGCATTATGCGCATATCTTCTACCTGCCCGACGCGAAGGGGCATGACGGCGGCGGCATCGACTTTCCCGAAACGAAGGAACCGGGCTACTGGGATTTCCTCTACTTCGCCTTCACCCTCGGCATGACGTTCCAGACATCGGACGTGGCGATGACGGGAACGGCGGTGCGGCGGACGGCGCTGTTCCACTGTTTCGCCGCTTTCCTGTTCAACCTCGGCATCCTCGCCTTCACCATCAACGTGCTGGGCGGCGCGGGCTAGAGCATTTTCGAAGCGGACGAATCGTCCGCTGACCCGGAAAATGCGGCAAACAAAGGAAGCTGGAGCGCGATCCGATCCCGTATGATCGGATCGCGCTCTAACCATGTTGCCACCCGAGGCGGTCGGGGAGAGGCACAGGCGCGCCGTCGATCCGGAGTGAGAGGCCCGCGCCCTCTGCCACTTCGCCCACCGGGATGGCATGGACCGGCGGCGTGACGTCCGGCGGCAGGACGAAGAGAAGTTCATAATCGTCGCCCGCCTGCGCCGCCGCGATCCGCGTGGCGAGACTCGCCCCGCGCGCCTGCTCCAGCGCCGGGGACAGGGGGATATGGTCGATGCGGATGGCAACGCCGCTTGCCCGCGCCATGCGGGCGGCGTCGATCAGGAGGCCGTCCGACAGGTCCATCATCGCGCTGGCCAGCGGGGCGAGCAGCACGCCTTCGGCAATACGGGGGCGGGGACGGCGATAGGCGTCGATCAGCGGTCCCTGCGCGCCCGCGTCACAGCGCAACAGGTCCAGCCCCGCGCCCGCATCCCCGACCGGACCCGTCACATAAAGCCGATGGCCCGCCCTTGCGCCCGCGCGCGTCGGAACGTCGCCCGTGGCTTCGCCGATGGCGGTCAGGCTGTAGCTGCGCGCCGACCCCGCGGGCATCTTCACCGTGTCGCCGCCGATCAGCGGCATGCCATAGCGTTCGAGCGCGGCATGAAGGCCGTCGAGAAAGGCCGCGTCCCATTCCGCCGCGCCCGACAGGCTGTAGTTGAGCAGGCAGGCGAGGGGCTGCGCGCCCTTGGCCGCCAGATCGGACAGGTTCACCGCCGCCAGTTTCCAGCCGATGTCCTGCGGCGGGTCGCCGGGGAGGTAGTGGACGCCCTCGACGATCGTGTCGCTGGTCAGGATCAGCCGCGCGTTGCCGACGGTCAGCAGCGCGACATCGTCCAGCAGCCCGCGCGCGGCTTCATGCGTCGCGCGGCTGCGCAGGTGATCGAGAAAGCGTTGCTCGTCCGCCATGCCCCGGCCTTAGGCCATCGTCATCGCGCGCGCCATCGGCTTGCGGCGCAGGATCAGCCGCGCACGTCCTTCGCCACGCCGTCGAGCAGTCCGTTGACGAAGCCCGCCTCGCGCTTGTCATAGAAGGCGTGGGCGACATCGACATATTCGCTGATGACGGTGCCGGTGCCGACATCCTTGCGGGCGAGCAGCTCGTAAGTGCCCGCGCGCAATATCTGGCGCATCGGCCGGTCGAGCCGGTCGAGGCTCCATCCGCTCGACAGGCGGGCGGCGATCAGCGCGTCGATTTCGTCGCGGCGCTTGTCCACGCCGGTCACGATGTCGTCGAAGAAAGCTTCCTCCGCCTGCGCATAGGTCACGTCCTCGATGGTCGCGCCGAGGCGGTGCTGGTGAAATTCGTGCAGCAGGGTGGGAACCGGCGTCCCTTCCATCTCAAGCTGGTAGAGCGCCTGCACCGCGGCGAGGCGCGCGGCGGAACGGGATTTGGAGCGATCGTTCATCGGCGGTCCCCTACTCCGGTCTTACCGCAGGCGCAACGCCACCGATGCGGCATGGGCGGGCAGCCCTTCGGCCTGCGCCAGCGCGACCGCCGCCGGGCCGATGGCGCGGATCGCACCCGTATCGAGGCCAAGGAAGCTGGTGCGCTTCATGAAATCGAGCACCGAGAGGCCCGAGGAGAAGCGCGCGCGGCGGCCCGTGGGCAGCACATGGTTCGGCCCGGCGACATAATCGCCCACCGCTTCGGGCGTCATCCGGCCGAGGAAGACCGAACCGGCATGACGGACCTGCGCGAACAGGGCGTCGGGATCGTCGACCGCGAGTTCGAGATGCTCGGGCGCGAGCCGGTCGACCAGCGGCATCGCTTCGGCAAGGTCGGGCACGAGGATGATCGCGCCATTGGCATCCCAGCTCGTCCGCGCGACGGCATGGGTGGAGAGCGCCGGGATCTGCCGGTCGACCGCCTGCGCCACCGCATCGGCGAAGGCCGCGTCGTCGGTGAAGAGGATAGACTGGCTGGTCGGGTCATGCTCCGACTGGCTGAGGAGGTCGGCGGCGATCCATTCGGGATCGTTCCGCCCGTCCGCGACGACGACGATCTCGGACGGTCCCGCCACCATGTCGATGCCGACGACGCCGTAAAGCTGCCGCTTGGCTTCGGCGACCCAGGCATTGCCGGGGCCGGTGACGACATCGACGGGCCGGATGTGATCCGTGCCGTAGGCGAGCGCGGCCACCGCCTGCGCCCCGCCCACGCGCCAGATTTCCTCGATCCCCACAATCTGCGCGGCGGCGAGGACGAGCGGGTTGATCTCGCCCTTCGGCGTCGGCGTCACCATGGCGATGCGGCGCACGCCCGCAACCTTCGCCGGGATGACGTTCATCAGCAGCGAGCTGGGATAGGCGGCGCGTCCGCCCGGCACATAGAGGCCCGCCGCATCCACCGGCGTCCAGCGCGCGCCGAGGCGCACGCCCGCGCCGTCCACGCCATCGCTGTCCTGCGGCTTCTGCTTTTCATGATAGGCGGTGATGCGCGCGGCGGCGAGTTCCAGCGCGTCGCGCAGGTCGGTCGGAGTGGAATGGAGCGCCGCGCGCGTTTCCGCCGCCGTGACGGCCCATCCGCTTCGATCGAGGTCGTGCCCGTCGAACCGCTGCGTATAGTCCGCGAGCGCGGCATCGCCTTCCGCGCGCACGCGCCGCAGGATCGCGGTCACGTCACGCGAGACATCCTCGTCCGCCTCGCGCCGCGCATCGACCAGCGCGGTGAAGGCGGCGGCGAAGCCAGCGTCCCCCGTGTCGAGCCTAAGCGGCATTCTTCACCCCCACGGCGGCGCGGAACGCCTCCACCAGCGGCGTGAGGTCGGCGGAGCGCATCTTGTAGGCGGCGCGGTTGACGATCAGGCGCGCGGAAATCTGCATGATGACATCGGTTTCGACGAGGCCGTTGGCCTTCAGCGTCGCGCCCGAGGAGACGAGATCGACGATCCGCCGCGACAGGCCGAGCGAAGGCGCAAGCTCCATCGCGCCGTTCAGTTTCACGCATTCGGCCTGAAGCCCGCGCGCTTCGTAATAGCGGCGGGTGAGGTTCGGATATTTGGTGGCGACGCGCACATGGCTCATCGCCGCCTGATCTTCGTCGGCGAGACCCGCAGGTTCGGCGACCGAAAGGCGGCAATGGCCGATGTCGAGATCGACGGGCGCGTAGAGTTCGGAGTAGCTATACTCCTCCACCACGTCCGATCCGACGATGCCGATCTGCGCCGCGCCATGGGCGACGAAGGTCGCGACGTCGAAGGCGCGCACGCGGATGATCGACACGTCCGGGCGGTTGGTGGCGAAGCGCAGCGCGCGGCTCTTCTTGTCATGAAATTCCGCCTCCGGTTCGATACCGGCGCGGGCGAGCAGGGGCAGCGCCTCTTCGAGGATGCGGCCCTTGGGAATGGCGAAGGTGAGCGGGCGAGTCATGACCGCCGCGCCTTACTTGGCGAGGCGGGAAAGGGCAAGCTGTGCACCCGCGTCAGCGCCGGGGAACGGCCTTCCCGCCCCGTCCGTCCAGCCATCCGCCATCGGCCAGCCAGTCGGCGAGCCGTTCGGGCCAGTGCTGGAGCGAGAGCAGGCCCGACCGCTCTCCCAGATTGAAGGCATGGTCAGCCTCCGCATAGATGTGCAGTTCGGCGGGCACGCCCTGCGCCTGCAACCGGGTGTAGAGGTTGAGCGCCGGGAGCATGCAGCAGGCGTCGAGCGAGCCGGACGTGATGAAGGCGGGCGGCGCGTCCTTCGCTGCCTTGTCCGGCACGCCGAGCGGTCCGGGAAAGACGAGGATCTGGAAATCGGGCCGTCCGTCCTGCCGGTCGACGGCATCGGGCTTCCACCCGCGCGCGGGTTCGGGGTTGTCGGAGACCAGCGACACCAGTTCCCCGCCCGCCGAAAAGCCCATTACGCCCACGCGGTGCGGGTCGATGCCGAGGCTGGCGGCGTTGGCGCGCAGGTAACGGATGGCGCGGCGCGTGTCTGCAGCGGCGTCGCGCTCTATCGAGTAGGTCGAACCCTCTTCGCGCGCGAGGCGATATTTGAGGACGAAGGCGTGGACGCCCATCTGGTTGAGGCGCAGGGCGACGTCCGTGCCTTCGGTCTTCCAGACGAGGAAGCCGTGCCCGCCGCCGGGAATGACGATGACCGCCGCGCCATTGTCGTGGCGCGGATCGGCGGGGTAAGCGGTCAGCGAGGGGTCGTGAATGTTGCGGATATAATAGCTTTCCGCCTTCTCCGGCTCCTTGCGGCGGGCGGGGTCGGTGCCCGGCGCGCCTTCGGGCCAGAGAGCAAAGACTTGCTGAGGCGGCGGGTTCAGCGGCCGGGGCGCGCGGGGCGGCAGGGCGGACGGGGACGGCTGCGCCATGGCGGGCGTCGAGAGAATGAGCGAGGCGAGACAGGCCAGCAGGGCCAGGGCGGTGGCGCGCATCCTCTTCATGGTTCCGGCATCCTCGTTCCAGCGATGCGCCAGTCTTAGGATCGGGCCGCGATGCCCGGCAACCGCCTTGGAGTCGTAGATCGCCCTCAGGCGGCGTCCGCCATCGCCGCTTGCGTGCTCGCGATCCAGCCGCCGCCCAGCACGCGGTCGCCTGCATAGAGGACCGCCGCCTGTCCCGGCGCGACGCCATATTCGGGCGCGTCGAACAGCAGCCGGTCGTCCTCCAGCCGCGCTGGAACGGGTTTCGCCATCGACCGCACCTTCGCGGTCAGCGGCCCCGCAAAGCCGCCGCCCAGCCAGTTGATGTCGGTCAGGACCGCGCCGGAAACGGCCAGCGCGGCCTTCGGCCCCACGATGACGCGGCGGCCTTCCGCATCCAGCCGCACGACATAGAGCGGGTCGGGCTGGCCGCCGATCTCCAGCCTCTTGCGCTGGCCGACCGTGTAGTGGATCAGCCCGCGATGCCGGCCCAGCACCCGGCCATCGACATGGACGATGTCGCCGCCCTCGTCGGCATCGGGACGCAGCTTGCGCACGATCTTCGCATAATCGCCGTCGGGCACGAAGCAGATGTCCTGACTGTCGGGCTTGAGCGCCACCGACAGGCCGAGTTCGGCGGCGATTTCCCGCACCAGCGGCTTGGGCAATCCCCCGAGAGGAAAGCGCAGATAGTCGAGCTGCGCCTGCGTGGTGGCGAACAGGAAATAGCTCTGGTCGCGCGCCGGGTCGGCGGCGCGGTGCAGTTCCGCTCCGGCCAAGCCTTCCACCCGGCGGACATAATGGCCGGTGGCGAGGCAGTCGGCGCCCAGATCGCGCGCGATCTGGAACAGATCGGTGAACTTGACGCCCATATTGCACTTCACGCACGGAATGGGCGTGCGGCCCGCCATATATTCGTCGGCGAAATCGGCGATCACCGAGTCGCGGAAGCGGCTTTCATAGTCGAAGACATAATGGGCGATGCCGATCCGGTCGGCCACCGCGCGCGCATCGCGTATGTCCTGCCCCGCGCAGCAACTGCCGGTGCGCCCCACCGCCGCGCCATGATCGTAAAGCTGGAGCGTGACGCCGATGACTTCCGCGCCCGTCCGCGCCGCGAGCGCCGCGACGACGCTCGAATCCACGCCACCCGACATGGCGACCACGATACGCCGCTGCGACAGCGGCGCGGCAAGCTGGAACTGGGGCTGCATGACCGCGCATATAGTGCAGCGCGGCGCGCGGCGCAAAGTTAACAAATTGTGACCGCCCTGAGCGGGCAAATGGCCGAATTGACGATGAAAATCAGTCAAATGGCCTGATCGGGCCGGTGTTGATTTACCGAGCCTTATCCATTTGCCCTTACAGAGGGGGTCATGGACCTGAGTTTCCTTCGGGGTGGCGGGCTGAAGCCCGCATCAACCCGCCCCGCCGATCTGGCCGGCACGCCGGTCTGGCCGTTCCTGCGCGCTGCCACGGCAGCGGCGCAGGCGGCCAGCCCGACCGCGCAGGCCGTGGCGGGCATTCTGCGGGGGCAGGATGGTAACGGAGACTGGGTCCAGGAACTTGCGGGCATTTTCGCACCGCGTTCCGGCGGCACGATCGAAGCCGCGCGACTGGCGGGAAGTTTCAACCCGCTGATTGCAAACCGACTTACCGGGGACAGGGAAAGATGAAGGCAGTGTTTACCGTGGGGCTTTAGCCGATCTTCAGGGCTGATCCACATAAAGGTTTCCGCTGCCGAATTCGGCAAGGCCATCGCCGCAAAGTTGAGGGTAGAATGATAGAGAACCAGAAAATCAGGCCCGCCCAGGTCGTCGGGCCGCTTGGGGAACCCCTGACCCTGGACAGCCTGCCGCCGCGGGACACGACCCGCTGGGTGGTGCGGCGCAAGGCGGAAGTGGTGGCCGCGGTCAACGGCGGCCTGCTGAGCGTCGATGAAGCGTGCGCGCGCTACAATCTGACGCTGGAGGAATTTGCCGGCTGGCAGCGTGCGGTCGACCGTTCGGGCATGCACGGGCTGCGCGTCACCCGCATCCAATATTACAAGTCGCTTTACGAACGGCAGCAGAAATACTGACCCCGTTCGCGGGCAGCCGTCGCGGCATCAGGGGCCACCGGACGAGGGTTCGGCGGCCCCTTTGCTTTTCCGGACGGCGCTTGCTCCGGCCCAAGCGGGACGAAACGGCGCAAAGCGGCGATGGTTTCCATCGCGGAATCATTTCGCCGCCATGGAACGACTGACGCTCTTCTCCGTTGAACCGATCACCCAACCCGCTGGGGGCGTGGTCAAGGAGAGTAACATGGGCATCATTCTGTGGCTTGTTGTCGGTGGTATCATTGGTTGGCTTGCCAGCATGATCATGCGCACCGACGCGCAGCAGGGCATTCTGCTGAACATCGTCGTGGGTATCGTGGGCGCTTTCATCGGCGGCCTGATTTTCAGCGGCGGTTCGATCAACAATGCGGGCCTGACCCTCTACAGCTTCCTCGTGTCGCTGGTGGGCGCGGTGATCCTGCTCGCGATCGTCAATCTGGTGCGTCGCGGATCGGTGCGCTAACGCGCGACATCCGCCATCAAATGCAAAAGGGCTGCGCCATACCAATGGCGCGGCCCTTTTTAGCATGGTCGCTCAGCGCCTTGCGGTGAAGAAACGATAGACGGCGAGGATCGCGATCGCGCCCAGCACGGCGGCGACGAACCCGCCCCTCTGTCCCGGCGCGTAGATGCCCAGCAGCCGCCCCACGAAACCGGCGAGCAGGGCGCCCGCAATCCCCAGCAGGACCGTGACCACGCAGCCGCCCGGATCGCGGCCCGGCATCACCAGCTTCGCCAGCGCCCCGGCCAGCAAGCCAATAAAGATCCATGCAAGCAAATCCATGGTCCTCCCTCCGGCCGCCGTAGCGTCCACATAGCACCATATCCGCGCGATTCTTGCAACCCGATACGCTATCGTCACGAAGCTGTCGTCCGTCGATCCGTGACGGTCGCCAGTCGATTGGCGCTACGACCTTTTCCTGCCCCATGCCCACTGCCTTCGCGCGGCCATCCATGTTAAATGGGGTTGAGCGCGGTGATATATTCATATAACACAGTTGGCAGCAAGGGGCCATGCGCCGGAAAGATGGAATCGGCATGAATTATGAAACGCAGCTGTCGGGGGACGCGGTGATCGCGATCGACGAGGACGCGGCGCGCGCACGGCGCAGGCGGATGCTGACGATCGGCGCTGGCGTGGCGGTGGTTCTGGTGGCTGTTGCCGCCTGGATTTCGATGCGTGGCGGCAAGCCAGCCGATGCGCCGACGGCCGCACCGGCACCGGTCGTGACCGTCATCAGCCCCGGCCAGTCCAAGGTCGCGCGGTCGATCAGCGCGACGGGTTCGCTCGCTGCGCGCATCGACATGCCGGTCGGCGTGGTGGGCGAAGGCGGCATGGTGACGCGCGTGCTGGTGCAGCCGGGCGACTGGGTGCGTTCGGGACAGGTGCTCGCGACGGTCGAGCGTTCGGTCCAGATCGAACAGGGCCGCTCGCTCGCCGCGCAGGTCGAAGTGGCGCGCGCCGACGCCAAGCTCGCGCAGGCGCAGCTCGACCGCGCGAAGGCTCTGGTGGGGCGCGGCTTCATCAGCGCGGCGGACATCGACCAGCGCACCGCGACCCGCGACGCCGCGCAGGCGCGCGTGAACGTCGCCGTCGCCCAGTTGAAGGAACAGCAGGCGCGCAACGGCCGCCTCGACATCCGCGCGCCCGCCGCCGGCCTCGTGCTGACGCGCGGGGTCGAACCGGGCCAGATCGTCGGCGCCGGAAGCACCGTGCTCTTCCGCCTCGCACAGGGCGGCGAGATGGAGATGCGCGCCCAGCTGTCGGAAGCCGACCTGCTCAGCATCCGGCCCGGCAACAGCGCCGTGGTGACGCCCATCGGCGGAACGCGCGGCTTTGCGGGCCGGGTGTGGCAGGTGTCGCCCGTGGTCGATCCCCAGACGCGTCAGGGCATCGCGCGCATCGCCCTGTCCTACAACGATGCGCTGCGTCCCGGCGGCTTTGCGTCCGCGCTCATCACCAGCGGGTCGGGCAGCGCGCCGCTGCTCCCCGAATCGGCGGTGCAGAGCGACGCCAGGGGCAGCTTCGTCTACATCATCAACGGCAGGAACCAGGTCGAGCGGCGTGACGTGTCGGTGGGTCAGGTGTCCGACGAGGGCGTCGCGGTGACGAGCGGCATCACGGGCGCGGAAAAGATCGTGACGTCCGCCGGTGCGTTCCTGACGCCCGGGCAGAAGGTGAAGCCGGAAATGGCCACGCGCCCGTAACGACATGGGCGTGACGAAGGCCGCGGCAGGAAGAATGCGGACCGCCATGGCGGCCGGTGAAGGAAGCGCGTCATGAATTTTCGCAATATCTCCGCATGGGCGATCCGCAATCCGGTGACGCCGCTGGTGCTGTTCGCAGCACTGATGATGGCCGGCATCGTCAGCTTCATGCGGATGGATGTGAACCAGAATCCGGACGTCAGCTTCCCGATGGTCAGCGTAACGGTGGTTCAGCCCGGCGCCGCGCCGACCGAGCTGGAAACGCAGGTGACGCAGCGGATAGAAGCGGCGGTGCGCGGCATCAACGGAGTGGAGGACATCACCTCCTTCGCATCCGAAGGTCAGTCCCTCACCAATGTCCAGTTCCAGATCGGCACGCCCGTCGACCGCGCGGTCAATGACGTCAAGAATGCGGTCGACCAGATCCGCAGCGATCTGCCGCAGGGCATTCTCGAACCGCAGGTGCAGCGGATCGACATCGACGGCGGACCCATCGCCTATTTCAGCGCCGAAGCGACCGACATGACGCTGGAGCAACTGTCCTGGTATGTGGACAATACGGTCGCCAAGCGCCTGCTGTCGGTGCCCGGCATGGCGGCGGTCAAGCGCAGCGGCGGCGTCAGCCGCGAAATCCGCGTCATCCTGAACCCCGCCAAGCTCCAAGCCTATGGCATCACCGCCGCGCAGGTGAACGGCCAGCTGCAGCAGGTGAACATCAACGCGGCGGGCGGCCGCACCGAAATCGCAGGCGCGGAACAGTCGATCCGCGTGCTAGGCAACGCCCGCAACGCCCTTGCGCTGGGAGACACGCAGATCGCGATCTCCGGCGGGCGCACCGTCAAGCTTTCCGACCTTGCCACCGTGCGCGACATGTATGCCGAACAGCGCAGCCTTTCGCTGATGAACGGGCGGCAGGTGACGAGTTTCAGCATGGCCAAGGCCAAGGGATCGTCGGACGTCACCGTCTATGACGAAGCGATGAAGGTGCTGGAAAAGCTGAAGAAGGAAAATCCCAAGGTCCAGTACAAGCAGCTCTACAGCAGCGTCGAATATACGCGTGGCCAGTATCACAGCGCCATGTCGGCGATGATCGAGGGCGCGGTGCTGGCGGTGGTGATCGTGTTTCTCTTCCTGCGCGACTGGCGCGCGACGATGATCTCCGCCCTCGCGATCCCGCTGTCGGCGATCCCGTCCTTCTGGTTCATGGACATGATGGGCTTCACGCTCAACGGCATCTCGCTGCTGGCGCTGAGCCTTGTCGCGGGCGTGCTGGTCGACGACGCCATCGTGGAGATCGAGAATATCGTGCGCCATATGCGCATGGGCAAATCCGCCTATCAGGCTTCCATCGACGCGGCGGACGAAATCGGCCTTGCCGTGCTGGCGACGACCATGGCGATCGTCGCCGTGTTCCTGCCGGTCGCGCTGATGCCCGGCCTTGCCGGTCAGTTCTTCATCCAGTTCGGCATGACCGTCGTCGTTTCGGTGCTGATGAGCCTTGCCGTCGCCCGCCTCATCACGCCGATGATCGCGGCCTATTTCCTCAAGGCCCATGGCGAGGAAACCCATGGCGAAGGCTGGCTGATGGACCGCTATATGGGCGTGCTGCGCTGGTCGCTGGAAAATGGCAGGGCAAAGGCCCGCCGGGCGCGCGGAGGTTTCCGCAACAGGGTCGCCGGACTGTTCACCGATCATCGCATGTGGACGCTCGGCGTGGGCATATTGGCGTTCGTGGCGACGATCTTCGCTTTCGCCACGCTGCCCATGACCTTCCAGCCGACGATCAACACCGATTTCAGTCAGGTGAAGATCGAGACCGTGCCGGGCAGCACGCTGGAACAGACCACCGCGATCACCCGCAAGGTGGCGGACATGCTGGCCGCCGACACCGCGACGGTCGACGCCGCCTTTGCCGACATCACCCCGACCGGCGCCGACATCTTCCTGACGCTGAAGAAGGACAGGCCGCTGTCGTCCGTCAACTGGGAACGCAGCACCGCGCCCAAATTCCAGACGATTGCGGACGCGCGCGTCAATTTCCAGTCGCAGTCGGGCGGCGGCTTTGGCCGTGACGTCATCATGATGTTCGGATCGGACGATCCGGTGTTGCTCGAAAAGACCGCCAACCAGCTCGTCAAGGAGATGGCGGGCCTCAGGGAACTGCGCGACGCACGCGTGCAGGGCGACATGCAGCGGCCCGAAATCATCATCAAGCCGCGCATGGACCTCGCCGCCAGCATGGGCGTCACGACCGCTGCCCTCAGCCAGTCGATCCGCATCGCCACCATCGGCGACATCGACCAGAACACCGCCAAATTCTCGCTGGCAGACCGGCAGATCCCTATCCGCGTTTCCCTGTCGGAGGATAGCCGCAAGGACATCGCGACGATCCAGAACCTGCCCGTTCCCACCATCGACGGCGGATCGGTGCCGCTGCGCGTCGTGGCCGACATCAGTTTCGGCGCGGGGCCAACGCAGATCCGCCGTTATAACCAGATCCGCCGCGTGGTGGTGGGCGCCGACCTTGCGCCGGGCCTCGTCACCAGTCAGGCGATGACCAAGCTGAACGCGCTGCCCACGATGAAGGCGATCAACGAAGGCCGCATTCAGGGCGTGCAGAAGATCAACGCGGGCGACAGCAAGTTCCAGGCGGAAATGTTGCAGAATTTCGTCATCGCGGTTTTTTCCGGCGTGCTGCTGGTGCTGGCGGTGCTGGTGCTGCTCTACAAGCGCGTGATGCCCCCCTTCGTCAATCTGGGGTCGCTGCTGCTCGCCCCGCTCGGCGGCGCTATCGCGCTGCATGTCACGGGGCAGCCGCTATCGATGCCGGTGTTCATCGGGCTGCTCATGCTGCTGGGCATCGTCGCCAAGAACTCGATCCTCGTCATCGACTTCGCGCTGGAGGAGATGGAGAAGGGCGTGCCCAAGCATGAGGCGATCATCGACGCGGGCCACAAGCGCGCGCAGCCGATCGTCATGACCACGGTGGCGATGGTCGCGGGCATGGTGCCGACCGCCATATCGCTTTCGGGCGACAGCGCCTGGCGCGCGCCCATGGGCATCACTGTGATCGGCGGCCTGCTGCTTTCGACCGTCCTGACGCTGGTGATCGTGCCCGCCGTGTTCAGCCTCGCCATCGGGTTCGAAAGCTGGATCGGGCCGAAGCTGGGCCGCGGCCTGCTGACCTACAAGCCCGAGCATAAGGACGGCGGCGCGGTCCAGCCGGCGGAGTGACGCGGGGCGGGCGGCGAAAGATCGCGCTTGCCTGAACGAAACGGGCGCGTAACCGTTCTGCGGTGATGACGCCGCTTCGCCTGCCCCGCCCCGCGCCGTTTGCCGCGCCCCACCCGGCGCGGCGGATGCGGATCGTGGCGACGGGCATGTTGCTGGCGATGGCAGCGCTGTTCGTCGCGGCGCGGGCCACGGCGCATCTCCATCCCGCCGTCGGTTTCGTGCAGGCCTTTGCCGAAGCGGCGATGGTGGGCGGCCTTGCCGACTGGTTCGCGGTGACGGCGCTGTTCCGCCATCCGCTCGGCCTTCCCATTCCCCACACCGCGATCATCCCGCGTAACAAGGACAGAATCGGCGACACGCTGGCGACCTTCCTGCGCGACAATTTCCTGACGCCCGCCGTGGTCGCGCGGCGGATGCGGCATATGGACGTGGCGGCGGCAGCGGGACGCTTCCTCGCCAGTCCGTCCGGAGGCGACGGGCGGCTGCGCGAAGGAGCCTCGCGCCTTGCCGCCGACATATTGGAAGCGCTCGACCAGGAACGGCTCGGCGGCATGGTCAAGGGCGCGATCGGCCAGCGGCTGCGCGCGATCAACATGGGGCCGCTGATCGGGCAGGCGATCGAGGCGGCGATGCGCGACGGGCGGCACGGGCCTGTCATGGACAGCCTGATCCAGTGGGCCGACCGCGCGCTGGAGGCGAACGAGCATCTCATCCGGCAGATGGTGCATGAGCGCGCGGGCAAGGTGCTGCGCTGGACCGGACTCGACGAAAATCTCGCCAATGCGATCCTGACCGGGCTGCGCAAGATGCTGGCGGACATGGCGGACGACCCGGAGCACAGCCTGCGCCTGAAGGCCGAGGAAGGGATGGCGAAGCTGGCCACCGATCTTCAGTTCGATATCGAAATGCAGGCGAAGGTCGCGAAGATCCGCGATGAAATCCTCGACAATCCGGCGATGCAGCGGTGGATCGAGGGCATGTGGGAACAGGCGCGGGCCGGACTGCTCCGGGCGGTGCGCGATCCGGGCAAGGCGATGGCGGGGCGCTTCGGCGAAGCGCTCCGCGCGCTGGGCGGCACGCTGCAGCAGGAGGCGCGGCTGCGGCTCGTCATCAACCGCTTCGTGCGGCGAGCGGCGGTGGGCGCGACCGCCAGCTATGGCGACGCCATCGTGCGGCTGGTGAGCGATACCGTGCGCGGCTGGGACGCAGGCACGGTGACGGCGCGACTCGAAGGCGCGGTGGGCCGCGACCTGCAATATATCCGCATCAACGGCACGCTGGTCGGCGGGCTGGTCGGCCTCGCCATCCACGCGGTCGACACGCTGCTCTGAAAGGCGGGCGGCAGCAAGCAAAGGAGACAGCGAAAGAGACAGTTGAAACGCATCGGCGGCGTTCAGAAAAATGATGTTGCAACATATCATAAAATAATGTTGTATCATGACATCATGCGGTTGAATTGGATCATCGGCAGCAGCGCATGAAGGAGAGGATGCCGGTCAGGGAAGAGGAGCCTTGCGATGCTGTCAATCGGGCTACGGACGGGAGCGGAAGCACAATCGCGCTATGGGGCGGGCCGCCGCTCGCCATTGGGGCTGGGCGGCACGGTCGCCGTCCATGCGCTGCTGGTGGCCGGATTTCTGCTGCTGCCCAAGGAGGTGATCGACATCGTGCGGCCCAGCCCGCCAATCTCGACCTATGCCGTGCCGGAAGACCCGCCGCCCCCGGAGAACAGACCCGACAAGCCGGTGGACGCGAAAATGCCGGTTCAGCCGCAACCCCAGCCGCAGCGCCCGACCGCCACGGACTCCGAGATCACGCTGCCCCGCGACGCAGGGCTGACCGGAGGCGGCGGCGATCTGTCAAAGCCGCTTCCGCCCTATTTCCCCCCGCCCCTGCCGCCAGCCGACCCGGTGCTGACGGATGCGCAGATCGACCCGCGCGCCCTGCCCGCCTTTCAGCCGGACTATCCCGGCGCGATGATCCGTCAGGGTCTGGACGGGAAGGTGACGGTGCGGGTCAGCATCGGCGCGGACGGGCGCGTCACGGCCATCGAGAAGATCAGCGCCAGCGACGACAGTTTCTGGGAAACGACGCAGCGCCACGCCCTGCGCAAATGGCGGTTCCGCCCCGCGACGCGCGACGGCGTGCCGGTCGCGTCGACCAAGGTTCTGACGGTCCGTTTCACGCTGACAGATCGGTGAAGTCCGGGCGCTCGTTCGGGGGCGCGGGTCAGCCGATCCGGTAATCCCGCACGAGCACCAGCGCCTGTTCGTTGAGCGATGCCGCACGTTCGCTGCTGTCGCTTTCGGTGTAGCAGCGCAGCTCAGGTGCGTTGCCGCTGGGACGCAGATGGATGATATCGCCGCCCTTGAAATGGACGCGCAGGCCATCAGTGCGGTCTATCCCGCCCGCTTCGCCTGCGATGCCGCCGAACATGGCGGTGAGGCGATGGAGCACATCGGTCTCGCTGCCTTGCTCCAGATGCGCGATCAGCGCCTGGCTCTGCGCGGTGGGGTAGTTTTGCAGCCGCTCACTGAACGTATAGCGCGCGGGCAGTTGCGCCAGCAGCGCGGAGAGGGCCACGCACTGCCGCCGCGCATCGACCAGCGTCGCGAGGATCGGCAGCACCGCGTCGCGCGTCGGCAAAGCGCCGAGCGTGCGGCCCTCGACCTTGACCGGCGTCGCCAGCAGGAAGCCGCCATTGGCCTCATAACCGCAGACGCTCGTCTGCCCTTCGGCGGCCAGCGCGTTCATCGCCTCGATCACGAAGGGCGATCCGATCCGGGTGCGGCGCACCGCATCGAACAGGCCCGAAAGCTCCACCGCGCTGTTGCAGCTCACCGGCGTCGCCACCGCCCCGATCCCCAGCGCGCGCGCGCACAGAATGCCGAGCACGTCGCCGCGCATCCACGCGCCGCGCTCGTCGGCGAGCAGCGGGCGATCCGAATCGCCATCGGTGGACAGGATTGCGTCGAGTTTCCGCTCTGCGGCCCATGCGCGCGCAAGCTGCTGGTCTTCCGGGCGGACCGCTTCGGTATCGACGGGGATGAACTTGTCTGAACGGCCAAGCCGCACCGCCTTGCCGCCCAGCGCCCCGACCAGCGCGACGAGGATGTCGCGCCCCACCGCCGAATGTTCATAGACGCCGAGCGTCACGCCCGACAGCGCCTCCGGCCCGAAGGCGTCGACATAGCGCGCGATATAGGGCGTCGCGGCGTCGACCGGCGGCGGCAGCGGCTGCGCTGCCTTCAGCATCCCCTCCCCATCGAACAGGTCGGGCAGATCGACGCTCTGCGCGCGGATACCCTGCTCGTCGGGTTTCAGCACCTCGCCATCGGTGCGGTTGAACTTGATGCCGTTACGATCGTCGGGAATGTGGCTGCCCGTTACCATGAGCGACGGGATGCCTCGCGCAAAAGCATAGGCTGCGACCGCCGGAGAGGGCACGAAACCGCAATTGTCCACCTTGCCGTCCATGTGCCGGATCGCCGCGGCGCAGGCGGCCATGATCCGCGGCGTAGACGGCCGCAGGTCGCCCGCGACCGCGACGGGGCGGCCCGGCGCGAACTGGCCGATGAACGAGAGATGCTGGAGGAAGGCGCAGGTGTAGGCGAAGCACACTTCGTCCGTCATCGCGGTAACGAGGCCGCGCGCGCCGCTAGTGCCGAACGCCACGCCCGACCGGGCCATGAGATCGGCGATGGAAACGGTGTGGGTCATGATAGTCCCGCTCTCAGGATGGGCACGACGATCCGCCCGCCGCCTTCGCAGCGTCGAGCGCCGCGAGCGCCTCCGTCACCTTGCGCACCTTCTGCGATTCGCCGCGCTTGAGGATCATGATGTCGCCCTGCGATACCACGACGATGAGATCGTCGACATCGACCAGTGTGACGCGCGGTCCGTCGCTGTGGACAAGGCAGTTTTTCGCGCCGAGCAGCAGCGCGTCGCCGCGCACGGCATTCTCGTCGGCGCAGCGGGCGCTGACCGCGTGCAGCGAATCCCAGCTCCCCACGTCCGACCAG
The DNA here is from genome assembly GCF_003967075.1 of Sphingobium amiense. Lineage (NCBI taxonomy): Bacteria > Pseudomonadati > Pseudomonadota > Alphaproteobacteria > Sphingomonadales > Sphingobiaceae > Sphingobium > Sphingobium amiense. Next base: position 3,213,866 of record NZ_AP018664.1, read on the forward strand.
CCCATGCTGACCGGAACGCAGGCGACCTTCCTTTCGCGCTCCATCACCGCATAGTCGATCGAATCCGAAGGACAGGCATGGAATGCCTTTGCATCCGGGAAGATATGCGCGCCCTCGCGCTTGGCCTGCGCCATCGCGGCGCGCACGGCCGCCAGCATGTCGGGCCGATGCCGTTCCAGCGCGGCGAGATAGGCGTCGGCGCGGAACAGGAAGATGCCCGCGTTCCAGGCATGCCCCCCTTCCGCGAGCATCCGTTCCGCATTGGCGACGTCCGGCTTTTCGACGAAACGCTCGACCTGATTGACCCCGGTCCCGCAGGTTTCGCCCATCTTGATGTAGCCATAGCCGGTTTCGGGCGCTTCGGGCGTAATCCCGAATGTGATGAGCCATCCGTCCGCGACCAGCGGCAGCGCGCGCTCGATGGCGGCGTGGAAGGCGGGCACGTCGGCGATGACATGATCGCTGGGCATCACCAGCAGCGCGTCGTCGGGCTTCGCCTCCAGCGCGGCGAGCGCGATAGCGGGCGCGGTGTTGCGGCCGACCGGCTCCAGAATGATCCGGTGATCGCTGACGCCGCTGTGGCGCAACTGATCGTCGATGATGTCCGCATGGGCGGCATTGGACACGAGGATGGGCCGGTCCACCGAAGCGGCCTTGAACCCTCTCGTTCTGACGGCGGTGAGCTGAAGCATGGTCTCATCGGCCGTCAGCGGCAGCAACTGCTTGGGGCGTTCAGGTCTGGAAACCGGCCAGAGGCGGGTGCCCGATCCCCCGGACAGGATGACAGGAACGATATTGATCGAATCGTTGGCCATATTTCGCCTGAAGAAAAGGTTTTACCATGATTAACCGAATTGATTAAAGTTTCGTGCGCAGCATCCAAAGTCGCCGGAAACCCGGCGTGGAAATCGTTGAAAGCCGGAAAGTGAATGGCAAATGGCTGCCCCGGTCCTGTCTGCACCGAACGGGCGCATCGACAAGACGTTCGTGCCGCCGATCGGTTCCGGTGGCAGGCGCGAGAGCTGTATACGCCCCGCCATCCACAAGGCCAGAGGCGCGCCAACGCCCCGCGGCGCACCGAAGGCGACACGCACCGGTAACGCAGGCCAGCGGCGGAACGCCTCCGGCCGGAAAGAGCGCTACACGCCTTACGCGACGCCGAACCGTTCCCGCAGCGCCAGCATCGCGAGCGCCGCCCTGGCTGCCTCGCCGCCCTTGTCCTTCTGGTCGGAACGGGCGCGCACCAGCGCCTGTTCCTCATTCTCGACCGTCAGGATGCCGTTGCCGATGGCGATGCCGTCCATGCTGAGCGCCATCAGGCCACGCGCGCTCTCGTTCGACACAACCTCGAAATGATAGGTTTCGCCCCGGATCACCACGCCGATGGCGACGAAGCCGTCATAGCGCCCGGTTTCCGCCGCCAGCGCGACAGCGCCCGGTATCTCCAGCGCGCCCGGCACCGTCACCACCTCATAGCGATGCCCGCCCTCGTCCAGCGCGGCCTTCGCCCCCTCGATCAGCAGGTCGTTGAGATGGTCGTAGAAGCGCGCTTCGACGATGAGGAACTTGGCCATCGGTAATCCTTCAGAGTTCGATCGGGCGCTGGTCGACCACGGACAGGTCATATCCGTCAAGCGCGATCAGGCTGTGGTGGCTGTTGGTCAGCAGGATCATGTCGTGCACGCCCAGTTCCGCCAGCAACTGCGCCCCCACGCCATAATTGCGCAGTTCGTCCATGTCAGCGGGCGCGGCGCCCTTGGCCGCCCATCGCGAAATCGACCGGGAAAGAAAGTCGCCGTCGTCCGATCCGGCGAGCAGAACGACCAGCCCGGAACCCTCCTGCCCGATGATTTCCATCGACCGGGCGAGCAGGTCGCTGCGGCGGCCTTCCGCGCCATAGATGTCGTCGAGCAGCGAAAGCTGGTGCATGCGCACCAGAGTCGGCTGGTCGGGCACGACATGGCCCTTTTGCAGCACCATCTGTTCGGTGCGGGTGGCGCGATTATAGAAGCTGATCGCCTTCCATTCGCCGCCCCACTTGCTCGTGAAGCTCGTTTCCGCGCGGCGTTCGACCATATGGTCGTGACGGCGGCGATAGGCGATGAGGTCGCGGATCGTGCCGATCTTCATCCTGTGCTTCTGGGCGAAGGGGATGAGGTCGTCGAGCCGGGCCATGGTCCCGTCATCCTTCATCACCTCGCAGATGACACCGGACGGATTGAGGCCCGCCAGCCGGGCGACGTCCACCGCCGCTTCGGTATGGCCGGTGCGCACGAGCACGCCGCCGTCCTTCGCCACCAGCGGGAAGACATGGCCGGGCGTCACGATGTCGGCCCGCCCCTTCGACCCGTCGATCGCGACGGAGATGGTGCGGGCGCGGTCGGCGGCGCTGATGCCGGTGGTCACGCCCTCGCGCGCCTCGATCGACACGGTGAAGGCGGTTTCGTGCCGGGTGCCGTTGTTGCGGCTCATGAGGTCGAGGCCGAGCGTATCGACGCGGTCCTTCGTCAGCGCGAGGCAGATGAGGCCGCGGCCGTGCGTCGCCATGAAGTTGATCGCGTCGGGCGTCGCCATCTGCGCGGGGATGACGAGGTCGCCCTCATTCTCCCGATCCTCGTCATCAACGAGGATGAACATGCGGCCGTTGCGCGCTTCGTTGATGATTTCCTCGGGAGAAGCGAGCGCGGTGCCGCCCTCGCGCTTCGTGAGATAGATTTCCAGCTTGCCCAGCGTATCGGCGGTCGGATTCCAGTCCGGCTCGCCCAGCTTGCGCAGCGAATTGGCGTGGAGGCCGGCGGCGCGGGCGAGGCCGGATCGGGACATGCCGCCATCGGTGACGAGGCTGCGGACGGTATCGAGAAGCGCGGACGACATGAAAACGACTCCTTCCCATCGCGGGACGGAGCGGCATATCACATCGCAATGTGATAAATGCAAGAGGGCATCACATTGTGCGGCTGCGCACGCCCTGCATCCGGTCCAGATAGCGGGCCAGCACGTCGATCTCCAGATTGACCTGCGCGCCCTGCGTCAGCCGCCCCAGCGTCGTCACGTCCCAGGTGTGGGGGATGAGGTTGACGGAGAAATGCGCCCCGTCCTCGACATCGCGCACTTCGTTCACCGTCAGCGACACGCCGTCGACCGTAATGCTGCCCTTGGGCGCGATCAGCGGAGCGAGCGCCGCCTCGACCGCAAAGCCGACCTTGTGCGAATCGCCTTCCGGGCAGACGCCGACCACGGTGCCGATGCCGTCGACATGGCCGGTGACGATATGGCCGCCCAGCTCGTCGCCGAGCTTCAGCGCGCGTTCGAGGTTCAGCCGACCGCCTTCGGCCCAAAGGCCCGGCGCGGTGCGCGCCACGGTTTCCGCCGACAGATCGACCGCGAACCAGTCCGCGCCCTTTTCCACCACGGTCAGGCACGCGCCCGAACAGGCGATGGACGCGCCGATGGCAACGCCCTCCATATCATAGCCGCAGCCGATGACGAGCCGCAGGTCGCCGCGCTGCTCATGAGCACGGATCGTGCCGATGTCGGTGATGATGCCGGTGAACATGATCTGCTTTCCTGCTGCCGTCCGGGGCGTGATCTAGGCGCTGCGCGTCCGCTCGTAAACCTCAAGCCGGTCGGCACCCAGCATCCGCGTGTCGCACGAGCGCCAACGCCCGTGCGCCGCCGCCAGATCGGCAAGGCCGATGTCGCCGATGCCCGCCAGCCCTTCGCCGATGATGACCGGCGCGCGATAGAAGAGCAGCCGGTCCACCAGATCGGCGCGCAGGAACGCCGCCGCCGTCCCCGCGCCGCCTTCGACCAGCAGATGATCCACACGGTCGAGCGCCGCGATCTCCTCGGGCGCGCCGATCTTCTCCCACCCGGCGGGCGGGTCGCCCCGCGTCAGCAGCAGCCGGCGGGGCGCGCGGTCCTCCAGCCCCGGCAGCCGCACGTCGAGGCGCGGACCATCGGCGCGCAGCGTGCCGCCGCCCACCAATATGGCGTCATGACGCGCGCGTTCGACATGGGCATGGGCGCGCGCGTCGGGACCGGTGATCCAGCGGCTGCGCCCGTCCGCCAGCGCGATCCGCCCGTCGAGCGACAGGCCGAGCTTGAGCGTCACATGCGGCCGTCCCAGCGTCTGCCGCAGCACGAAGCCGCTCATGGCGCGCGCGGCTTCGTCGGCCATCAGCCCCATTTCGACGATGACGCCATGATCGCGCAGCCATTGCGCACCCTGCCCGTCGGTGCGCGGATCGGGATCGCGCAGCGCGATGACGACCCGCCTGACGCCCGCGCGCGCCATCAGGTCGGCGCAGCGCGGCCCGCGCGGCGAAAGGTGGAAACAGGGTTCCAGCGTCACATAGGCGGTCGCGCCATGGGCGCGGTCCATCGCCTGCTCCAGCGCCTGCGCCTCGGCATGGGGGCGGCCGCCCTTCTGCGTCCAGCCGCGCCCGACGACATGCCCATCGCGCACGAACAGGCAGCCGACATTGGGATTGGGGGTGGAAAGGCCGCGCCCGCGCCCGGACAGGGCGATGGCGGCGGCCATATGACGCCGGTCGTCGGCGGGCGAGGGATCGGGGTTCAGGGCTGCGCCACTCCGGGCTTCGCGTCGGCGGCCTTGACGCCCTTGTCGGCGGCTTCCGCTTTCGCCAGCCGTTCGTCGAGGAGGGCGTCGATCGCCTTCACCGCTTCCTTGCGCCGGGCGCTGTTGCGTTTTTCCTCGTCGCGCCATTCGATGCCGAAAGTGTCGGCATAGCCCTGCATCTTCTGCTGCTGCCTGACCAGCGCCGCTTCGCGCTTGGCGAAGTCGATCTTCTGCTGGAGGATGATCGCGGCGTCCGACCGGTTCGCGTCCCAGCTTTCGACATAGATGATCTTGTTGCGCGTAGGCATGGTGTTCGTGTTCGCGTCGATCACGAAGGTCCACACGATCACATATGTCAGCGCGGCGGACAGGCCCAGCAGCGGCCATTTATGCTGGCGCTGCTGCCTGAAATAGCCCCAGAAGTCGCCGAGCGCGCTCTTGGGGGATACGGGACGGGGAAAGATCGCCATGCCCCGCATATAGGGCATGGCGATCCGCGATGCAAAAGGCGCTTTTAGGCGACCGTCTCCAGCACGGGATAGTCGGTATAGCCTTCCGCGCCCTGCGTGTAGAAGGTGGCGGCATCCCACGGATTGAGCGGCGCGCCGGTGCGGAGGCGCTCCACAAGGTCGGGATTGGCGATGAACGGACGCCCGAAAGCGATGCCGTCTGCGACGCCGCTGTCCAGCGCCGCCTGCGCCTTCGCCCCGTCGAAGTCGCTGTTGAGAATCAGCGGCCCCTTATAATGCTGGCGGATCAACGGCGACAGGGGCGGCACGGTGCTGGCGCCATAGGTGCCGTCGGGCTTCAGCTCGCGCAGTTCCAGGAAGGCGATGCCGAGCGCGTCGAGCGCCTGCGCCGCGACGGGGAAGAGGCTCTGCGGATCGCTGTCGTCGGTGCCCTGCGTATTGCCGTTGGGGGACAGGCGCACGCCGGTGCGCTCAGCGCCGATGGCGTCGACCAGCGTCCCCGTGACCTCGCGCAGCAGCCGGACGCGGTTTTCCGCGCTGCCACCATAATCGTCGGTGCGCGCATTGACGCCGTTGCGGAGAAATTCGTCGATCAGATAGCCGTTGGCGGCATGAAGCTGCACCCCGTCGAACCCCGCCGCAATCGCATTGCGCGCGGCGGTCGCATAGGTGTCGAGCAGTTCGGGAATTTCCGGGACGGCAAGCGCGCGCGGTGTCTCATAATCCCTGTTGCCCTCATAGGTGTGGGCATGGCCCGGCGCGGCGACGGGGCTGGGCGCCACCGGCTGCTGGCCCGTCACGCTGCTGTGAACGAGGCGGCCCATATGCCAGAGCTGGGCGACGATCCGCCCGCCCGCGTCATGCACCGCATCGGTGACGCGCCGCCATCCGTCGACCTGATCCCGGTTCCAAAGACCCGTCGCATGGGGCCAGCCCAGCCCCTGCCGCGAAATGCCGATCGCCTCGCTGACGATGAGGCCCGCGCCCGCGCGCTGGCTGTAATAATCGGCCATGACCGGAGTGGGCACATGGTCGCGCGTGCCGCGCGCCCGTGTCAACGGAGCCATGAGGATGCGGTTGGGGGCGTCGATTGCGCCCAGCTTGATGGGATCGAACAGGGTCGTCAAATCGGGTCTCCCTCGTCATCATAGTTGCAATTTGCAACGGGACTTGATGCGCAAAGCCAGCTAGGGAGCCGCGATGCCCACTTCAACCCCCACTGCGGCAATTGCTACGCCCCGGCTCGCATTTCCGGCGCTGCTGCTCGCCAATCTGTTCCTGCCTCTCGGCCCGGTGCTGGTGCGCCTGTCGGACGTGGGACCGGTGGCGGCGGGCTTCTGGCGGCTGGCGCTGGCCCTGCCGGTGCTGATCGCGCTGGCGCTGCCGGGCCTGCGCCGCGCGCCGCCCACGCGGGGCGAATGGCGTGCGCTGCTGCTGGCGGGCATCATCTTCGGCGTGGATCTGGGCGCGTGGCATATCGGCATCCTCTACACGCGCGTCGCCAACGCAACGATATTCGGCAATATGAGCGCGCTGTTCCTGCCCGCCTGGGCGCTGCTGGTGTTGCGGCAGCGGCCGACCCGCGCGCAGGCGGCGGCGCTGGTGCTGGCGACGGCGGGCGCTCTGGTGATGATGGGCGGCAGCTACGAACTGTCCGCCCGCAACCTGCATGGCGATCTGCTCTGCCTGATCGCGGGCCTTTCCTATACAGTCTATCTGCTGATCGTGCAGAAGGCGCGCGGACGGCTGGATAGCTGGTCGGTGCTTGCGGTTTCCAGCGCGTTCAGCGCACCGGCGCTGCTGCTGTGCGCCCTCGCGCTGGGCGAAGCGATCCTGCCGCACGACTGGACGCCCCTCCTCATCCTCGCGCTGTCGAGCCAGCTCATCGGGCAGGGGCTGCTCACCTATGCGGTGGGGTGGTTCTCGCCGATGATTCTGGGCCTCAGCCTGCTGCTGCAACCCATCGTGTCGGCCGTGCTGGGCTGGCTGCTGTTCGGTGAATGGCTGACCCCGGCGGAATGGCTGGGCGCAGGCGCGGTGGCGGCGGCGCTGGTGCTTGTGCGCCTGCCCGCCCGCGCCTAGATTGGCGGGCATGAGCGACGACCTGACTCTGGACGAAATCCGCGCAACCCTCGCACCCGTGCTTGCGCGCCACGCCGCCTTCGATGGCTGGCGCGCGCCCGCTGTCGCGATGGCGGCAAACGAAAAGGGCATCGACCCCGATGTCGCGCAACTCGCTTTCGCCGATGGCCCGGTCGCGATGATCGACGCGTGGTTCGCCAGCATCGACGCGGCGATGGCGCAGGTGCTGCCGCCCGAAAGGCTGGCCCCGCTCTCGATCCGGGCCAAAATTATCGCGCTGGTCGAAGCGCGGCTCGCCATCGTTGCGCCGGACAGGGACGCGCTGCGCAGGGCGCTCGCCATCCTCGCGCTGCCGGTCAATGCGCCCCGCGCGGCAAAGCTCGCATGGCGGGCGGCGGACGCGATGTGGCGCGCGGCGGGCGACACCGCCACCGACCTCAATCATTACAGCAAGCGTGCCACGCTGACCGCGCTCTATGCCGCCACGATGCTCGCCTTCCTCGACGACGAGAGCGAGGATCATGCCGACACCCGCGCCTTCCTCGCCCGCCGGGTCGAAAATGTGATGCGGTTCGAGAAGCTGAAGGCGAAGGTCAGGGGCGCGGGCGGCGGCGAACGGCTCAGCCTGTCGCGCTTCATCGGGCGGCTGCGCTATCCCGTGGTCTGACACGCGACGCGGCGAATAGCGCTGGCCAATCGCTAAAGATATTGATAGTCGCTCGCAGAAGCATATTGCGAGTCCGTGACCCTTGCGCCTGACTGACCTGCCTCTGCGGCACCCTGCCTATGTCGACCGGATCGACTGGTCGGCCCTCACCCCCGCCGAAGGCCAGCGGCTGCGCGAATTCGGCCTGTGCGAGGGTGCGAGCGTCGAAGCGCTGCACCATGGCGGCCTGTGGGGCAAGGGACCGATCGCCTGCCGCATCGGCCGCATGACCATCGCCATGCGCCGCGCCCATGCTGGGGCCATCACCGTGCGCACCGGGGCCGAGGAGCAGCGCCCTGACCAGGGGCAGGATCAGGCCGCGTGAACGCCACCCCGCTGGTCGCGCTGGTCGGCAATCCCAATGCCGGGAAAAGCGCGCTGTTCAACGCGCTGACCGGCGCACGGCAGAAGCTGGGCAATTATCCCGGCGTCACGGTCGAGCGGAAGGCGGGGCGGCTGGCGCTGGCCGATGGACGCCCGGTCGAACTGGTCGACCTGCCCGGCACCTACAGCCTGTCCCCCGGCAGTCCGGACGAGCAGGTGACGCGGGACGTGGTGCTGGGACGGCAGGCGGGCGAGAAACGGCCCGACGCGCTGGTGATCGTGGTCGATGCCTCGAACCTCGACAATCACCTGCGTTTCGCGCTCGAACTGATCGCGCTCGGCCTGCCGACCGTGGTGGCGCTCAATATGGTCGATCTGGCGACGCGAGACGGGCTGGAACTGGACGCGGCGATTCTCTCACGCGAACTGGGCGTGCCGGTGGTGTCGACCGTAGCGGTGCGCAAGCGCGGCCTCGACCATCTGCGCGAGGAACTGGGCGCGGCGCTGGCAGGCGCGCAGTCCGCCGCTCCGGCCCAGCCTGCGCGCGATTTCGACGCGACCCGCAGCGAAGCGCGCCGCATCGCCCGCGCGACCGTCGTGCGCGAAACCCCCTCGCGCCGGCTGACGGCGGCGGTGGACCGGGTGGCGCTGCATCCCGTGGCGGGCCTCGTCCTGCTGCTGGGGCTGCTCTTCATCATGTTCCAGGCGGTCTATGCCTGGTCCGAAGCGCCCATCGCGATGATCGAGGGGCTGGCCGACAGCGCCGCAGCGGCCACGCGCGACGCGCTGCCCGACGGGATATTGCGGTCCTTTCTGGTGGACGGCGTCATCAACGGCGTGGGATCGGTCGTGGCGTTCCTGCCGCAGATCCTGATCCTCTTCTTCTTCATCCTGATGCTGGAAGCGACGGGCTATATGGTCCGCGCCGCTTTCCTGATGGACAGCCTGATGGCGAAGGTCGGCCTGTCGGGCCGGGCCTTCATCCCGCTTCTCTCCTCCTTTGCCTGCGCCGTGCCCGGCATCATGGCGACCCGCACCATCGCCGACCCGCGGGATCGCCTGACCACCATCCTGATCGCGCCGCTCATGACCTGTTCGGCGCGGCTGCCCGTCTACGCCCTCATCATCGGCGCGTTCATCCCCGCGCGCGACATCGGTTACGGCATCGGCCTGCAGGGTTTCGTTCTCTTCTGCCTCTATCTCGCGGGGATCGTGGGCGCGATGCTGGTGGCGCTGGTGCTGCGCCTCACCGTCACAAAAGGGGCGAGCGGCGGATTCCTGATGGAGATGCCCAAATATCAATGGCCCCGCCCGCAGGACATAGTGCTCGGCCTGTGGCAGCGCGCGGTCATTTTCCTCAAGCGTGCGGGCACGATCATCTTCGCGTCCACCATGATCCTGTGGCTGCTGCTGAGCTTCCCGCGCGTGCCCGACGGCGATGCCACAAGCCAGGTCGATCATTCGATTGCGGGGCGAATCGCCAACGGCCTGCAGGTGGTTCTGGCGCCGGTCGGCTTCAACCGCGACATCTCGCTGGCGCTGATCCCCGCCATGGCGGCGCGGGAAGTGTCGGTCTCGGCGCTCGCCACCGTCTATTCGATCGACGCGGGCGATGACGAGGCGGCGATGACGCAGAGCCTTGGCGACCGGCTCAAGCGCCAGTGGCCTTTCCCCACCGCGCTCGCCTTCCTCGCATGGTTCATCTTCGCACCGCAGTGCATTTCGACCATCGCGGTCACGCGGCGCGAAACGAACGGGTGGAAATGGCCGCTGTTCATGGTCGGCTACCTCTTCGCGCTCGCCTATGTCGCGGCGGGCGTCACCTACTGGACCGCGACCGCAGCGGGACTATAAGGGCCGATCAACGCAGCGGAGGAATCATGGCAGGCTCGGTCAACAAGGTCATTCTGGTCGGCAATCTGGGCGCGGACCCGGAGGTCAAGAGCTTCCAGAACGGCGGCAAGATCTGCAATCTGCGCATCGCCACGTCCGAAAGCTGGAAGGACCGCATGACCGGCGAGCGCAAGGAGCGCACCGAATGGCACAGCGTCGTCATCGGCGGCGAAGGGCTGGTCGGGGTGGCCGAGCGCTTCCTGCGCAAAGGCTCCAAAATCTACATCGAAGGCCAGCTCCGCACCCGCAAGTGGCAGGACCAGAACGGCAATGACCGCTATTCGACCGAAGTGATGGTGCAGGGTCCGGGCGCAGTCCTGACCATGCTCGACAGCGCGGGCGGCGGTCAGGGCGGCGGCGGCGGGCGCGGCCAGGGCGTCTCCGACTGGAGCGGCGGGTCGAGCGGCTTTGGCGGCGGCGACTATGACGATTTCGGCGGCGGATCGGGCGGTGGCCAGAGCGGGGGTCAGGGCGGCGGCGGCTTCGGCGGCGGACGCTCGCAGGGCAGCGGCGGCCGCGCGGGCGGGCCGAACTTCGACAATGATCTGGACGACGAAGTGCCGTTCTGAACGATTTCGGAGATTGAAAATCCTCCCCGTTCAAGGGGAGGATGATTCAATCGGCCCGCCTCAGCGCGCCAGTTCTTCCGCCGCGAAGGCGCGGATATGGTCGCGTAGGTCGTCGCGCTCCAGCGAAAGCGCCAGATTGGCTTCGATATAACCCGCCTTCGACCCGCAGTCGAAACGGCGGCCGTCGAACGTCACGCCGTGGAAGGGCTGCTTTCCGATCATCGCGGCCATGGCGTCGGTAAGCTGGATCTCGCCGCCCGCGCCCTTTTCCTGCGTCGCGAGGATCTTCATCACCTCGGGCTGGAGGATGTAGCGCCCCGGCAGGATGAGGTTGGACGGCGCGGTGCCGAGCTTGGGCTTTTCGACCAGACCCTTGACTTCGGTCAGCGCGCCGTCGCGCGCGCCCGGATCAATCACACCATAGCTCGGCGTCTGGTCCATCGGGATTTCCAGCGCACAGACGAGGTTGCCGCCGACCTTTTCATAGGCGTCGACCATCTGCTTCATGCAGCCATTGCCCTTTTCGCCCTTCATGAATTCGTCGGGCAGCAGGATGGCGAAGGGTTCGTCGCCCACGATGTCGCGCGCGCACCAGATGGCGTGGCCGAGGCCCAGCGATTCCTGCTGGCGCAGGAACACAGCGTTGCCCGGATCGAGCCGCGTGCCCTCCAGCGCGGAAATGTCCTTCCCACGCTCGCGTTGCAGCGTCTCGCATTCGAAGGCGATGTCGAAATAATCCTCGATCGCGCCCTTGCCACGGCCGGTGACGAAGATGAACTGTTCGATTCCCGCCTCGCGCGCCTCGTCCACGGCATATTGGATCAGCGGACGGTCGACGACGGGCAGCAGTTCCTTGGGCACCGCCTTGGTCGCGGGCAGGAAGCGCGTACCGAGACCGGCGACGGGAAACACGGCTTTGCGAATAGGCTTGGTCAAGGTCGAATCCCCTGTAGACGCAGTTGCGCTGTCTTTGCCGCACCTGCGAAAAAGGTCAAGCGGGCCGGAGCAGGCGGATCAGACGGCGAGCAGGCGACTGGCGATGGTTTCGAGCGATGCGATCTCCGCCTCCAGTTGGTGCAGCGCGATATGCTGGAGGTTGTTGCGTCCGTCGCGGCAGGTGAAGCCGCCCTCGGCGGGCTGGTGAAATCCCTGGATTATAAGCGCGCGGAAGCGGTCGATCCGCTGCATGTCGCGCTCTATCTCCGAAATTTCGGTGAGCGCGCTGGCGTTGCGGCGGTCGCGCATGGCGACCATCGTGCGCAGTTCGGTCATCAGCTTCGCCATGCTGGGCCGCGTGCGCGCGCCCACGGTGCGGATGTCGCCCATCGCATCGCGCATCAGCCCGATCTTGGTTTCCAGACTCTGCTCCAGCATCGTCCACGCACACACCAGCCGCCCCACCGCGCACAGCAGCGCCGCGTCTTCCGGCGCATAGTCCGAAACCGCCTTCGTCGTCATGTCATGAACCAGTTGCACACCCACGCTCTTCGCCTCCCTCGACAGATGGCGGTGTGCACAGCGGCGGGCGGAAATGGCCAGAGCGCGGCCCGAGGCTCCTCGCGCCCGCGGCACGATCCATCGTCAATCGTGCCAAATCGTCGGCGAAGCGTGGCGGGAAGTGTCAGAAATCTATCGCGATTCCCTTCCGCTCCCAGTCGCCATAGCGGGTCGGGCTGAGTTCTTCCGCATTGCGGGAGGGCGCCTCGACCGGATCGGGGGCGGGGACGGGCGGGCTTTTGGAAAGATGCGCGGGCGGCTTTACATGCGCCGGGCGCTTGCCGTTGAAGGTTCCCATGAGCGCGGCCTTTCGATTGCGGGCGGGTCGATTGCGGGCGGGGCCGATCAACCCCATATTCATCGTCGGTTCGCTATCTGGGCGGGGAAGGAGTGCTTTGCAAGTGAACGGGATGAAGACGACCATGTTGCTGGCGGCGCTTACGGCGCTGTTCATGGCGCTGGGCTATACGCTGGGCGGCAGCGGCGGCGCGGTCATCGCGCTGCTGGTGGCGGCGGGCATGAACCTCTTCACCTTCTGGAATGCCGACCGCATCGTCCTTTCCATGCACAATGCACGCGAAGTGGACGCCGCGAGCGCGCCGGATTTCTACGCTCTGGTGCAGGAACTGGCGCAGCGCGCCGGGCTGCCGATGCCGCGCGTCTACGTGATCGACCAGGATGCGCCCAACGCCTTCGCCACCGGCCGCAATCCGCAAAACGCCGCCGTCGCCGCGACCACCGGCCTGCTTTCGATGCTGAGCCGCGAGGAAGTCGCGGGCGTGATGGCGCATGAGCTGGGCCATGTGAAAAATCGCGACACGCTCATCATGACGATGGTGGCGACCGTCGCGGGCGCGATTTCGATGCTGGCCAATTTCGGCCTCTTCTTTCGCGGCGGGGAGCGCGAAGGCCATGGCAATATGGCGGCCAGCCTGCTGGCGGTGTTCGTCGCCCCCTTCGCCGCGATGATCGTGCAGATGGCGATCAGCCGCACGCGCGAATATGGCGCGGACCGCGCAGGCGCGGAGATCAGCGGCAATCCGCGCGCGCTGGCATCGGCGCTGGCGAAGATTTCCGGCGCGGCGCAGGCGATCCCCAACCCGGTGGTGGAGCGCAACCCCGCCACCGCGCAGCTTTACATCGTGCCGACCCATGTGAGCGAACTTTTCTCGACCCATCCCGCGACCGAAAAGCGCATCGCGGCGTTGCAGGATATCGCAGCGGACATGGGCGCGCCTGCCGCTCCTCCGACGGCGATGCAGCGGACATCGGCTCTTTCGCCCGCAGCCCCCGCGCGCCGCAGCCGCAGCGCGCTCGATCCCAACGGGCGCTGATGCCGCTGGACGAAATTGCCGCAGAAGCGGCGGACTTCGTCGTCCGGCAGGTGGGCGGGCTGGTCGTTGAGGTGGCGTTCGACCATATTTTCTCGCGCCACACCGCCCGCTTCTTCCATGGCGTAGGGCGCAGGACCATCCGTATCGGGACATTGGGCCAATGGCACATTCCCTCCTCGCTGCGAGCCGTGCCCAAGGGCGAGGCGGCGCGTCCCGAACCATCGGATTGGGTCGCGCTCGTGATCGGCGTCCTGATCTGGATCGCGCTGTTCATCGCCATCGGCATGGGCGGCGCCCATTTTCTTTGACGTCGAAAGCGCGTAGGGGCCGCCGATGCCCCGCCCCCCTCGCCGCCGCCCTTCTCCCCGCCCTGACGATGTTCCCGGCCTGCCCGCCCGGCGTGCGGCGCTCCGGCTGCTCGACGCGGTGCTGCGCCGAGGGGAGGCGCTGGAACTGGCGCTGCACGGCGCGGCGCAGGGATTGCCGCGCGAGGACCGGGCGCTCACGCACGCCATCGCCGCCGAGGTGCTGCGCCATTTGCCCGATCTCGACGCGCTGATCGACGGCGCAACCAAACAGCCTCTGCCCGACGATGCGAAAGCGCGCATGGTGCTGCGCATCGCGCTCGCCCAGACGCTGAAACTCGACACCCCGCCCCACGCCGCGATCGCGACCGCACTGCCGCTGGTGGACGGCGGGCCGCGCAGGCTCGTCCATGGCGTATTCGGCACGGTGACGCGGGCGGAGCCGCTGCTGCCCGATCCGCCGACGCTCCCGGCGCAGGTTGCCGAACGCTGGGCGGCGCAATGGGGCGCGGCGATGCCTCTGGCGGCAGCCAGCGCCTACGCGGTGCGGCCCCCGGTCGACATCGGCCTGCGCGACATGAACGAGACAGCGAAGTGGACAGCCGAAACGGGCGGCACATCCTTCGCCGCCGGCCATGTCCGCCTGCCCGAAGGCGTCGCCATCCCCGACCTGCCGGGCTTTGCGCAGGGCGCCTGGTGGGTGCAGGACATCGCCGCCTCGTGCGCGGCGCGGCTGCTGGGCGCGGGCGAGGGGCGCGTCGCGCTCGACCTCTGCGCCGCGCCGGGCGGCAAGACGATGCAGCTTGCGGCGGCGGGCTGGCAGGTGACGGCGGTGGACCAGTCGAAGAAGCGGCTGGAGCGGCTGTCGGAGAATCTCGCGCGCACCGGCCTTGCCGCACAGGTCGTGCAGGCGGACCTGCGCCAGTGGCAGCCCGATGAGCCGGTCGATGCGGTGCTGCTCGACGCGCCCTGCTCCGCCACCGGCATCTACCGCCGCCACCCGGACGTGCTCCATCGCATCGGCCCGCGCCAGATCGCGGAGCTGGCAGAATTGCAGGCCGAACTGCTCGCCCGCGCCGCCGACTGGGTGAAGCCGGGCGGGCGGCTCGTCTATGCCACCTGCTCGCTCGAACGGGCGGAGGGGGAGGATCAGATCGCCCGCTTTCTCGAGAACCGGAGCGACTTTACGCTGGCGACGCCGGACGCCGCCACCCTGCCCGGCGGCATCGCGCCCACACCCGAGGGCTGGCTGCGCACCCTGCCCGATACGCTGGCGGCGCAGGGCGGCACGGACGGCTTCTTCATCGCTGCCCTGACAAAAGAGCCATAGAGATTCTTAACGCGACTGCGCTATGATCGCAGCCGTAACGAAAGGAGTCGCATGCGTCCGGTCGAGCCGCTACCCCTCAATCATAGCTGGCCGCTGTTCGACCTGCGCGAGCATCTGTCGACCGCCCTGCTCGATCCGCACGTGTCGGAGAATGAGGAGGCGCTGGCGGAGCGCGGCCTTGGCCTCTGGCGCTGCGACCTGCCCGATGAGCGGCTGAGCTGGACGGCGGGCGTCTACGACCTGTTCGGGCTGGAACGCAGATCGCCGGTCGCCCGTGCCCATGCCGCGTCCCTCTACGCCCCGGACTCGCGCGATGCGATGGAGCGGCTGCGCGCCTATGCGATCAGCCACAGGCGCGGCTTCACGCTGGACGTGGACATCGACCGGGCGGACGGCGGACGCTGCGCGATGCGGCTGGTCGCCGCCCCGGTGCTGGACGCGCAGGGCGAGGTGATCGCGCTGCATGGCGCCAAGCAGCTCCTGCCCCCCGACGCGCACCTGTCGCACAAGCTGGACCCCACCATTTTCGTCATGCTTTGAAGAGGTTGGCCGGTCGCGGCCCGCCCCCTTTCGAATCGCCGAAAATCCCCGTTGCCCTTGTGCCGGACGGGCACTAAGGCGAACGGTCACATGACCCGTCCCGTCCTCATCTCACCCTCCATCCTCTCCGCCGATTTCGCTCGTCTGGGCGAGGAAGTGCGCGCCATCGACGAAGCGGGCTGCGACTGGGTGCATATCGACGTGATGGACGGGCATTTCGTGCCCAACATCACCATCGGCCCGGCGGTGGTGAAGGCGCTGCGCCCGCACACGAAAAAGCCGTTCGACGTGCATCTGATGATTTCGCCGGTGGATCTCTATCTCGACGCCTTCGCGAGCGCGGGCGCGGACATCATCACCGTCCATCCCGAAGCGGGACCGCACATCCACCGCACCGTCCAGCATATCAGGTCGCTGGGCGTGAAGGCGGGCGTGGTGCTCAATCCGGGCACCCCGGCCAAGATGCTCGACTATCTGATCGACGATGTCGACCTCATCCTCGTCATGAGCGTCAATCCGGGGTTCGGCGGGCAGAGCTTCATCCCCAGCCAGCTCCGCAAGATCGAAGCGATCCGCAAAATGATCGAAAAGTCGGGCCGCGACATCCGCCTGCAGGTGGACGGCGGCATCGACCTGATCACCGCGCCGCAGGCCATCGCGGCGGGCGCGGACGTGCTGGTCGCGGGCACGGCCACCTTCCGCGGCGGGCCATCGGCCTATGCCGACAATATCCGGGCGCTGCGGGGCGGGTGAACGAAGCCCGCCGCCTCCCCGCCCGCAAGGGCCACACTCTTCCCGACGAACCGGAAGAGGACGGCATCGAGCAGGGCAAGCGGCTCATCCGCGTCGCGGATGACAAGGGGCTGTCGCTGGCGCAGCGGATCGCCAACCAGTTCTACCTGCTGAGCTGGAAGACGCCGATCCATGGCCGCCGCCTGAAGGGCAAATATCCGCTCAAGCTGCTGGCCGTGCCCGACGACGCCGTGCCCGGCGACCCGCGCGCGGGCGCGGCGATGCGGGCGGGCTACCTGCTGTTCCGGGGGCAGAAGCAGATTATCGCCTCGCTCGATTTCGCCCGCACCGACCTGCCTGCCCCCTTTACCGACTATCTGCACGGCTTCCGCTGGCTGCGCGATCTGGCGGCCAGCGCCAACCGCGAGCAGGGCGCGCCCATCGCCGAAAGCATCATGCGCAAATGGCTCGACGCGCATCATGAAACGCCCAGCGAACCGGCATGGCGGGCGGACAATGCGGGCTGGCGACTGCTGTTCTGGACCGCGCATGCGCCGCTGATCCTGTCGTCAGGCGATCTCGTCTACCGCTCGCTCGTGCTCAACTGCATCGCCCGCACCGCCCGGCATCTCGACCGCAGCGCCGACAAGGCGCCGATGGGCCTGCCGCGCCTTGCCGCATGGGGCGGCATCCTCGCTGCCGCGCTGCTGATCCCCGGCGGCGAAGCGCGCCGCATCTTCGGCGAGGCGGGGATGAAGCGCGCCATCGACAGCGGCTTCCACGCCGATGGCGGCATCGTGTCGCGATCCCCGCTGGCGCAGATGGAAGCGGTGATGCTGCTCACCATGGTGCAGGCGGTCTATCAGGTGCGGCGCGAAACGCCGCCGCCCTGCATCGCCGACGCGCTGACGCGCGCGGTCCCTGCGCTGCTCGGCCTCGCCCATGGCGACGGTGGCCTCGGAAGCTGGCAGGGGGCGGGTGCGATTGCCCCGGACATCGTGCGCGCGGTGGTGGAGGCAAGCCGGGTGCGCGCCCGTCCGCTGCGGCAGGCGCGCGACTGGGGCTATCAGCGGATCGCGGCGGGCGCGACCGTCGTGCAGGTCGATGCCGCGCCCCCGCCGGTCGCGCATCTGGCGGCGGCGGGCTGCGCCTCGACCGGCGCGGTCGAGATCAGCGACGGGTCGCAGCGCCTCATCGTCAACTGCGGCGGCGCGGCGCTGGAAGGCGCATGGGTGCCGCGCGATCTGGCGCAGGGGCTGCGCACCACCGCCGCGCACAGCACTCTCGTGCTCAACGACAGCAATTCGACCGCGCTGCTGCCCGACGGCACGCTGGGCAGGGGCGTCACCGAGGTCGAACTGACGCGGCAGGAAACCGACAATGGCAGCCGCATCGACATCAGCCATGACGGCTATGTCCGGCGCATGGGCTATGTCCACCGCCGCCTGCTGATGGTGAGCGGCGACGGGCGCGAAGTGCGCGGCGAAGACATGCTCACCCCCGCCGAGCGCCGCCGCAAGCCGCAGCGCCAGCCGGTGCAGCTCCGCTTCCACCTTGCGCCCGGCGTCGAGCCGACGCTGACCGCCGACAGTCAGGGCGCGGTGCTGCGCATCGATTCGGGCGTGATGTGGCAGTTCCGCACCGGCGCGGGCGTGCTGAGCGTCGAGGAAAGCCTCTGGGTCGACGGCGACGGGCGCCCCCATCCCACGCGCCAGCTCGTCGTGACCGGCGAAGCGCTGCCCGGCGGATCGAACATCGGCTGGCTGTTCAAGCGGATGGGGTGAAGAGGGGCCGTCCCCTCACATCCGGGACTGTATTTTTGCCCGATCTGCCCTTAAGGGACCGCGCAAGCCAGCCTGCCCCTCCGGAGAAAGCCCTTCCATGACCGACGTCACCATCAAGCGCGCCCTTCTGTCCGTGTCCGACAAGACCGGCCTTGTGGAGCTTGGCAAGGCGCTCGGCTCGCACGGGGTGGAGCTGGTGTCGACCGGCGGCACGGCGAAGGCGCTGCGCGAGGCGGGTCTCGACGTGAAGGATATTTCCGACCTCACCGGCTTTCCCGAGATGATGGACGGGCGGGTCAAGACGCTGCATCCCAAGGTGCATGGCGGCCTGCTCGCGGTGCGGAACAATGCCGAACATGTCGCCTCGATGGACGAGCACGCAATCGGCGCGATCGACCTCGTCGTCGTCAACCTCTACCCCTTCGCCGCGACCGTCGCGAAGGGCGCGGAGCGCGAGGAGATCATCGAGAATATCGACATTGGCGGGCCGTCGATGGTCCGTTCCGCCGCCAAGAATCACGAGAGCGTGGCGATCGTCACCGATCCCGCCGACTATGCCCGGCTGATCGCGGAAATGGCCGAAAAGGCCGGTGCGACCAGCTATGATTTCCGCCGGATGCTGGCGGCCAAGGCCTATGCGGCGACCGCCGCCTATGATTCGACGATCGCAAGCTGGTTCGCCTTCGCCGATCAGGGCATGGCCTTCCCCGAAAGCCTCTCGGTCTCCAGCAGGCTGGACGCGACGCTGCGCTATGGCGAGAACCCGCACCAGTCCGCCGCGCTCTATCTGCCGGTCGGCCTTTCGGCGAACGGCATCGCCCAGGCGCGGCAGGTGCAGGGCAAGGAACTGAGCTACAACAACTACAACGACGCCGACGCCGCGCTCGAACTGGTGAGCGAGTTCCGCGACGGGCCGCCGACCGTGGTGATCGTCAAGCACGCCAATCCCTGCGGCGTCGCCACCGGCGAAACGCTGATCGAAGCCTATGAGGCGGCGCTCGCCTGCGACAGCGTGTCGGCCTTTGGCGGCATTATCGCGGTCAACCGCCCGCTCGACGGCCCCACCGCCGAAGCGATCAGCGGCATCTTCACCGAAGTCGTCGCCGCGCCCGACGCGGACGAGGACGCCAAGGCGATCTTCGCGAAGAAGAAGAATCTGCGCCTGCTGCTGACCGGCGACCTGCCCGATCCGGCACGCCCCGGCCTCCAGATGAAGAGCATCGCGGGCGGGATGCTGGTGCAGAGCCGCGACAATGGCCGCGTGACGCGCGAGCAGCTCAGGCAAGTGACGAAGCGCGCGCCCACCGATCAGGAACTCAGCGACTGCCTCTTCGCCTGGACGGTCGCCAAGCATGTGAAGTCGAACGCCATCGTCTATGCGAAGGACGGCAGCACCGCAGGCGTCGGCGCGGGCCAGATGAACCGGCTCGAATCCGCGCGCATCGCCGCGTGGAAGGCGAAGGACGCGGCGGAGAAAGCGGGCTGGGCGCAGCCGCGCACCATCGGCTCGGCCGTAGCGTCCGACGCATTCTTCCCCTTCGCCGACGGGCTGCTGGCGGCGGTCGAGGCGGGCGCCACCGCCGTGATCCAGCCGGGCGGGTCCATCCGCGACGACGAAGTGATCGCCGCGGCGGACGAAGCGGGCCTCGCCATGGTCTTCACCGGCATGCGGCATTTCCGCCACTAAGTCCTTGATCCGCCTGCACCGTTAATCTTCGCAGGCGCAAAAAGCGCGGAAAACCGCCATTTTCTTGAAAGTGGCCTCTTTTCAAGCACAGGGCGTGCACTTATTTAGGGCATGACCCTGCTTCCATGTCAGACGTGGGGCGAAACATTCGTTCGACAGGAGATTTTGGATGACCAAGAAGATGCTGGTGGCGATGGCCGCCACTCTCGCCCTTTCGCTTCCCGGCATCGCGAGCGCCGGCAGCACCGACATGGACGTGATCGTCGATGGCAGCACCGGCGCGCAGACCCGCTCCGTCACCGTGTCGCTGACCGACCTCAACCTTGCGAATCAGTCCGATCTGCGCCGCGCCGACTATCGTCTGATCCGCGCGTCGAAGCAGGTCTGCGGCTATGTCAGCGGTTCGATCATGCCCGTCACCAACGATTACCGCACCTGCTATGGCGAAGCCATCGGCGGCGCGCGCAGCGATCTCAACACGCTGGCGCAGCGCTTCGGCTGAAGCAGCGCCTTCGCGCAGGATCAAGGGCCGTTCCGCACCGGCGGAGCGGCCCTTTCCTTTTGGACGAGCGCGCCATCCTTACCGGCCATTAACCAGTCCTTAGAGGATTTCCTTCACTCCGGCAGGCATGAAGGACCAGCCCGAGGACCAGCCTGTCATGCCGCGCACCGAACGCCCCGTGGATGCCGCCGTGGATGTCGCCATCATCGGCGCGGGCCCGGCGGGGCTGACCGCCGCCTATCTCCTGACCAAACAGGGTCTTTCCGTCACGGTGATCGAGAAAGACCCGACCTATGTCGGCGGCATCAGCCGGACGGTGGAGCATGACGGCTTCCGTTTCGACATTGGCGGGCACCGCTTCTTTTCCAAGTCGCAGCAGGTCGTCGATCTGTGGAACGAGATCCTGCCGCACGACTTCATCCAGCGCCCGCGCATGAGCCGCATCTATTATGAGGGCAAATTCTACAGCTATCCGCTGCGCGCGTTCGAGGCGCTGTGGAACCTCGGCGTCTGGCGCTCGACCCTCTGCATGGCGAGTTTCGCGAAGGCGAAGCTGTTTCCCAACCGCCATGTCCGCTCCTTCCAGGACTGGACCGTCAACGCCTTCGGTCACCGGCTTTTCTCGATCTTCTTCAAAACCTACACCGAAAAAGTGTGGGGCATGCCCTGCGACGAGATGTCGGCGGACTGGGCGGCGCAGCGCATCAAGGGTCTGTCGCTCTGGGGCGCGGTCAAGGACGGGCTCAAGCGCAGCCTCGGCCTCAACAAAAAGCCCAATGACGGCATGGCGACCAAGACGCTGCTCGAAACCTTCCGCTATCCGCGCCTTGGCCCCGGCATGATGTGGGACGCCGCGCGCGATCACGTGGTGGCGGGCGGCAACCGCGTGCTGATGGCGCACAGCTTCAAGCGGCTGGAAGAGGATCAGGCGAACGGCCGCTGGCGGCTGGTGGCGCAGGGACCGGACGGCGACGTGACGATCAACGCCGCCCATGTCATCTCCTCCGCGCCGATGCGGGAACTCGCCGCGCGCATCCATCCGCTGCCCGCGACCCTGCCTGAAGCGATGGACCTCAAATATCGCGACTTCCTGACCGTCGCGCTGATGGTGAAGGGCGAGGATATTTTCCCTGACAACTGGATCTACATCCACGATTCGAAGGTGCAGGTCGGCCGCATCCAGAATTTCCGGAGCTGGTCGCCTGAAATGGTGCCCGACTCCAGTCTCGCCTGCGTGGGCCTTGAATATTTCTGCTTCGAAGGCGACGGCCTGTGGGCCTCTTCCGACGAGGATCTCATCGCGCTCGCCACGCGCGAAATGGCGACGCTGGGTCTGTGCCAGCCCGGCGATGTGGTCGGCGGCGCGGTCGTGCGGCAGGAAAAGGCCTATCCGGTCTACGATGACGCCTATGCCGCCAATGTGCTCGCCATGCGCACTGAACTGGAGGCGCGCTATCCCACGCTCCACATGGTCGGGCGCAACGGCATGCACCGCTATAATAATCAGGACCATGCGATGATGACGGCGATGCTGACCGTCCGCAACATCGTCGCAGGGGCGCGCATCCACGATGTATGGAGCGTCAACGAGGACGCCGAATATCATGAGGCGGGCGATGAAGGCCAGATCGCGGCCGACGCCGATGCGCAGGCTGCCCTGAACAGCGTGCGCGCCGTGCCCGCGCGGCTCCGGGCCGCCTGATCCCATGGCGAAGGCGATGGCGATCCTGCTGCCGAAGATGATCTTCGCGCGCTATCTGATGGCGAGCGTCTGCGCGCTGGCCTGCGATTTCCTCGTCTTTCTGGGCATGAGCCGTGCGGGCGTCTGGCCGATGGGCGCGGCGGCGATGGGCTATTGCGCGGGTCTGCTGCTCCACTGGCTGCTGAGCGTCCGTTTCGTCTTCCTGCGCGGCGGCGACGCCTCGCCCGCGCAATGCGCCGGCTTTGCCCTCAGCGCGCTCGTCGGCCTTGCCGTCACCACCCTGCTTGTCGGCGGCTTCACCGCCCTCGGCCTGCCGCCCGCGACCGCCAGGGCGCTGGCCGTGCCGGTCAGCTTCCTCGCCGTCTATGCGATCCGCCGCTATGGCGTCTTCGCCCGCGCCTGAGGTTCGCAGGCCCGCCGTCTGGGCGCTGATCGCGTGGCTCGCCTGCTGCGCGGTCATGCTGTGGCTGTTCCGTAGCGATTATGCCGCGCTGGGTTTCAAAGACCCGGACGATGCGATGCGGCTGGCGCAGGTGCGCGACTGGATCAGCCGACAGGCCTTCTGGGACGTGAGCCAGCATCGGGTCAATCCGCCCTTCGGCGGGCCGATGCACTGGAGCCGCATCGTCGACATGCCCATCGCCGCGCTCATCCTGATGCTGCGCCTGTTGCTGGGCGGCGCGGGAGCGGAACTGGCCGCGCTCATCCTGACGCCGCTGCTGCTGCTGGGCGGGCTTGTGGCGGCGCTGTTCGTCGCCGCGCGGCGGCTGGCGGGGGAACGGATCGCGCTGGGCGCAGTCGTTCTGCTCTGCGCGACGCCGACCGTCCTCGTCCAGTTCACGCCGCTGCGCATCGACCATCATGGCTGGCAGATCCTGCTGGCGACGGTGGCTCTGGCGGGCGCACTCGATTCGCGCGCCCGGCGCGGCGGGATCGTCGCCGGGCTGGCGGTCGCTCTCTGGCTCCAGATTTCCAGCGAGGCGCTGCCCTATGCGGCGCTGTTCGGCGCGATCTTCGCGCTGCGCCACTGGGTCGCACGGGACGAAGCGCCGCGCTTCGTCGCCTATGCCGTCACGCTGGGCGGGAGCGCTCTGCCGCTGCTCGTCCTGCTGCGGGGGCCGGACGCCGCGCTCACCCGCGCCTGCGATGCCCTGTCCGCCGCCTATGTCTGGCCGCTCGCGCTGATGGCGGCGACGGTGGCGCTCGCCGCAAGGGTGGCCGGGCTGCACAGCGCCCCCCGCCGCCTGACCGTCGCCATGCTCGGCGGCGGCGCGGCGCTGGCGCTCTTCGCGATTACCGGCGGCCCCTGCCTCACCGGCGATCCCTTCGCCGCGCTCGGCCCGGTCGCCTACCGCCTCTGGTATCTGCAGGTCATGGAGGGCCGCCCGGTCTGGGAACAGAGCCGCGCGCTGCAGGGCGTCATCCTGCTGCCCGCGCTTTTGGGCATGACATCGACGCTGCTCGCCGCTCACCGCGCGCAGGGCGAAAGCCGCGCGCGCTGGTTGGTGGTCGCCGCGCTCCTCGCGGGCGCGACGGCCGTGTCGGTCATGGTGATGCGCGCGCTGTCGGTCGCCCATGTCTTCGCGCTGCCCGGCATCGCCTGGGCCATCCTCACGGCCTTCCGCCACGCGCAGGCGGACAGCCGCGCTTGGGTGCGCGTGCCGGGATCGGTCGCGCTGATGCTGCTGACGCCGGTCGGCCTCTGCTCCGCATGGGCCGCCGTCACCGCGAAGGACGATCCGGGCAAGTCTGCGGTCAACTGCCGCGCTGCGCGCGTGCTCGCGCCGCTTAAGGGCCTGCCGCCCGCGACGCTGTTCGCGCCGCTCGACATGGGACCGGACATCCTCGTCCAGACGCGCCACCGCGTCATCGGCACCGCGCATCATCGCAACGCGGCGGGCATCACCGCCGTGATCGACGGCTTCGTCGATGCGCCGGATGCCGCGCGCGGCGTCATCGGCCGCACCGGCGCCGCCTATGTCGTGGCGTGCGACGGCCTCACCGAGCTACGCGGCTATGCGAAGGAAAATCCGCGCGGACTGGCTGCCGCGCTGGCGCGGGGACAGGCGCCCGAATGGCTGGAGCCGGTGCCGGTGAAAGCGCCCCTGCGCCTCTACCGCATCAGGCAGCAGTGAACGCCATCGCCACGCCGTTCATGCAGTAACGCTGGCCCGTCGGCTTTGGCCCATCGTCGAACACATGGCCCAGATGGCCGCCGCACCGCGCGCAATGGACTTCGGTCCTGGGGTAGCCGAGGTCGAAGTCCCGGCTCGTTCCCACCGCGCGCGGCAGCGGCGCCCAGAAGCTCGGCCAGCCGGTGCCGCTGTCGAACTTGGTTTTCGCGTCGAACAGCTTCTGCCCGCATCCCGCGCAGGAAAAGACGCCCTTGCGATGCTCCGTGTTGAGCGGGCTGCTATAGGGATATTCGGTCGCCTGCTGGCGCAGCACCTTATAGGCCCAGGGGCTGAGCTTTTTGCGCCATTCCGCGTCCGTCAGCCGATAGGGGAAGGCCGCGCGCGCCTCGCCCGGCAGCGCCTGCCACAGCGCCAGCGCGCCCGCGCCGCCCGCCAGTCCTGCCAGAAAATGCCGCCGGTTCATCGGGCGGATATGCCCGACTTACCCTGTCGCCGGCCTGAACAGATTCTTCCACCAGCGCCCGCCCGACTGCATCACATGGCGGCGGAAAAGGACCACGCCCACCCGGATGATGAGGCCGACGAACAGCGCCTGCCAGACGAGCGCGACGAGGTGCGGCCACAGCGCCGACTCCTGCCCCGCGCGCACGATCATCGCGAAGGGCGAACTCCACGGAAAGATGCAGGCGGCGATTTCCGCATGCGATCCGGGATGCTCGACCGCATAGCTCGCGAAGAAGAAGATCAGCATCTGCCCCATGGTGATCGGCATGTTGAGCGTCTGCACCTCGCGCACCGTCGCCGCCTGCGCCCCGATGCCGAGGAACAGCGAACCGAGCAGCGTATAGGCCATCGCGAAATAGAGCACCGCGAGGATCAGGAAAGCGGGCCAGCCCACCGCAGGTTCGGGCAGCGCAGCAGGATGCCCGCCCAGCGCCGCGAAAACGGCGAAGGCGGCGCTGCCCCAGAAGGCGATACCGACGAAACTCATCGCCAGCATCGCCATCAGCTTGCCGAGGAAGATCGCGTCGATCGGCACGGCGGCGGCCAGTATCTCGATGATCTTGTTGGTCTTTTCCTCGACCAGATTGGACAGGATCATGCCCGCCAGCAGGATGGTGAGGAAGAACATGATGACCTGCGCCACCCGCCCGATCAGCAGCCGACCCTGCGCCTGCGCGCCGATGCTGGTCGCAACCTCCTGCCGCGCGACGGGAACAAAATGCAGCGTCCTTTCCGCCAGAGCCGCCGTCGCGATCAGGCTGACATCGCCCTGCAACCGGTCGAGATCCTCCGCCTTGCCGGTCAGCAGCGGGCGGGCGAGCGTGCCGGTCAGGATGACCACCACGCCGCTGTCGGGCCGGGCGAGCAGACCGCGCGGATCGTTCGCCGGCGCAAGCAGGCGGATGCGCGCGAGAGCCTTATCCCCCATCCGTTCGGCCAGCCGCCCGTGCGCGCGGCCGAACGCCGCATTGTCCTGCGCGGGCATGGCGACGCCGATCACGGGGCGCAGGTCGGTGCTGCTGATCTTGTCGCCCAATCCGCCGAAAGCGAAGCCGATGAGGATCGGGAGCAGCGGCCCCAGAAGGAAGAAGAGGAAGGTGCGCGAAAACACCACGGCGGTGAAGTCCCGCCGCGCGATGACGAAGGCGGCGCGCCACAATGCGGTCATGTGTCCTCCCCCTCGCGCGGCGCATCCATCGCCCGCGCCGCGTCCGCCCCCGCAATGGCGACGAAGGCGTCGTGCAGCCCCGGCCGCTCGATCGACAGACTCTCGATCCCCGCCGAATCGTCGATCAGGGCGCGCAGCAGCGGCTCGATCCCCTCGTCGGGCAGGGCGAAATGCCACGCGCCGTCCTCCGCCATCGTGTCGGGCGGCAGCGCCCGCCGCCATGCGCCGTCGATGGTCCGGGTGCGCAGCCGCACCTGCGGACGCAGCCGGTCGCGCGCTTCCCCCGGCGTCCCCTCGAACCGGATGCGCCCGCCCGCGACGATGGCGATGCGTTCGCACAGCCGTTCGGCATGGGCGATGACATGGGTGGAAAAAAGGATGGTGACGCCGCGCCGCGCCTGTTCGCGGATCAGCGCCTCCAGCTTCTCCTGATTGATGGCGTCGAGACCGGAAAAGGGTTCGTCCAGCACGATCAGGCGCGGCTCGTGGATGATGGTGCCGAACAGTTGCACCGTCTGCGCCATGCCCTTGGAAAGCTGTCGGATCGGCTTGTCGACGGACGCGCCCATGCCGTGCCCCTCCAGCATCGCCTTCGCCCTTCTGCGCCCCTCGGCAAGCGGCAGGCCGCGCAGCGCGCCCATGAAGGCGATCGCCTCAAAGGCCTTCATCGACGGATAGAGGCCACGCTCCTCGGGCAGATAGCCGACCTGCCGCGCCATGCGCAGCGGCTGGTCCGCGCCCAGCAGCGTGCGATGCCCCTCGTCCGGATCGACGATGCCGAGCAGCGTGCGCAGCAAAGTCGTCTTGCCCGCGCCATTCGGCCCCAGAATGCCGTAGATGGTGCCGGCGGGCACCGCGATGTCGATGCCGTCCACCGCGCGGAAGCTGCCGAAATTCTTGACAAGGCCATGGCCTTCGACCGCGTTTCCGGAATAGGGGGCTGCCGCAGGGGCCGGGGTATCGCCGATCATCCCATCCTGATAATCCGGACCCGTGCCCGTGCCTACAGAAACCTTGGAACAGCGGCTGAAAAGCGAGGCTGCGCGGCTGGGCTTCGCCGCCTGCCGCATCGCGCCCGCCGACGCCGCGCCGGGCGCGGGGGAGCGGCTGCGCGACTGGCTCGACGCGGGGCATCATGGCGACATGCTGTGGATGGAGGAGCGGGCCGAGCAGCGCGGGTCGCCGCGCGGCCTGTGGCCCGATGTGCGCAGCGTCATCATGCTGGGGATGAGCTATGCGCCGGGCCGCGACCCATTGGCGCTGGCGGACGTGCCCGAGCGCGCGCGCGTGTCCGTCTATGCGCAGGGCAGGGACTATCACGATGTCGTCAAGAAGGCGCTGAAAGCGCTCGCCCGCTGGCTGGTCGATCAGCAATCGACGGCGCTCAAGGTCTTCGTCGACACCGCGCCCGTCATGGAAAAGCCGCTGGCGCAGGGCGCGGGCCTCGGCTGGCAGGGCAAGCACAGCAATCTCGTCAGCCGCGCGCACGGAAGCTGGCTGTTCCTGGGCGCCATCTATACCGAGATCGCGCTGGAGCCGGACGCGCCCGAAAGCGACCATTGCGGCAGTTGCACCGCCTGCCAGAGCGCCTGCCCGACCGATGCTTTCCCCGCGCCCTATGTCGTCGATGCGCGGCGCTGCATCTCCTATCTCACCATCGAACATAAAGGGCCGATCCCGCACGATATGCGCCCCGGCATCGGCAACCGCGTCTATGGCTGCGACGACTGTCTCGCCGTCTGCCCATGGAACAAGTTCGCGGACATGGGCGCGGCGAACCGGGCATTCCTTGGCCGCGCGGAGCTCGCCGCGCCCGCGCTCGCCGACCTGCTCGACCTCGACGATGCGGCCTTTCGGGAGATTTTCTCCGGCTCCCCCATCAAGCGGATCGGGCGCGACCGGATGGTGCGCAACGCCGCCATCGCCGCAGGCAACAGCGGCGATCCCGCGCTGATCCCGCGCCTCGCGCCGCTCGTCGCCGATCCCGACCCGGCGGTGGCCGAAGCCGCGCGCTGGGCGGTGGAGCGGCTGACGCCCTGATCCTGTCGCCTCGCTGTCGCTTCACTGGCGCGTCGATGGTGCTTCGGCGGCGCGCGGGTGGCGCGTCGAAGGCGCGTTCTCCCACGAAAAGCGCGGTTTTCCGTCGCCGCACAGCCCGACAACGGTGTGAACTTCGGCCGCGGCCAAGTGTCGCGTCGGCGCCGCCTATTTCGCCTGAAGCGCCGCCGCGCAGCCCGCCGGATCGACATCGGCTCCGGCAGGCGTGCGCGCATCGACATGCGTCACCACCGGCTCCTTCCCCTGGCCCGGCGCATAGAGATAGGCGTCGAGCACGCAGCGCCCGTTGGCGAACTGCAGCTTGCGCACGGTCGTTTCCCGGATGTCGAGGCGCGGCTGGCCGAAGAGGTGGGTCAGC
This sequence comes from Sphingobium amiense, assembly GCF_003967075.1. NCBI lineage: Bacteria > Pseudomonadati > Pseudomonadota > Alphaproteobacteria > Sphingomonadales > Sphingobiaceae > Sphingobium > Sphingobium amiense. The sequence continues at coordinate 3,242,128 of NZ_AP018664.1, forward strand.
GCCTTCGCATCCGATCCCAGCAGCGGCCCCTGCTTCAGGAAAGCGCTGGCGGGCGGCCCGGCGGGCGGCGGGGTATAGCCCGGCTCCGGCACGACGCCGCCACAGGCGGCGAGGGCGCTGAACGCCAGCAGCGGCAGGAGCCGGAATGGGATCATGGCCGTGTCTTTCGCCCGAGCAGCATGTGCACCGCCATAGCCGCGCTGAACACCGGCGCAAGCAGGTTGAGGACGGGGACGAGGAACAGAAGCGCCGAAACGAGGCCCATGAGCCACCGGCTGCCGCGACCGATGGGCGGCAGTGCGGGATGGCGCGGCTCGACCAGTTCCGCCATGTCCCGCCCTAGCAGATAGGCGTTGAGGCCAAGGAACAGCCCCACCGTCCCCACGCCCGTCACCAGCAGCAGGATATAGGCAGGCAGCGCGATCAGGTTCCAGCCGATAGCCCGTCCCGCCGACCGCAGCGCCAGCCGGATGCTGGCCGCCCAGCCCACCGGGCGGGGCGTGACATGGGGATAGTCGGCGCGCTCCACCGCCTCGACGATGTCGTCGGCAAACAGGCTCATGACCGCCATCGCGGTCGCGCGGAACAGCAGCCAGCCCGCCGCGACCAGCGCCACCGCCGTGGCGGTCGCCTCCGCCGCGCCGCCGCCGCCCCAGCCGAACCACAGGCGCAGTTCGTGGACGGCCGCCCACAGCCCCGCCGCCAGCGCCACGAACAGCAGTAGCGTCAGCAGCAAGGTCTTGCCCAGCAGGCGCAGCGCCGCACCCTGAAAAATCGAAGGGATGGAGCGCAGGGCAGCGTTCAGAACCATCGCCTTTCTATCCGCCTGCCCGTCCCCGCCGTCAATCAGCGGCGTTGCGCCCACCTGCCGCCGCCGATAGAGACGGCAAAATTCCTGCCATCATCCGAAGGACATTGCGTGACCGCTTCCGCCCCCACTCTCGACGTCGTCGCCATCGGCAACGCCATCGTCGATGTCCTCGCGCGCAGCGACGACGCCTTTCTTGCCGAACATGCGCTGACCAAGGGCGGAATGCAGCTCATCGACGCGGCGATGGCCGAATCCCTCTATGCCGACATGGGTCAGGCCAAGGAGATCAGCGGCGGATCGGCGGCGAACACGCTGGCGGGCCTTGCGGCGCTGGGCAAGAAGTGCGGCTTCATCGGGCAGGTCAATGACGACCAGTTGGGCGCGGTGTTCGCGCATGACGTGCGCGCGCTCGGCATCCGGTTCGACACGCCGGTCATGCAGGGCGACGTGCCCACAGCCCGCTGCCTCATCCTCGTGACGCCCGATGCGCAGCGCACGATGAACACATTCCTCGGCGCGTCGCAGTTCCTGCCCGAAGCCGCGCTGGACCTCGACATGATCCGCTCGGCGGGCGTCCTCTATCTCGAAGGCTATCTCTGGGACCCCGAGCAGCCCCGTGCCGCGATGCGCGCCGCCATCGACGCGGCGAAGGGCGCGGGCCGCAAGGTCGCCTTCACCCTGTCCGACAATTTCGTCATCGACCGGCATCGCGCCGACTTCCTCGCCCTCATCGAACAGGGGCTGATCGACATTCTCTTCTCGAACGAAGGGGAAATCGGCTTTCTGGCGCAGGTCGACGATTTCGACGCCGCGCTTGCGCGCTTCGCGGACAAGGTGCCGGTGCTGGTGTCGACCCGGGGCGAACAGGGCGCGGTCGCGATCGTCGATGGCGTTCGCTACGAAGCGCCCGCCGCGCCGGTCAGCCAGATCGTCGATACGACAGGCGCGGGCGACCTGTTCGCGTCCGGCTTCCTCGCCGCGCATATCGACGGCCGTCCGGTCGCCGACTGCCTCGCGCTCGGCGCTGCGGCGGCGGCGGAGGTCATCTCGCACTGGGGCGCGCGGCCCGAAGACGATCTGGTGGTGATCCGCGACCGCCTGTTCGCCTGACGACAGGGGAGGGCGGCTTTCTTACGCCGCCTTCTGTTTGCGAAACAGGGTGCGATCCTCCGGGCCGAAGCCCCAGCGCCAGATGACGACGCCATAGGCGCCTAGGATTGCCCAGACGCCGAAGACAAGCTCGACCCACTCATAATGCGGCGGCACGGACACGAAGGCCGCGCCGACGACGCAGGCGACCCCCGCCGCGATCAGCAGCGGCCAGCGCCACGCATTGACCGGCGCGTCGAGCAGGCGCGAGAGCAGCCGCGCTTTCACCAGCGCGCTGATGCCGAGCGCGATGCAGAGCGCCAGCGCGGGCGCGGCGGCGATCCACATGACCGGCAGCCCCAGGCGCCGCGCGCCGAGGATCAGGGCGAAGCTGAACGCCGCCTGCAATCCGATCATGACGAGCGAGATCATGAGGTTGCGGTGCCGGGCGATGTAGACGAGCGCCGATTCGCTGACCACCGCCGTCGCCGCGACCACTTCGGCCAGCAGCAGGAAGGCGAGCGCGCCCGTGCCTCCGACGAAATGGGGCCCGACGAGGCCCATTACCGCTTCGCCCGGAATGCCGAGCGCCAGCGCGATGCCCGCCTGCGCGGCGATGATCCAGAAGCCCACCTGACTGACCTGCCGGGCGATGGCGGCAAGGTTGTTTTCGGCAAGGTTGCGGGTGATGACCGGCCCGAGGATCGGGTCGAAGCTGGTCTTGAGCTTCTGCGGCAGCGAGGCGACCTGCTGCGCCACATAATAGACGCCGATCACCGCCGGACTGACGAAAAGGCCGAGGATCGCCATGTCGAGCCGCCGCGATCCCCACTCCACCCCGTCGGCGGCGGCGAGCGGCAGGTTGCGCCGCGCCAGCCGCCAGAGCCGCAGACGATCGGGCCGCCAGCCGCGCGGCACGCCATAATGGCGCGTCATCGGAATGAGCGAGGCGACCAGCGCCGCGATCATCGACACGGCGTAGGAGAGGATGAGGCCGTCGCGCTCCGAATAGAAAGCGAAAGCGAAGGCGCCGATGCTGATCGTCCATGGCTCGATCACGGCGCGCGCGCGCACGGTCGCGCCGACATCGAAGCGATAGGCGCAGGCCGCGAGCGCCACGTCCGATCCGGCGACCGCGATGACGGTCAGCGCCAGCAGCCGGTCGAGACCGTTGATCGCGCTGTTCGGAAACATCGCCTGCGGAAAGGCGACGAGCAGCGCCGATCCCAGCAGCGCGGCAAGCAGCGTCACGACCATGGCGTCGGTCACGACATGGCTATGGGGCCGCTCGGTCTGCACCAGCGCCCCGGCAAGGCCGCGTTTGAGGCCGAGCGTCGCGATCTGCGCCACGAACTCCACCACCAGCACCGCATAGGCGAAGCGTCCCAGCGCATCCGCGCCATACCAGCGTCCGGCGATGAACAGGAAGGGCAGGCGCGCGGCCAGCCGCAGCAGGAAGCCGAAGATGTTGGTCCGCCCGCCCTTCGCCAGTGCGGCAATATCGTCCCGGTCGTCAGGAAGGGTGCGATCCGTCGCCGTGAGGGGCTGTTCTGCCTGGGTCATCGCTGCGGACGGCTTGTAGGGTGTTTCGGGCGAATGCGCGACGGCTTATTCGGGACGCAGCGGGCGCGCGAGCAGCGCGTCGATCACCTGCCCCAGCGGCGCGGCATCGGCCAGCAGCGCGCACACCGCTTCCACCACGGGCATTTCGACCCCGGCGGCGCGGGCGGCATCGCGCAGCACGGGCGCGGTATGCGCGCCCTCCGCCACGGTGCGGCGGTTGGCGAGCAGGTCCGCCGCGCTCTGCCCCTCGCCCAGCCCCTTCCCCAGCGAGAAGTTGCGCGAATTGGTGGACGAACAGGTGAGGACGAGGTCGCCCAGACCCGAAAGCCCGCCCAGCGTCTCCGCCCGCGCACCTCGCGCCAGCCCGAACCGAGTCATTTCGGCGAAGCCGCGAGAAATGAGCGCGGCGCGCGCGTTGAGGCCAAGGCCCGCGCCCTCTGCGACGCCGCAGGCGATGGCGAGGACGTTCTTGACCGCGCCGCCGATCTCCGCACCGATCACATCGTCGGAGAGGTAGGGGCGGAAGGACGGGCGGGCGATGCGCGCGGCGAGCCGCTGACCCAGATCCCGATCCTCGCAGGCGAGCGTGATCGCGGTCGGCAATCCCTTCGCCACCTCATGCGCGAAGGTAGGGCCGGACAGGACGGCGATGGGCGAGGAAGGCTGCGCGTCCTGCGCGACCTGCGACATGAGGAGGCCGGTGCCCGCCTCGATCCCCTTGGAACACAGGACCAGCGGCAGGCCCGCCGGAGCCTGCGCGACGACCGCGCGCAGATGCTGGGCCGGGCTGACCACGAGCAGCAGGTCGCAGTCCGACAGGTCCGTCATCGCACCGGTCGCCCGGATCGTGGGGGCGAGCGCGATGCACGGCAGATAGAGCGGATTTTCCCGGCGGCCGTTGACCGCGTCGACGACCTCCGGCTCCAGCGCCCAGAGCGCCACATCGCGTCCGTCCGCCGCCATGAGCTGCGCCAGCGCGGTGCCCCACGCCCCTGCCCCGATGACCCCTGCCTTCATGCCTTTACCCCTGCTCCCCGCGCCTTTTCCGCCGCCGGGTCGAGCGGCCAGCGCGGGCGGGCCGGGACCGTCAGATCGTCGATCAGCCCTGCCACATAACGCTCCGCCCCCGCCCATGCGATCATGGCCGCATTGTCTGTGCACAGCCACAGCGGCGGCGCGACGAAAGGCAGGTCATGGCCAGCCGCCAGCGCTTCGAGCGCGGCGCGGATCGGACCGTTGGCGGCGACACCCCCCGCAACGACCAGCGCGGTAACGCCCTCGCTGCGTCCCAGCGCGCGCCGGGTCCGGTCGATCAGGCAGTCGATCACCGCCTGCTGGAAGGAAGCGGCGATGTCTTCGGTGCGATACTTGCCCGACTGGGCCGCGCGCATCACCGCGCTCTTGAGACCCGCGAAGGAGAAATGCGGTTCGTCCGTGCCGACCAGCGGGCGGGGAAGCGGCACCGCCCTGGGATCGCCCTGCGCCGCCGCCTTCTCCACCAGCGGCCCGCCGGGATAGCCGAGGCCGAGCAGCTTGGCGGTCTTGTCGAAGGCTTCGCCTGCCGCATCGTCAATGGTGGTGGCAAGGCGGGTATAGTTGCCCGGCCCCTTCACATGGAGCAACTGGCAATGGCCGCCCGACACGAGCAGCAGCAGATAGGGAAATTGCAGGCTGCGGTCGGCGAGGCGGGGGGAGAGGGCGTGGCCTTCCAGATGATTGACCGCGATCAGCGGCTTGCCCGCGGCATGGGCCAGCGCCTTGCCCGTGACGAGGCCGACCATCACTCCGCCGATGAGGCCCGGACCCGCCGTCGCGGCGATGACATCGACGTCTGCCAGCGTCATCCCGGCATCGGCGAGCGCCGCCTCGACCAGCGGGGTCAGCACCTCGACATGTGCGCGCGCCGCGATTTCGGGCACCACGCCGCCATAGGGACGGTGCGCTTCCTCCTGCGTGGCGAGCCGGTGCGCGAGGATGCGCCCGTCCGCGCGCACCAGCGCGGCGGCGGTTTCGTCGCAGCTCGATTCCAGGCCCAGAATGACGGTCATTGCCGCTTCCATCTAATGCCGCCGGGCAGTAGAGCAAGCCGCATATGCTTTTCACCGACCGACCGTTGCGCCTGGGCACCAGGGGATCGCCGCTCGCGCTGGCGCAGGCGCGCATGACCGCACAGGCGATGATGGCCGCCCATGGCTGGAGCGGGGACGCCATCGAGATCGTGACGGTTCAGACCGGCGGCGACCGCATTCAGGATCGCGCGCTGGCCGACATCGGCGGCAAGGCGCTGTGGACCAAGGAGCTGGACCGGGCGCTGGTGTCGGGCGCGATCGACTTTGCCGTGCACAGCATGAAAGATGTCGAGACGATCCGTCCGGCGGAGTTCCGGATCGCCGCGATGCTGCCCCGCGCGGACGTGCGCGACCGGCTGATCGGGGCGGACAGTTTCGAGGCGCTGCCAGACCGGCCGCTGGTCGGCACCAGCTCTCCGCGCCGCGCCGCGCAGGTGAAAAGGCTGCGGCCCGACGCCACCATCACGCTGTTCCGCGGCAATGTCGCGACCCGCCTCGCCAAGCTGGCGGCGGGAGAGGTGCATGCGACCTTGCTGGCGGCGGCGGGCCTCGACCGGCTGGAGCAGCAGGGTGTGGGCGCCGCGCTCCCGGTCGAAATGATGCTGCCCGCGCCGTCGCAGGGCGCGGTGGGTATCGAGACGCTGGGCGACAATCGGGCGGTGATGGAAGCGCTGGCCGCGATCAACGACGGCGACACTTTCGATTGCGTGATGAGCGAGCGCGCGGTGCTGGAGGCGCTGGGCGGCACCTGCCATTCGCCGATCGCCGCGCTGGGGCTGATGCGGCGCGACGAGGTTCATCTGCGCGCAGAGATCATCAGTCCCGACGGGACCGAGACGGTGCGCGAGGAATGCTGGCTGCCGCGCGCCGACCGGGCCGCGGCGCAGGCGGTCGGGCGCGCTCTGCTGGACCGCGCAAGCCCCGCGCTGCGGGCGCTGTTCGAGGGGTGAGCCGGGTCATCGTCCTGCGCCCCGAGCCTGCCGCCTCGCGCACGGCGGATGGGGCGCGGGCGATGGGGCTGGACGTGGCGGTGCATCCGCTCTTCGCGCCGCAGGCGGTCGCGTGGACACCCCCGCCGCCCGAGCATTTCGACGCACTGCTGCTGACCAGCGCCAATGGCGTGCGGCTGGCGGGCGCGGGCCTCGACCACTACCGGGCGCTGCCCGCCTATGCGGTGGGCGAGGCGACGGCGCAGGCGATGAAAGAGGCGGGTTTTGCGGCCGTGACGAGCGGATCGGAAGACGGCAGCGCCATAGCCCGCCGCATCGCCGACGAAAGGCGCAGCCGGGTGCTGCATCTGTCGGGCACCACCGTGGCGGCGATGGAAACAGGGCCGCTGCATGTAACGCGCGTGGCGGTCTACAGCATGATCGCGCTGCCGCCCGCCCCGGCTCTGAAAGCGGACGCGGTGCCGGGATCGGTGCTGCTGGTCCATTCCCCGCGCGCCGGGGAACGGGTGGCGGAGCAGTTTCCCGAAGAGACCCGTGCCGGTCTCCACATCGTAGCGATCGGCGCGGCGGCCGCCCGCGTCTGCGGCGACGGCTGGGCGAGCGTGACGCACCCCGCCCGGCCGCGCGATGACGAGATGCTGGCCCTTGCCCGCCGATTGTGCGAATGACTGAGCAGATGAGTGACGAAAGGGTCGGCATGAGCGAGGAGGAGGAGGCTGTCGGCGCTGCCGTGGCCGTCCCGGCACGCAGGCGAAGCGCGGTGCCGATCATCATCCTGACGCTGCTGGCCTTCATCGTGGGCGTCGCCGCGACCCTGTGGGTCTGGCCCCTCATCCAGAAGCAGCGCGGCGCACAGCCGCAGGCCGCCGCCCAGCGCACCCCCGCCTCGCCGCCCTCCGCCGTCCCCGCGCGCAGCGCCGCCAGCGCGGCACTGTCGCCCGAGGCCGGGCAGATACTGGACGGGCGGGTCGTGCAACTGGAGGAAAGGCTCAACCGCATCATGGTCGAAGCGCAGGCGGCGTCTGGTAATGCCGCCCGCGCCGAAGGGCTGCTGGTCGCCTTCGCCGCCCGGCGCGCGCTCGATAGCGGGCAGCCGCTCGGCTATATCGAGGGGCAGTTGCGGCTGCGCTTCGGGCAGGCGCAGCCCCGCGCGGTCGCCGCGATCATCAATGCCGCACGTGAACCGATCACGCTCACCGATCTGCGCGAAGGGCTGGCCGGCATCGCGGACCGGCTGACCAAGCCGCCGGCGGGCGCGAGCTGGTGGGACATGGTGGAGAGGGAAGCGCGGGAGCTGATGACGATCCGCCGCGAAGCCACGCCCTCCCCCCGCCCCGAAGTCGCGATGGAGCGCGCGCTGCGCTACATCGACGGCGGGCGCGTCGGCGCGGCGCTGGCGGAAGTGGAGCGCATGCCGGGAAGCCGCGTCGCGGACGGCTGGGTGCAGGCGGCGCGGCGCTACATGGAGGCGCGGCGGGCGCTCGACCTCATCGAAACGGCGGCCATATTGGAACCCCGGCAGCTCCGGAGCGCCGAAGGCGCAGCAGTTTCGCAGACCTCACCGCTCGCCCCTTAAAACGCTGTCACAATCGACGAACCGTTTATCGCGGTCGCCGAAACCGATGGACGCAGGGTGCGTTTGTCACGACATTGTCATCTTTGCCCGTCGCCCGCTCAAGGCACGGGTCATGAGGATCTGTCGTCGCCGTGCTGCCCGCCGTTCAACATGCCAGCCGATTTTGGAAGGATCGCTTCGCGCGCGGACCGCGCCCGACGCTGGTGCCGCCCGTCCAGCATCTGATCGGCAATCTGGGCGTGCCCTTCGACCTTGCCCGCACGCGCGCGCAGGCTGCGACGCTGGCTTCGCAGATCAGGGGCGATGGGCGGCAGGTGCTGCTAATCCCCGGTCTCATGGCGTCGGAACAGCGGATGGGATGGATGCGGCATATCCTCACCATGGCGGGTTTCGACGCCTATGACTGGGGAATGGGCAGGAATTTCGGGCCGCGTCCCGACAGTCTGGAAAAGATCGACGCGCGCGTGGACGCGATCCGGCAGGGGACCGGCGCGCCGGTGACTCTGGTGGGCTGGAGCCTTGGCGGGCTTTATGCGCGCGAATATGCGAAGTTCGCGCCGGAAAAGGTCGGCGGCGTGGTGACGATGGGAACCCCCTTTTCAGGCGATCCGCGCGCCAATCACGCATGGCGGCTCTACCAGCTCGTTTCGGGCTTTCCGGTGGACCGTCCGCCTTTCCCCTGCACGCGCGAGGAAAAGCCCCCCGTGCCCACCATCGCGCTCTGGTCACGACGGGACGGGGTGATCCTACCCGAATGCGCCAGAGGCCGCGCAGGGGAGCGGGACAAGGCGATCGAGGTCGACTGCACCCATATGGGCTTTGCCGCCGCGCCGGAGGGAATCCTTGCAGTCGGCAGGGCGCTGGAGACGATGGCCTAGGCGGACAGCCGCCGCAGCGCTTCGTCCCTGCCGATCAGCGGGAGCATCCGCGCCATGTCCGGCCCGTGATCGAGTCCGGTAAGCGCACGGCGCAGCGGCAGGAACAGAGCCTTGCCCTTCCGTCCGGTGCGATCCTTGAGCGCGTCGGTCAAACGGCGCCACACGTCCGCGTCGAAGGATGCCTCAGACAGGATGTCCCGCGCCGCCGCCAGATAATCGCGATCGTCAGCCTCCGCTTCCGGAGGGTCGATCGGCCCGGTGACGATCCGCCACCAGTCCGCCGCGCCCGCCACCGTCTCCAGATTGGGGCGGATCGCGTCCCATGCGGCAGCGTCCATGCCCTGCGGCAGGCGATCCGCCACCGCTTCATAAGGCAGCAGATGGACGATCTTCTGGTTGAGGGTCGCAAGTTCGGTTTCGTCGAAGCGGGCGGGCGCGCGGCCGAAATGGGCGAAGTCGAAGCTCTCGACCAGCGGCGTCCGGTCGGCGAACGGCTCTATCGGCTGCGAACTGCCGAGGCGCGCGAGCAGGGAAATGATCGCCATCGGCTCGATCCCCCGCTCCCGGAAATGCGCGACGCCGAGCGAGCCGAGCCGCTTGGACAGCTTGCCCTCGCTCCCGGTCAGAAGCGCTTCGTGCGCGAAAGATGGCAGCGGCGCGCCCATCGCCTCGAACATCTGGATCTGCGTCGCGGTATTCGACACATGATCCTCGCCACGCAGCACATGCGTCACGCCCATGGCGACATCGTCGATCACCGAGGGCAGCATATAGAGCCATGAGCCATCGGCGCGGCGAATCACGGGATCGGACAGGAGTTTCGGATCGAAACGCTGCTCGCCCCTGATGAGGTCGGTCCAGACGATGGGCCGGTCATGATCGAGCCGGAAACGCCAGTGCGGCGCGCGGCCTTCGGCTTCATAAGCCGCGATCTGCTCCGGCGTCAGCGACAGGGCCGCACGGTCATAGACCGGCGGCAGGCCGCGCCCCAGCAGCACCTTGCGCCGCAGGTCCAGTTCCTGCGCGGTTTCATAGGCCGGATAGACGCGGCCCGCCGCCTTCAGCGCCTCGAACTTCTGTTCATAGGGGGCGAAGCGATCGGATTGCCTTTCCTCGCCGTCCCAATGCAGGCCGAGCCATGTCAGGTCGGCGCGGATCGCGTCGGCATATTCAGGCCGGGACCGTTCAAGGTCGGTGTCGTCGAGCCGAAGCAGGAAACGCCCGCCCGACTTTCTCGCCCACAGCCAGTTGTGAAGCGCGGCGCGGATGTTGCCGACATGAAGATGCCCGGTCGGCGACGGGGCGAAGCGGGTGATGACGGTCATGTCGTTCTGAACGCGTTGGTAATGGGATAGCGGCGGTCGCGCCCGAAATTGCGCGTGCCGAGCTTGACGCCGGGGGGCGACTGGCGGCGCTTATATTCCGCGACATAGAGCAACCGCTCGATCCGGGCGACGGTGTCGCGATCGAAACCGCGCGCAACGAGCTGATCGACCGACAGCTCCTCTTCGACAAGGCCGTAGAGAATGGGGTCGAGCACTTCATAGGGCGGCAGGCTGTCGTCGTCGCGCTGGTTGTCGCGCAGCTCGGCGCTGGGCGGCTTGGTGATGACGCGCTCGGGCATCACCGGACCCGAAGGTCCGAGGCCGAGCGAGGGGACATGCGCATTGCGCCAGCGGCAAAGGTCGAAGACGGTGGTCTTGTAAGCGTCCTTCAGCACCGAATAGCCGCCCGCCATGTCGCCATAGATGGTGGCGTAGCCGACCGACATCTCGCTCTTGTTGCCGGTCGTGAGCAGCATGTGGCCGAATTTGTTGGAGAGGGCCATCAACGTCACGCCCCGGATGCGAGACTGGATATTCTCCTCGGCAAGGTCGCGCTGGCGGCCCTCGAACAGGGGGCCGAGCATGGTATCGAACGCGCCGACCGCCGGTTCGATGGGGATGCTGTCATAGCGGACACCCAGCAGGCGCGCGCATTCGACGGCATCGTCCAGACTGTCCTGCGAGGTGAAGCGCGACGGCATCATGACGCACCAGACCCGGTCCGCCCCCAGCGCGTCGACCGCGACGGCGGCGGACAGGGCGGAATCGATGCCGCCTGACAGGCCGAGCACCACGCCGGGAAAGCGGTTGCCGTTCACATAGTCGCGCAGGCCCAGAACCATCGCGTTGTAGATATCGGCCGGGCGCGGATCGAGTTCGTGACGCTCGCCCGGCAGGCAGGTCCACGCCCCCTCGCGCTTTTCCCAATGGGTGAGGGTCAGCGCTTCTTCCCAGTCGGGCATCTGGTGCGCGATGCCAAGGTCGCCGTTCATCACGAAGGACGCGCCGTCGAACACCAGTTCGTCCTGCCCGCCGACGCGGTTGAGGTAGACGAGCGGGAGGCCGGTTTCGCGCACCCGCGTTCCGGCGACGGCGTTGAGGCGACGGTCGTCCTTGTCGACCTCGAACGGGCTGCCATTGGGGCTGATGAGGATGTCGGCGCCCTGCGCCTTGAGATGCGCGGTGACGAAGGGGAACCAGATGTCCTCGCAGATCGGAACGCCGATCTGAACGCCCCGGAACGGAATCGGGGCAGGAAGCGGGCCAGGGGCAAAGAGGCGCTTCTCATCGAACGTGCCATAATTGGGCAGCTCGCGCTTCTGCCGGATCGCGGTGACGGCACCGTCCTCCAGCAGGGCGACGACATTGAAGAGCACGCCCTGCGAGGCGACCACCGTGCCTACCAGCATCGCCGGGCCGCCATCGGCCGTCGCCTGCGCCAGCCGGTGCAGTTCCGCGTTCGCGCGGTCCACCAGCGCGGGTTTCAGCACCAGATCCTCGGGCGGATAGCCGATCAGTTGCAGTTCGGGAAAGACGATGAGGTCCGCGCCCACCGCCCGCGCGCGCCATTCCAGCATCGCATCGGCGTTGGCGGCGAGGTCGCCCACGCATTGAGTGGTCTGCGCCAGCGCGATCACGAGTTTGTCGGTCATGGGCCGCGCCCTAGTCGATTTTCGACAGCGGCGCAAAACGCCTTTCCACCCGGGCATCCCGCCGCTAAAGGGGCCGCGTCTCGCGCAGCGTCATCAATCCGTCACGTCATTCGGGGAGTCTTGGCCATGAAGCTCATGACCGGCAATTCCAACAAGCCGCTCGCGGCCGCCATCGCCGACTATATCGAAATTCCCCTGACGGACGCCAGCGTGCGCCGCTTCGCCGACGAAGAGGTGTTCGTCGAAATCCACGAGAATGTGCGTGGCGAGGACGTGTTCGTCATTCAGTCGACGGCCTATCCGACCAACGACAATCTGATGGAACTGCTCATCATGATCGACGCGCTGAAACGCGCGTCGGCCAAGCGGATCACGGCGGTCGTCCCCTATTTCGGCTATGCGCGGCAGGACCGCAAGCCCGGCCCCCGCACGCCGATCAGCGCCAAGCTGGTTGCCAACCTCATCACCACGGCAGGCGCGGACCGGGTGCTGTCGGTCGATCTCCATGCCGGGCAGATCCAGGGCTTTTTCGACATTCCGACCGACAATCTGTTCGGCGCGCCGGTCATGTCGGCGGACATTCAGGCGCGCTTCGGTGACCGCAACCTGATGGTCGTGTCGCCCGACGTGGGCGGTGTGGTGCGCGCTCGCGCGCTTGCCAAGCGGCTCGACAACGCCCCCCTCGCCATCGTCGACAAGCGGCGCGAGCGGGCTGGCGAATCGGAAGTCATGAACATCATCGGCGACGTGAAGGGCCGCTTCTGCGTGCTGATCGACGACATCGTCGATTCGGCGGGCACGCTATGCAACGCGGCCAATGCGCTGAAGGGCGCGGGCGCGGAAGACGTCATTGCCTATGTGAGCCATGGCGTGCTGTCGGGCGGGGCGGTGGCTCGGGTCGAGGCGTCCGACCTGCTCGAACTCGTCATCACCGATTCGATTCAGGGCACCGACGCGGTGAACGGCGCGAAGCGTATCCGCCACCTGCCCATCGCCCCGCTGCTGGGCGAGGCGATCAAGCGCATCGCCGACGAAAGTTCCGTTTCGAGCCTGTTCGACTGAGGCGCGTCAGGCCGCCGGCATCAGCAGCAGCGGCGTCGCGCACAGGAGAATGAGCGCGGCGACGATCCGCTGACCGCGCGAAACGCCCAGCGGCCTGTCCTGCCAGAGCATCGGGCAGGACAGCACCGACAGGCCGATGAGCAGGTTCGACAGCGTGTCGGAACCGCCCAGCGGCATATCCTGCCGCAGCGCCAGCCCGCCGAACAGCGCCGCGAAACTCAATATCCACCCGACAAGCGCCATTGCCCGCCCCTTTCCCGTCAGACGCTAGAACGGCCGGGTTGCGGAAGGCTTAACCGATCCGCTAGGGCGTTGGCTCATGACCAGCCGCGACGACCTTGCCCTCGCCAACCGCCTTGCCGACGCTGCGGGCGAAGCGATCCGCCCCTTTTTCCGCGCGCGTTACGATGTCGAGATGAAGGCGGACAAATCGCCGGTGACGGAGGCCGACCGTGCGGCAGAGGCGGCGATCCGCGCGATCCTGGAAAGGGAGCGGCCCGGCGACGGCATCGTCGGGGAGGAATATGGATCGGTGCGCGCCGATGCGGAGCGGGTGTGGATACTCGATCCCATCGACGGGACGCGCAGTTTCATCGCGGGACGGCCGATCTTCGGCACGCTGATCGCCCTCACCCAGGGCGGCTGGCCGACGATCGGCATCATCGACCAGCCGATCGGGCGGGAGCGCTGGGCCGGGATGAGCGGGCAGCCCACGACCTTCAACGGCAAGCCCGTGCGCACGCGCGCCTGCCGCCAACTGGAAGGCGCGGGCATCGCCACCACCAGCCCGCATCTGTTCGCCGACGCCGATGTGCCGCATTATCTGGCACTGGTGGCCGCCATATCGGGCGGGTCGCCGCGGCAGGGACCGGTCTATGGCGGAGACTGCTATAATTACGGGCTGCTTTCGTCCGGTTTCCTCGACATCGTGATCGAATCGGGCCTCCAGAGCTACGACTTCGCCGCGCTGGTGCCGGTGGTGGAGGGCGCGGGCGGCCTGATGTGCGACTGGAATGGCGAGCCGCTGACTGCGGAGAGCGAAGGCCATGTGCTCGCGCTCGGCGACCCGGCGCGGCTGGAGGACGTGCTCGAAGCGATCCAGAGCGCGGGGCACGCGCCACATTAAACACCGAAACCAGATAGGTCAGGCCGTATGTTCCGATACCGGAGTTGAACGGCGCATGGCTTTGGTGACGTAGGGAGTGACAAGTGGACACGTGCAATCTTCATCCATTCCGTTGTGGCGCGGATGGAGATTGGCGTTGAATTTAAGATCGCGAGACTGCGACGTGCCCGCAAACAACGTCATCTGAACATGGGTTTCCGTGCGATACCGTTCATTAGGCGTGAAACCTTGATACTCGATCCAATGCCACACATGAAGACGCTGCTCGCCCCTTATGACGCGGTCAATGACCTCTGCGGGAATGATTTCGGTGTTTCCGGTTATATTGCCCCCGGGTCCGACCAGCGAATAATCTTCGACGTCGCCGCTCCAAGGGAATGCGAAATTGCCCGGGGGCTTAACATCAAATATCTGCCATTGTGTGCGGGAAACGGCATAACGGGCTGGAGTGCTACCGGCGTTCTGCATTTTTATGGCCACTGACCAGCCGGTGACAGGTCCGCCGATGTCGCAATAATATCTGATCGCGACGTCTTCCAGGATGAGATAAGGGCGAAGCTCCAGGCTCGAGACATATTTCGACTGCTTGATTTCCTCATTGGCCAATTCAACGGCTCTGGTCGCCGCCGCGGTAGCCTGCGCCGTCAAGGCAATCGTAACGATGAGCGCCACGGTGGAAATGATAGCGACCGCGATGCCGATCGCCGTAATTCTCGATTCACCCTGCGCTACTGCCAACTCGGCATTTTGCAGGCATCGACCAAAGGCGGGGTCTGCCAGTCGCGCGCAGACAGGAACCTGCCGCACGGATTCGTCGATGAGCCATTGGCTTAGCAAGATTCCGGCGATGATCGTAAGGATCAATATGCTTGTCCATTTGACGATCGTCATATGCCCGCCCCCCTTAAGTCTGGCCAAGTATGTCGTTGGGCCTCAGGGGCTTCAAGGCCTAAACAAGGCCGAAGTCTGTCCGAATCGCTTGCCTTTTGGGGACAGGGCCACTAAGGGCCGCCCTTCGCGATATTCGGAAGAACCGCCCGGCTAACTAGGGCTGCCGTGGCTGTTCGTAATCGTCGCGCTGAAAAAGGAGACGAAAATGCCCAAGATGAAGACCAAGAGCGGTGTGAAGAAGCGCTTCAAGTTCACCGCCACCGGCAAGGTCAAGCACGGCGTCGCTGGAAAGCGTCACCGCCTGATCAGCCACAACGCGAAATATATCCGTCAGAACCGCGGCACGTCCGTCCTGTCGGACGCCGATGCCGGCCATGTGCGCCTGTGGGCGCCCTACGGCCTCAAGTAAGGAGTTCTGACCCATGGCACGTGTCAAACGTGGTGTAACCACGAAGGCGAAGCATAAGCGGATTCTGGATCAGGCGAAGGGCTATTATGGCCGTCGCAAGAACACCATCCGCGTCGCGCGCCAGGCCGTCGAAAAGGCCGGCCAATACGCCTATCGCGACCGCAAGGTGAAGAAGCGGACCTTCCGGGGTCTGTGGATTCAGCGCATCAACGCGGGCGTCCGCGCCGAAGGCCTGACCTATTCGCAGTTCATGCACGGCCTGAAGCTGGCCGGCGTCGAACTGGACCGGAAGGTTCTGGCCGACATCGCGATGCACGAAGGCGAGGCGTTCAGCGCCATCGTCGCCCAGGCGAAGGCTGCGCTGCCCGCAGCCTGACCGGACCGGTCGCAGGATCGTCAAAGGGGCGCCGGGGCAGATGCTTCCGGCGCCCTTTTTGTTATCGCAGGTTGGGGGGAAACCCATGTCGCTGCATCTCTGGTCGATATATGTCACGGCGGTTTTCCTGATTTCGGCGACGCCGGGGCCGAATATGCTGCATGTCATGACGCAGAGCATCGCCCATGGCCCGCGCAAGGCGACAAGCACGATGGCAGGCCTGATGAGCGCGGTGCTGCTGTGCCTTGTGGCGTCGGCGCTGGGCCTCGGCGCGCTGCTCAAGGCTTCGCCGCGCCTGTTCGACGTGCTGCGCTATGCGGGCGTCGCCTATCTCCTGTGGCTGGGCATCAAGGCGTGGCGCGCGCCGGTGGGCGGGAGCGTCGAGGCAAGGCCGGTGCGGTCGGACCGCGCGCTCTACGCGACCGGACTGCTGACGGGGCTTTCCAATCCCAAGCTCATCATCTTCGCCGCCGCGCTCTTCCCCCAGTTCATCGTGCTCGACCGCCCCTTCTGGCTTCAGCTCGCCATCCTGATAGCGAGTTTCGTGGTGATCGAAAGCTTCTGGTACGGCGTCTACGCGCTGGGCGGCGCGCGCCTCGCCCGCTGGCTTGAGCCGGCCAACCGGCAGCGGCTCTTCAACCGGGGCACAGGGCTGCTCTTCATCGGCTTTGGCGGCGCGTTGCTGGGGGCGCGGGCTTAGTCTCCTCATGATCGTCATTGCCGCGAAGGCGGCAATCCATCTCCGGACCTAACCATGCAAAGCGACTTCGATCCGACCGTTTACCTGCTCGCCAGCCACAAAAACGGCACGCTATATGTCGGCGTCACGTCAAATCTTGCTCAACGCCTTCACCAGCATCGTTCCGGCTTGATTGAAGGCTTCACTAGCGACTACGGCGTGCACCGGTTGGTATGGTTCGAGAGCGGCGGTTCCATGGAGGAGGCAATAAGGCGGGAAAAGCAGATCAAGAAATGGAATCGGCAGTGGAAGATCAACATGATCGAGCGGAACAATCCCAATTGGCGTGATTTGGCCCTTGATTTCGGTTTTGAGCCATTAGGGAGCAGGCGCGCCGATCAAACGCCGCCAGCATCGGATAGCGCGGGAGATGGATTCCCGCCTTCGCGGGAATGACTTTTATGAACGATATCGCCAATCTCAAAGCTGGCCTGATCGCCGACATCGCCGCCGCCGACACGCTCGACGCGCTGGAGGCGCTGCGGGTGGGCGCGTTGGGGAAGAACGGGGTCGTCACGGGCCTGCTCAAGACGCTCGGCCCCATGTCGCCCGACGAGCGGCTGGAGAAGGGGCCGCCGATCCAGGATCTGCGCGAAAGCGTGACGGCGGCGATCACGGACCGGAAGGCGGCGCTGGAGCAGGCGGCGCTGGACGCGAAGCTGGCGGCGGAAAAGGTCGACATGACCCTCCCCGCCGATGCGGAACCGCAGGGCAGCGTCCACCCGGTCAGTCAGGTGATGGACGAGATGGCGGAAATTTTCGCCGATCTGGGTTTCTCCGTCGCCACCGGGCCGGAGATCGAGGACGACTGGCATAATTTCACCGCGCTCAACATTCCCGAGACGCATCCGGCGCGGGCGATGCACGACACCTTCTATTTCCCGGACGATGAAACCGGAACCAAGATGCTACTGCGCACGCATACGTCGCCGGTGCAGATCCGCACGATGATGAGCCAGCCGCCGCCGATCCGCATCATCGCGCCGGGCCGCGTCTATCGCAGCGACAGCGACGCCACCCATACGCCGATGTTCCACCAGATCGAAGGACTGGTGATCGACAAGGGCATCACCCTCGGCCACCTCAAATGGACGCTGGAGACATTCCTCAAGGCCTTCTTCGAGCGGGAGGACATCGTCCTGCGCCTGCGGCCGAGCTATTTCCCCTTCACCGAACCGTCGGTGGAGGTCGATGTCGGCTATACGCTCGTCAACGGGCAACGGATCATCGGCGGTGACGGCGATGCGACCGATGGCGGCTGGCTGGAAGTGCTGGGCAGCGGCATGGTCAACCGCCGGGTGATCGAGGCATGCGGGCTGGACCCGGACGAATGGCAGGGCTTCGCCTTCGGCACCGGCGTCGACCGGCTCGCCATGCTCAAATATGGGATGAACGACTTGCGCGCTTTCTTCGACGGCGACCTGCGCTGGCTGCGCCATTACGGCTTTTCGGCGCTGGATGTGCCGACGCTGAGCGGGGGAGTGGGCGCATGAAGTTCACGCTGAGCTGGCTCAGGACGCATCTCGTCACGGATGCGGAGCTGCCCACGATCCTCAAGACGCTGAACGCCATCGGGCTTGAGGTCGAGGGCGTCGAGAATCCGGCCGAGAAGCTGGGCGCATTCAGGATCGCGAAGGTGCTCACGGCCGAGCGCCATCCGCAGGCGGACAAGCTGCAGGTGCTGACCGTCGATCATGGCACTGATTTGAATGGGGGCAATCCGCTTCAGGTCGTTTGCGGCGCGCCGAACGCGCGCGCGGGGCTGGTCGGCGTGTTCGGGGTCGAAGGCGCGGTGGTGCCGGTCAACGGCATGGTGCTCAGGAAGACCGCGATCCGCGGCGTCGAATCCAACGGCATGATGTGCAGCTATCGCGAGCTGGAACTGGGCGAGGATCATGACGGGATCATCGAACTGGCGGACGACGCGCCGGTGGGTCAGGTCTATGCGCAGTGGGCGGGCCTCGACGATCCGGTGATCGACGTGTCGGTAACGCCCAACCGACAGGACTGCATGGGCGTGCGCGGCATCGCGCGCGATCTGGCAGCGGCAGGTCTCGGCACGCTCAACGACATCATCGTGCCAGAGATTGCGGGCGAAGGCCCCGGTCCCGACATCCGCATCGAGGACGCCGAAGGCTGCCCCGCCTTTTACGCGCGCGTCGTGCGCGGGGTGAAGAACGGCGCGTCGCCCGAATGGATGGCGAAGCAGCTGAAGGCCATCGGCCAGAAGCCGATCAGCGCGCTGGTCGACATCACCAACTATATCATGATCGACCTCGGGCGGCCGCTGCACGTCTACGACCTCGGCACTCTCAAGGGCGGCCTCGTGGCTCGCAAGGGCCGCGCAGGCGAACAGGTGCTGGCACTGAATGGCAAGACCTACAGCGTCGATGAAACCATGACCGTCATCGCCGACGACGAAGCGGTGCACGACATCGGCGGCATCATGGGCGGCGAACATTCGGGCGCGCAGGACGGCACCACCGACGTGCTGATCGAATGCGCCTATTTCACGCCGGAGCGAATCGCGGTGACAGGCCAGAAGCTCGGCCTCACGTCCGACGCGCGCGGGCGGTTCGAGCGGGGCGTCGATCCCGCCTTCCTCGACGACGGACTGTCGATCGCGACCTTCCTGGTGACGCATCTGTGCGGCGGCACGCCCAGCGAGGCGACCCGCGTGGGCGCCCCGCCGGTGGCGCCGAAGACCGTCGCCTATCGGCCCGACCAGTGCCTCGCGCTCGCCGGTGTGGACGTGCCCGCCGACGAGCAGAAGCGCATCCTCGAGAAGCTGGGCTTTGCCGTCAGCGGGGACGCGGCGGGCATCGAATATCAGGATGGGATGCCGGTCAGCGTGGCTGGCGACTGGACCGTCACCGTGCCGAGCTGGCGGCGCGACGTGGATGGCTGGCCCGACATTGTCGAGGAAGTGGTGCGGATCGTCGGACTCGACCATGTGCCCTCCACGCCCCTTCCCCGCGCTCCGGGCGTCGCGCGCCCCACCGCCACGCCCGAGCAGCTTGTCGAGCGGCGCGTGCGGCGGACGGCGGCGGCGCGCGGTCTGGCCGAAGCGGTCAACTGGTCATTCCTTTCCGAAAAGGAGGCGGAGAGCGTCGGCGGCGGTCACTGGACACTCGCCAATCCGATTTCCGAAGACCTGAAGGTCATGCGCCCTTCGCTGCTGCCTGGCCTCCTGTCGGCAACGCGGCGCAACATGGATCGCGGCGCATCGTCGGTGCGGCTGTTCGAAGTCGGCCGCCGCTATTTCGCGCAGGGCGAGCGGGCGACCGTCGGCTTCGTGCTGGCGGGAGAAAAGACTCCGCGCGGCTGGCGGTCGGGCAAGGCACAGGGCTTCGACGCATTCGACGCCAAGGGTGAAATCCTCGCGCTGCTGAGCGCCGCGGGTGCGCCGGTCGCCAATCTCCAGAATTTCGGGGAAGCCTCGGCCGCCTATCACCCCGGCCAGTCGGGCACGATGCGGCTGGGACCAAAGGCGGTGCTGGCCGAATATGGCGTGCTGCACCCCGGCCTTGCCAAACAGTTCGGGCTGACCGGCACGGTGGTGGCGGGCGAGATTTTCCTCGACGCGGTCCCGGCCAAACGGCGGAGCGGATCGCTGCGCGCGCCCTATGCCCCCCCGGCACTCCAGGCGGTAAAGCGCGACTTCGCTTTCCTCCTGCCCGTCGATGTGGAGGCCGATGCGCTGGTCCGCGCGGTCAGGGGCGCGGAAAAGAAGAGCATCGTCGACGTGCGCCTGTTCGATGTGTTCGTGGGGCCGGGCGTGGAGGATGGCCAGAAGTCGCTGGCGGTCGAGGTGACGTTGCAGCCGGGCGACAAGAGCTTCGGTCAGGACGAGCTGGAAGCGATCAGCGCTGCGATCGTCAAGGCAGCGCAGAAGCTGGGCGGAAGCCTGCGGGCCTGAACGCCCGTTCCCGGTCCGGACGGGGGCGTGTCCCCCGTCCGGTCAGAGATCGACGCCCGCGGCGATCGCTTCGAGCTTGCGGATACGTTCCTTGAGGTCGGCGACCTCAATCCGGGCGACGGCCGAGGGCGGCGCAGTTTCCTGCGGATAGCGGACCAGTTCGGCGCGCTTATAGTCCAGCCAGCCATTCCAGCCCCGCAGCGCCGCGACCGCAACGATGGCGGTGCCGGCAAGGCCGGTGGTCGCCAGAGTGATGTAGAGATAGGGGTCTTGCATCATTGCCTCCCTGTCAGATGCACGATGCCGTCAGTCGCGGTCGCGCAATTTGTCGAATTCCCGCTCCAGCGCGGTGGAACTGTCGGTCGCGAGCCGTTCGAGCACGGCGACACGGTCCTTTAGCGCCTTCACTTCGGCGCGCAGACGTTCGGCTTCGGGATCGGGACCACGGTGAATGAAATCCTCACCCTTGTCGCGGCGCACGACGCCCATCTTTGCCTTCACGACCTGAACGATGCCGACGATAGCGATGATGGCGACGACCATTTCAAACGGGTTCATATGTCTTTCTCCCTTGCGCGCCAGTTCAGAGCAGCGCGTCGATTTCGCGGGCGGTGCGGGCCGCGGGATCTGTGGCGATCCGTTCGAGCACCGCGATCCGTTCCTCCAGGCGGCCGATGCGGCCCGTCAGCTTTTCGTTTTCGCAGACAAGAAGGTCGATTTTTCGACCGGCGTCGGGGTCGGTTCGATGAACGCTGTTCCCCTCATTATCCTCCAGCGGATAGCCGTGCCTCGCCCTGATCCAGGTGTTGAGCACCGATCCTATCGCGATCGACGCGCAGATCGGCACAAGCCACATCCAGTTCATGCTCGTTCTCCCTGTTTATTCTCCCCCCGTCGCGGTCGATCAGCGCAGGCTGTCGATCTCGTCGGCGAGGCGCGTGTTGCGGCTGGTGTAATAGATTTCGATGTCGGCCAGCCTGCGGTCGATGTCGCGGAACTTGGCGCGGACATCGCGGGTGGAGCGCGCCGGATTGGCGCGCACGCCCTGCCAGAACTTCTGGTCGTCGCGGTCGGCATAGAGGCCCGTGGGCTTGCTGTCCGCGATCACGCCGATGGCGAAATAGGCAAGCAGCGTCCAGCCGATGATGAAGAAGGAAAGGAACATCGCGACCCGGACCCAGACCACGTCGATCCCTGTATAGTCGGCGATGCCGGAGCACACGCCCATGAACTTGCCATTAGCCTTGTCGAGATAGAATTTGGTGCGGCGGGCGCTCATGTCAGTTCCTCCGGTCGAAGCTGTATTCGTCCGTCTCCTGCGGACGCGAAGGGCGGAAATCGGGATTGTCGGCGGCGACGATCCGTTCGATCGTCTGGAGCCGTTCCTCGAGACGGCGGGCGAGAAGGTGGAGTTCGTCCAGCAGCTTCTCATCCTCGTCGGTGATCTTGGGCGCCTGCTTCCACTTGGTGACATAGTGGAAGATCAGCCAAGGCATGCCGATGAAGAGCATGCCGCAGATGAAGATGGGGACCAGTATGTCTTCCATCGGATCAGGCTCCCTTGTTCATGCTGGCCTTGAGCGCGGCGAGTTCGGCATCGACCTTGTCGGACGCCTTCAGCTCGGCAATCTCTTCTTCCAGCGTCTTGGGCTGCTGGCCCAGTCCCAGCGCGTCGGCGCGGCCTTCGGCGAGGTCGGCGCGGCGTTCCAGCATGTCGAAGCGGGCGAAGGCTTCGTTGACCTTCTCGCCCGCATAGGCCTCGCGCACACGCAGCCGGTTTTCGGCGCTCTGCATCCGGGTGACGATGCTGTTCTGGCGCGCGCGCGCCTCGCGCAGCTTGGCCTGGAGCTTGGCGATGTCCTGCTCCGAAGCGGCAAGCGCCTCGTCCAGCGTCGCGATCTCATGGTTGAGCTGCTCGGCCATGTCGGTGGCCTTCTGCTTTTCGACCAGCGCCGCCTTGGCCAGATCCTCGCGATCCTTGCTGAGGGCAAGCTGCGCCTTGTCGGTCCAGCTATCCTGCAGCGCAGTCAGCTTGGCGATGTGGCGGCGCATTTCCTTCTGATCGGCGATGGTGCGGGCGGCGGACGCGCGCACTTCGACCAGCGTTTCCTCCATTTCGAGGATGATCATGCGGATCATCTTTGCGGGGTCTTCCGCCTTGTCGAGAAGGTCGGTCACATTGGCGGCGATGATGTCGCGGGTGCGGGAGAAAATACCCATTTGAACGTCACTCCTGATGGTGTCTTGCGTGTCGGGTACCGGGGCGGGCGAGAGGGGGCTTCCCGCCCCGGCCGGGGGTTGCTTCCTTACGCCAGATAGCGGACGGAAGCCGGGCTGTTATGGCTTGCGAGAGCGGGGGTTTCGCTGGCGCGGGCCGGGCCGACCGCCGACAGGATCATGGTCGATCCGAACAGGACGGCGGCGATGGCGACCGACATCAACTGGCCGATTTCGCGAACATTGTGGGTCTGCTTTTCCATAGTCTTGCTCCCTGAACCTTGGCCTTCATGTGAGTTCCGCTGTTTCAGTGCGGATTGTCCATAGCTTTGCAGACGCCGTGCCAATTGCGTCCAAAGCGCAGATTTCCGCCATTTTGGCACCTCGACAGGGCGCTATGCCAAGATGCCGCTTGCCAAGGAGTGGGAAATTTCACCATAAGTTAGGCCATGGAGAAAAATACGCAGTTCGTAGGGCAGAGCCTCGCGTTCCTCGATGCGGTCGAGCTGGCGGGGCGCGCCGCCGAACTCAACCGGCCGGTGCTGGTGATCGGGGAACGGGGCACCGGCAAGGAACTGATCGCGGAGCGGCTGCACCACCTGTCGCCGCGCTGGGGCGAGCCGCTGATCGTGATGAACTGTGCCGCGCTTCCCGAAACGCTGATCGAGGCGGAACTGTTCGGCCATGAGCAGGGCGCCTTCACCGGCGCCACGCGCGCGCGGCCGGGCAGGTTCGAGGAGGCGGATGGCGGCACGCTCTTTCTGGACGAGCTTGGAACGCTGTCGATGGCAGCGCAGGAGCGGTTGCTCCGGGTCATCGAATATGGCGAGGTGACGCGGATCGGCGCATCGCGGCCAGTGACGGTCGACGTGCGGATCGTCGCCGCGACCAACGAGGATCTGCCTGCCGCCGCCGACGCCGGACGCTTCCGCCCCGATCTGCTCGACCGGCTGAGTTTCGAGGTGATTACGCTACCGCCGCTGCGCGCGCGGGAAGGCGATGTCAGCGTGCTGGCCGACCATTTCGGGCGGCGCATGGCGGCGGAACTCAACTGGCCGCAATGGCCCGGCTTTTCCGCCGTCTGCGCCGCCGAACTGGAAGCGCATGACTGGCCGGGCAATGTCCGCGAACTGCGCAACGTGGTCGAACGCGCGGTCTATCGCTGGGACGAACCGGCGCGCCCGATCAGCCACATCACCTTCGATCCCTTCGCGTCGCCATGGAAGCCCAAGCCCCTGATGCCACGCGGGGACGAACCATCTGCGGCCCGCGCTCCTGCATCGTCAGCGACGCCGTCTGTGCCCCCGACGCTCGACGCCATCGGCGACCTGCGCGCGGCGGTGGACGCGCACGAGGCTGCCATCGTCCGCGCCGCGCTGGAACGGCATCGCTACAACCAGCGCGCGACAGCGAAGGGGCTTGGCCTCACCTACGACCAGCTACGCCACTGCATGAAGAAACACGGCCTGAGCGCGGCGTGACCGGGGATCAGCGGGTCGGGACCGGCTCGGCTCCCGAATAATCGTAGAAGCCGCGCCCGGTCTTGCGGCCATACCAGCCCGCCTCGACATATTTCACCAGCAGGGGCGCGGGGCGATATTTGGGATCGCCGGTGGTGTCGCGAAGGACGTTTAGCACTTCGAGCGCCGTGTCGAGGCCGACGAAATCGAGCAGAGTCAGCGGTCCCATCGGATGATTGAGGCCAAGCTTGCAGCCCTGGTCGATGTCGGTGACGCTCCCCACGCCCTCGCCCAGCACGAACACCGCTTCGTTGAGCATAGGAAGAAGGATGCGGTTCACGACGAAGCCCGGCGCGTCGAAGGCATGGACGACAGTCTTGCCGATCCGGTTTGCATAGGCTTCGACGGCAGCGACCGTCGCAGGCGTGGTGGCAAGGCCGCGGATGACTTCCACCAGCGCCATGACCGGCACCGGATTGAAGAAATGGACGCCGATGAAGCGGCCCGCGTCGGGCGCGGCCTGCGCCAGCCGGGTGATCGGGATAGAGGACGTGTTGGTTGCGAGCACCGCGTCGGGGCCGAGCAGCTTGCCCACATTGCCGAAAATCGCGCGCTTCACCTCTTCGCGCTCGGTCGCGGCCTCGATCACGAACTGCGCTGCGCTGAGTGGCGCGACATCGCCCGTGGGCGTGATGCGCGCGAGGGTTGCCTCCGCGTCCGCCTGACTGATCTTTTCCTTTTCGACGGAGCGGGACAGGAGCTTCGCGATATTCGCCTTGCCCTTTTCGGCGCGGGGCAGGTCGATGTCGGACAGGATGACGTCATAGCCCGCCTGCGCGGAGACCTGGGCGATGCCGATCCCCATCTGGCCCGCGCCGATCACGCCGATCGTCTGAAAATCCGCCATCCCGTATCTCCCTTCATTTGCATGTCGCGCCCGCCCATAGCGCGATGAACGGCGGGCTGCCAGAGGCAAAGCCCCTGCCAGTTTCGGGAGGGGGAAGAGCGGGCGAGGCGCCGGTCGATCGCGCCAGTTCGTTGATTTCCCGCTTTGCGTCATGCCTGCGCCATGGTTAAAAGCCGCCGCATGTCCCTGCCCACCCTGATGCCCGCGTCCGGACGCTTCGTGGCCGCAGTGCATCACTTCCCGCTGCGCGTCTATTTCGAGGACACAGACCTGTCAGGCCTCGTCTACCATGCCAATTATCTGCGCTATATGGAGCGGGCGCGGTCCGACATGCTGCGCATTGCGGGCATCGACCAGCGCGGGGAGCATGAGGGCGGGCGCGGTGTCTACGCTGTCGCAGACCTCTCCATCCGCTATCGCCGCCCGGCCCGGCTGGACGATGACCTGACCGTCGTCAGCCGCGTGACCGAAGTGAAGGCAGCGATCTGCACCATTCAGCAGTCGGTAATGCGCGGTGAGGAAGAGTTGACCGACGCCCGCATCACCGTAGCCTGGCTGACGCCGCAGGGCCGCCCGCAGCGTCAGCCCAGGGACTGGACCGACATCTACACCCGCCTTTGCCAAGGGGAAGACATCCACCCATGAGCCTCCACCTGCCCGCCGGCGCGATGACCGACGCCGCGACCCTCTCCCCGCTTGCGCTGTTTCTTCAGGCCGACATCGTCGTCAAGGGCGTGATGATCGGTCTGTTGCTCGCCAGCATCTGGACCTGGGCGATCATCATCGGCTTTTCCGTGACCCTGCGCCGGGCCAGCAGGGAAAGCCGCGCGTTCGAGGCCGATTTCTGGAAGGCGGAAGACATTGACCGCTTCTACGAGACGCGCGGCAAGACGGACTTTCCTGCGGCCAAGGTGATGGCGGCAGGCGTCACCGAATGGCGGCGCTCGACCGCGCAGCGGGTGATCGACCGGGAAGGCACGCGCGACCGGCTCTCCACGTCGATGGCGAGCGCCATTGCGGCGGAAGTTGATCGGCTGTCGGATCGGCTGAACATCTTGGCGACCATCGGATCGGTCGCGCCCTTTGTCGGCCTGTTCGGCACGGTGTGGGGCATCATGCGCGCCTTCACCTCCATCGCGGCGGAGCAGAACAGCAGCCTTGCGGTCGTGGCGCCCGGCATCGCCGAAGCGCTGTTCGCGACGGCCATCGGCCTGTTCGCCGCGATCCCGGCGGTGATCGCCTACAACCGGTTCAGCCATGGCATCAATCGGCTTGAATCCGGGCTGACGCGCTTCGCTGACGGATTCTATGCGACGCTCAGCCGCGAGCTTGAGGCCCAGCGCTGATGGCGATGTCAGGACCGCCCTCCAGCCGCCGAGGGCGCGGGCGCGCGCCGATGGCGGACATCAATGTGACGCCGCTGGTGGACGTGATGCTGGTGCTGCTCATCATCTTCATGGTGACGGCGCCGCTGCTGGTGACGGGCGTGCCGGTGAACCTGCCCGAAACGCGCGCCAAGGGGCTGGATGCCGACGCCAAGCCGACCGTGGTGTCGATCGACCGCGACGGCGGCCTCTTCATCGACGAAGCGCAGATCAGCGATGCCGACCTGCCCGACCGGCTGGCCGAGATCATGGCCGCCAACGCGGGCAAGGCCGAGCCGCCGCAGATCTTCCTGCGCGCCGACACTGCGCTCGATTACGGACGGGTGATGCGCGTGATGGGCGAACTCAACCGCGCGGGCCTCAACAAGGTCGCGCTGGTCAGCACCGGCGGTGAGAGCGGCGGCGCATCCGGCGGTGTCAGCAGCGGTTCAGAATAGGGGCCATAGGTCGGAATGATGGAGCGCGCGGAAAAGATCGGTCTGGGCGTCGCGACGGCGGGGCATGTCCTGCTGTTCGGGCTGCTGTCGGCCGGGTTCCTCGCGACGCCCAATCCGCTCAGGCTCAATTCGCCGCCGATGGACGTCAGTCTGGTGGACGATGTGGCGCTGCAATCGACTGCGCCCCAGGTCTCGACCCAGCCGCCGCCGCCAAGCGTCGCGCCCGAGCAGGGACCGACCGAGGACGCAAAACCCGCTCCGGAGCCGGAACCGCAGCCCGTTCCGCCCAAGGCGCAGCCCAAACCGACGCCAGCCCCTCCCCCGCCGCCCAGAAAGGTGGTGAAGGAGGAGCCGGTTAAGCCGAGGGAAAAGCCCGCTCCCCCGAAAAAGGAGGTTGCGAAGGCTCCCGCAAAGCCAAAGCCCGCGCCTGATAAGCCAAAGGCGGCGGCACCCGCTCCGTCCAGACCGGCAAAAAGCGATGCCAAGGCTTCCGCACCGGCCAAGACCAGCGACAGCAAGGCGAAGCCGACGCCGAAGGCAGCGGCTGCGCCCTCCGGCAAGGGGAAAGCCGACAAGCCGCGCGGTTCGCTTTTGGGCAAGGATTTCCTCAAGGGCATCGACACCAATGACGACGCGCCGCGCAAAGCCGCGCCACCGCCCGCCGCGGCGATGGGACCGCAGCAGAAGGCCGCGCTGGACGCGGAAATCCGGCGTCAACTGAAACCGCACTGGCGCCCTCCATCGGGCGCCGACGCGGACAGGCTGGTAACGTTGCTGGAAGTGCGGCTGGACCAGAGTGGCAATGTCATCGGCACACCCGAGGTGATCGACCAGCAGGGCGTCACCGCCAGCAACCAGCCGCAGGCCAAGCTCCATGCCGAGCGCGCGATACAGGCGGTGAAACTGGCGTCGCCCTTCCGGAATTTACCCGGTGAATTTTATGACAAATGGAAATGGCTGCGGCCACTCCGCTTTGACGCGAGGCTGAACCGATGAAGAGCAATTTCTGGCACCGCCTGTCGCTGGCCGCCGCCCTGCTGGCCGCTCTGGTCGCGGCGCCCGCCATGGCGCAACTGTCGGTCGATGTGACCGGCGAGATCGACAGCAACCTCAAGATCGCGGTCCCCCCGCTCCCCGCCCAGCAGGAAGTGGATACGCCGGCGGGAAGCTCCACCGATCTGGGCCGCAAGATCGCCGAGGTGATCGCGTCGGATCTCAAAGGATCGGGGCTGTTCGATCCTTCGGGGCCAGACGGCCTTCCCGCCGTCGCCTTCCCGGAGGTGACGAACCCCGCCTATGACAAATGGGGAGCCTATCAGGCGCTGGTGCAGGGCTTCGTGCGCACGAGCGGCGGGGAAGCCGACATCACGGTCGGCTGTTACCTCTATGACGTCGCCCTGAAGCAGGAACTGACGCGGCAGGGCTATGTGGTTTCGCCGCGCGACTGGCGGCGGGCAGCGCATAAATGCGCCGACGCCATCTACGCCCGCCTTTCGGGCGAAAGCCCCTTCTTCGACAGCCGCATCGCCTATATCGCCGAAAGCGGTCCCAAGGGGAACCGCACCAAGCGGCTCGCGATCATGGATTCGGATGGCGCGAACCACCGCTTCATCACCAACGGCCAGTCACTCGCGCTGACGCCCCGCTTTTCGCCGGACTATAAGTCCATCGTCTATGTGAGCTATCTGGGCAGCCGGGTGCGCATCTACATCTATGACATCGGGTCGGGCCAGCAGAAGCTGGTGACGGAAAGCAACAATGCGACCTTCGCGCCCCGCTGGTCGCCGGACGGGCGGACGATCCTGTTTTCGATGGCGGTGGCGGGCAACACCGACATCTACAGGATTTCCGCCAGCGGCGGGACGCCGGTGCGGCTGACGACGTCGCCAGGCATCGATGTGGGCGGCAGCTTCTCCCCCGACGGGAGCCAGATCGTCTTCGAAAGCGACCGGTCGGGCGGACAGCAGATCTACATCATGAACGCGGATGGCTCCAGCCAGCGGCGCATCAGCCATGGCGGCGGCCGCTATGCGACGCCCGAATGGAGTCCGCGTGGCGACCTGATCGCCTTCACCAAGCTGTCGGGCGATTTCAAGATCGCAGTGATGACCCCCACCGGGGACAATGAGCGCATCCTGACTAATGGGTGGCAGGATGAGCAGCCGACCTGGTCGCCCAATGGCCGTGTGCTGCAATTTTTCCGCACCACGCCCGGCCGGGACGGCGGCAGTCAGGTGTGGCAGGTCGACCTGACAGGCGTCAACGAACGGCGCATCCCGACCCCGCTCAGCGGATCGGACCCGGCGTGGGGACCGTTGCTGCCCTGAACCGACGACTACCACCCCGCGCGGCTTGACCGCCCGACGCATTTTGCCGACGATGGCATGTCCCTGCGGGCGGCCACCATGTTGAAGAGGAGACCCCGATGAAATTGTCCCGGACCCTGATCGCGGCCACCGCCATCGTCGCGCTGGCCGCCTGTTCCAAGAAACCGCCCAAGGAACTGCCGCCGCCGCCCGGCGATACCGCTGGCGCCGGATCGTCGATCGGATCGGGCACGACGACGGGCGTCCGCAAAGGCAGCCAGGAAGATTTCGTGGCTTCCGTCTCATCGGACCGCATCTTTTTTGGCCTCGACCAATATGATGTCGACGCCGAGGATCAGGCGACGCTCCAGAGTCAGGCCGCATGGCTGCAGCAGAACCCATCCGTGCGCGTCACGATCGAGGGTCATGCCGACGAACGCGGCACGCGCGACTATAATATCGCGCTGGGTGAACGCCGCGCCAATGCTGCCAAAAATTATCTGGCCTCGCTCGGCGTCGCGCCCAGCCGCATGACCACTGTCAGCTACGGCAAGGAGCGGCCCGCCGCGCTGGGGTCGGATGAAGCCGCCTGGGCGCAGAACCGCCGGGCCGTGACGGTTACGGTTCAATATTGATCCGGCGCGCCCGCGCCCGCGATCCACAAGGATGATTTGCCTCGCTCCCGTTCCGCGCTAGGAACGGGAGCGATGGAAAAGCCGCCGACTGCCAAACTCCCCACGATCCGCGATGTCGCCGCCCATGCGGGGGTATCGGTCATGACCGCATCCCGCGCGATCAACGGCAAGGCGCTGGTGAGCGACAAGGCGCGGCGAGCCGTCGAGGAAGCGGTGCGGGCGCTGGGCTATGTGCCCAACGCATCGGCGCGGGCGCTGGCCGGCAGCGCGGACCGCCGCGTCGCACTGCTCCACAGCAACAGCACGACATCCGCCTATCTCGGAGAATTGCTGCTGGGTGCGCTCAGCGAAGCACCGCTCCGGCACCTTCATCTGGTCGTCGAGCAATGCGCGCCGGGCGCTTTTGCGGGCGAGATCGTGGATCAGGTGGCGCAGGCGCATGTCGCAGGCGTGATCCTGCCCCCGCCCCTCTGCGACTGGGAAGAACTGGTCGAGGGACTGCGCGCGCGCGACATCGTCGTCGTGTCGGTCGCCCCGGACCGTGACGCGCCCGAGATGCTGGCGGTGGGGACGGACGATCGCCATGCGGCCTATGATCTGACGCGGCACCTCATCGAACTGGGGCACAAGCGGATCGCCTTCATCGAGGGCAACCCCCGCCACCGCGCCAATGCGCGGCGGGTGCAGGGGTTTCGCGACGCGCTGGCCCAGCATGGGCTGGACCTCGACCCAGACCTGATCGTGCCGGGCGATTTCAGCTATCGTTCGGGGCTGGATGCCGCAGACCGGCTGATGTCACTGGAACAGCGGCCCACAGCCATTTTCGCCTGCAACGACGACATGGCGGCGGCGGCGATCACGGTGGCGCATCAGCGGCGCATCAACGTGCCCGCCGACATCAGCATCTGCGGGTTCGACGATACGCCCCTCGCCAGTGCGATCTGGCCAGCGCTGACCACCATCCGCCAGCCCATCCGGGACATGAGCCGGGAAGCGATCGGCCTGCTCGCGATGCGCTTTCGCAGTCAGGATGACGGGGCGGAGGATATTATCGGCAAGGTGAAGCTCGACTATCAGCTCATCCGCCGTCAGTCGGACGCAGTCCCCGCCCGGCACTGACGCTCTTAGAGCTTCCCGTATTTGGCCTCGAAGCCCGCAGTGTCGCCGGCGGCGAGATATTTTGCCTGATCGACCCACTGGTCACGAACCGGGCGACCCTTGAAACTGCCGAGCCGCGCATCGACAGCGGCGATGTCCGCGTCCGACCAGGCGGCAATCTGGGCGTAGCGTGTGACGCCCAGCTCGATCAGCAGTGTGCGAAGTTTCGGCCCGACGCCCTTGAGCTTCAGCAGGTCGTCGACCGTGTCGCTGGAGGGAGCAGGGACGGATTCCGCCGCCGCCATGGGCGCGGTAGCCGGGGCAGGTTCGGGCTGAACCGCGACAGGCGCAGGCTCCGGCTCGACCGTCGGTTCGGTCAGCGGCGTGACGGCGGCTTCCGCCACTCGCCCGGCTTCGGGCGCTTCCACCCTATCGACAGGGGGGGCAGGCGTTTCGGAGGCGACCTCATCCTTGCGCCTGCCCGACAGCAGGAAGACGAGGGCGATGACGATCAGCAGGCCGACCAGAAGCCACAGCCCATAGTCCACGAAGAATTCCTGCACCGCTCGTCTCCCCTTGTCCGTTACTTCGGTATCTAAGGATGTCGCGCGCCTCAACGCAAGGGCATCAGGTGCGTTCGCGCGCCACTTCGCGCCAGCCGATGTCGCGCCGGCAGAAGCCGGTCGGGAAATCTATGGCATCGACGGCGGCATAGGCGGCGGCCTGCGCTTCCGCCACCGATGCGCCGCTCGCGGTCACGTTGAGCACCCGTCCTCCGTTCGCGACCAGCACGCCGCCCTTTTGCGCGGTGCCCGCGTGGAAAACCTTCACCCCCGTCGCTTCCGCTGCGTCGATCCCTTCGATCGCGCCGCCCTTTTCGGGCGTGCCGGGATAGCCGTTCGCCGCCATCACGACGGTGAGCGCCGTGCGGTCCGCCAGCTTCACCGGCCCGTGTTCCGCCAGCTTCTCCTGCGCCACCGCGAGCAGCAGCTCGACCAGATCGCCGTCGAAGCGCGTCATCAGCACCTGGCATTCCGGATCGCCGAAACGGGCATTATATTCGATCAGCTTCGGTCCTTCCCTGGTCAGCATCAGGCCCGCATAGAGGACGCCCGAATAGGGCATGCCTTCCGCCGCCATCGTATCGACCGTCGGGCGGATGATCGTGTCGATGACCTGTCGTTCAAGTTCGGGGGTCAGGACGCGCGCGGGGCTATAGGCGCCCATACCGCCGGTGTTGGGACCGGTGTCCCCGTCGCCCACGCGCTTGTGATCCTGCGCGGAACCGAAAGGCAGGATGAAGGCGCCGTCCGTCAGAGCGAAGAAGCTCGCTTCCTCGCCGGTCATGAACTCCTCCAGCACGACTTCCTCGCCCGCCGCGCCGAACGCGCCGGAGAACATTTCGTCCAGCGCGGCCAGCGCTTCGTCGCGGGTCTGGGCGATGATGACGCCCTTGCCCGCCGCAAGCCCATCCGCCTTGATGACGACAGGCAGCGCGAAATCGTCGAGTGCGGCGATCGCGCCATCCTTGCTGGTGACGCGGATATAGGCTGCGGTGGGAATGCCGGCGCGCTGACACAGATCCTTGGTGAAGCCCTTCGACCCTTCAAGCTGGGCGGCCTTCCTGCCGGGACCGAAGACAGGGACGCCGATGGTGCGGAGGTTGTCGGCGAGACCATCGACCAGCGGCGCTTCCGGGCCGATGACGACGAGACCGATGGAGTGACGCACGGTGAAATCGAGCACCGCGCGATGATCCGTGGCGTCGAGGTCGACCAGTTGCGCATGCTGGGCTATGCCCGGATTGCCCGGCGCGGCATAAAGGGTCGAAAGCCGGGGCGATTGCGCCAGCTTCCACGCCAGCGCATGTTCGCGGCCGCCGCCGCCAAGCAGAAGGATGTTCATTTCGCCCATGTCCCCGGATGATGATGCCTATGACAGTTCGGGCCGCCTGTTAGCCGAGGAGCGTCCCGGCGACAACGCGCCGCCGTTGACGGTCAGCGAATTGTCGGCATCGCTGAAGCGCACGGTCGAGGACCGGTTCGGCCATGTCCGGCTGCGCGGCGAGATTTCGGGGTTCAAGCGCGCGGCGTCCGGTCACCTCTATCTGTGCCTGAAGGACGACAATGCCGTCATCGACGGCGTCATGTGGAAGGGCGGTGCGCAGCGGCTGGCCTTTGCGGCGCAGGACGGGGTCGAGGTGATCGCCACCGGCAAGCTCACCACCTATCCCGGCCGTTCCAAATATCAGATCGTCATCGACCGCATGGAACTGGCGGGCGAAGGGGCGCTGATGGCGCTACTGGAAAAGCTCAAGGCCAAGCTCGCGGCGGAAGGGCTGTTCGCGCCGGAGCGCAAGAAGCCGCTGCCCTTCCTGCCGCGTACCATCGGCGTCGTGACTTCGCCAACGGGCGCGGTGATCCGCGACATATTGCATCGCCTGTCGGATCGCTGCCCGACCGACGTGTTGCTCTGGCCCGTGCTGGTTCAGGGTCAGGGCGCGGCGGAACAGGTGGCGACGGCGGTGCGCGGCTTTTCCGCCATGGACGGGAGCGGCCCCTTCCCCCGTCCCGATCTGGTGATCGTCGCGCGGGGCGGCGGGTCGATCGAGGATCTGTGGAGCTTCAACGAGGAGATCGTGGTGCGCGCGGTAGCCGACTGCACGATTCCGATCATCTCGGCGGTGGGGCATGAGACGGACACGACGCTGTGCGACCACGCCGCCGACCGGCGCGCGCCCACGCCCACAGCGGCAGCGGAAATGGCGGTGCCGGTGCGGGCGGAACTGCTGGCGGGTCTTGGCGAGGCGGGCCTGCGCGCGGGTCGCGCCGTCCGCCGGAACGCAGCGCAGGCGCGCGAGCGGCTGGAGATGCAGGCGCGGCTGATGCCTACGCCAGAAACGCTGCTCAGCCCCCAGCGGCAGCGGCTCGACGACGCCAGCCTGCGGTTACAGCATGGGCTGCGCCACCGGCTGACCGAGGCCCGTGCGCATCTGAGCGAGGCGGGCGCAGCGCTCCGGCCGCCACTCCTGCTCCAGTATCTGCGCCGGGCGGGCGAGCGGCTGGACCGGCTGAAACCGAGGCCGGATTATCTGACCCGCGCGCTGGCCGACCGCGCCACCGCGCTCGACCGGGTGTCGCGTCATTTCGCGTCGCTCGACCCCGACCTGCCGTTGCGGCGCGGCTATGCGCGGGTGATGGCGAGCGGCCATGTGGTGCGCAGCGTCGGGGCGGCGCGGACGGCGGGGGAAGTGACTCTGCACTTTCAGGACGGCACCGTCGGCGCGGTGGTGGACGGCAGCGCGGCGCGCACCTCTCCGGCTTCGCCCCGCCCTCCGCGCCGGCCGCCCGACCGGCCCGATCAATCGCAGCAGGACCTGTTTTCTCGATGACCCACCCCAGGACCGCCCCATGCTGATGTCCAATCGCGACCGGCCCGCCCGGCTCCACTATCTGCCCTATAGCTTCCGTGTGCTACAGGCGGGCGATCATGTGCTTTGCGCCGTGACGGGCCAGCGTATCGCGCTCGATCAGTTGCGCTACTGGAGCGTGGCGCGACAGGAGGCCTATGCCAGCGCCGAAGCCTCCACGCAGGCGGAGCGGAAGGCCGGCACGATCCCATGAAGCGTGGCGTCCTGGGCATCGCCGCCGCATTCGCCCTTCTTCTTCCAGCGAGCGCGGCTCTCCCGCAGCAGCGCGCCGACCTTTTCGACCTCTCCGGCGAGCCGGGGCAAGGCGCGGTTCTGACGGGCCAGGCACCGGAGGGAACCGTGGAGTTGCTGCTCGACGACAGACCCGTGCCGGTGGCCGCCGACGGCCGGTTCATCATCGCCTTCGATCGCGATGCACCGCCCGTCGCGCGGCTTCGCGCCCGGTTGCGGGACGGGCGCACGCTCGACCAGAGTATCGGCATTCCCCCTCGCGAGTGGCGTCTGGAAAGGATCGACGCGCCGCTCCTTCCGACGAAGGACAATGAGAGCTTTTTGGCGCTGAGGCGGCCCGAACTGGACGCCATCGCGTCCGCCCGCAGGATCGTGACCGATGCGCAGGGATGGCGCCAATCCTTCGTCTGGCCGCGGATCGGGCGCATATCCGGGCTATTCGGATCGCAGCGCATCTATCAGGGAACGCCCGGCGCCTACCACAGCGGCGTCGATGTGGCTGGCGCGACAGGAGAAACGGTAGTCGCCCCGGCCGATGGCGTGGTGATCCTGGCCGCCGTCGACAAGCCCTTCACGCTGGAAGGCCATCTGCTGATGATCGACCATGGCCATGGCCTCAACAGCGCCTTCCTGCATCTTTCGCGGATCGACGTAAAATTCGGGGATCATGTCCGTCAGGGGCAGCCGATCGGCGCAATCGGCGCGACGGGCAGAGCCACCGGACCGCATCTCCACTGGGGCATGAAATGGAACGACGCGCGGATCGACCCGATGCTGTTGGCGGGGCCGATGGGGAAAAGCGGGTAATCAGCCTACCCGCTTCATCCGCACCGCGCGACCGCCATCAATCTTGCCCAGGAAGCTGCCCAGCGTCGCGCGGCGAATCTCGATCTTCTGTCCGATCTTTGGAGTGGGGCCCGCAATCGCTTCCGTGGTTGTCCACTGAGCGCCGTCTTCCAGCCCGATCTGCCACTTGCCATAGCCAAGGCTGCGTAGTGACCCGATCATCGCTTCAATATGACTGAAGCCCTCTTCCTTCGCCTGCGCCTCATCCTCTTCGCCTCCCCCCAGGAAGGGCAGTTTCGGGAAGGAAAAGCCAAACAGGGTCTTGCGCGTCTTCTTCAGTTCCGTCTTGTCGAGCACGACGACTTCGTCACGGTGGGCGGCCTCGTCCATCTCTCCCACCTGCCGGTCGAAGCAGGCAAGGCGCTGGGCATTATCCGCTATTCCCCTGCACTGGAGCAGGTCCGTAAAAATCGCCGCTCGCGGCTGCTGCGTTTTGGGTGCGGCGGTCGCGCCGCCCGTTGCAACCACGGCCACCATTATCGCCGCTACCAACCGGCCCGTTCTATTCATCATCTGCACCCCCGACATGAGCTGAATGCCACAATGCACCGACCGGTGAATGCGTCAACTCGTATCCGGCAGAACCATTTCAGCAATCATCATCATGCCCTCGGCTGCTGCATCTTTACTACATTGCGTAGGCAGACCGGGCAATTATCTTACGGATGCAGCCCAATAGGGGCAGCGCGACCGCTGTTGCATTTTTGATACATGGCTGCCCAAAAGCGGACCACGGTCTTTTCGCCTGCTTTACAGGGCGTCGAACCCCTTGCAGTTTCGCCCGATCCATATGGGAGGATCGCTGTCGGGCACCTTAATCCCTCCATTTGGGCCACTCAAGTGGCAGACCATCTGCCAAACTCCAGAGCAAGGGACTGGACTGTGAAAACATTTTCGAAAAGGGCACTTCTGCGTGCCAGCGCCGCTCCGGCGATCCTGAGCGCGTCGCTGATCGCCAGCGCGGCATTCGCACAGGATGCACCGCAAGGCGCGGATGCGGCGGACAGTGACACCATCGTCGTTACCGGCTCGCGCATTGCGACTCCCGTTATCGATGCGCCCAACCCCATTCAGGTCGTGACCGACCAAGTCATCCGGTCGACCGGGGCGATCAACCTTCAGGAAACGCTGCTCCGCAACCCGGCATTCGGCACACCTGCAATCAGCCGTAACAATTCAAACTTCTCCACCTCGAGCGCGGGCGTTGCAACGGTCGATCTGCGCAATTTGGGGTCGGACCGCACCCTGGTTCTCGTCAATGGCCGCCGGTTCGTCGCCGGTGTTCCCGGTACCTCGACGGTCGACCTCAACAGCATTCCGACCCAGTTCATCGATCGGGTCGACGTCCTGACGGGCGGCTCTTCGGCTGTCTACGGATCGGACGCGGTTGCTGGTGTGGTCAACATCACGCTCAAAAAGGACTATCAGGGAATCGAAGCCAGCGCGCGCACCGGCATTTCGGAGCATGGCGATGACTCGCAGCGCGAATTCAACCTGATGCTGGGTGGCAATTTCGACGACAATAAGGGCAACGTGCTGGTTTACGCCGGCTATACGAAGCAGGGCGCAGTGTTCTCGCGCGGCCGCTCGCGTTCGGCGATCGATCAGATCAGTTGTGTTTATGTAAACTGCGATGTCGATCAGATCTTCGAGCCTTACGCGCCCTATTATTCGAGCTTCGCGCCTCAAGGCCGTTTCTTCGTCGGACCGCAGGCGACGCAGACTACTCAGGCCCAGCAGTTTACATATGACAAGAACAACAACCTGATTCAGGGCTTTTCGACCAACGGAAATGCCACGCGTGCGGCGGATGGCTTCAATCGTTCGGCATATCGCACCATCGCGATCCCGACGGAACGCTATCTCTTGGCCCTGAATGCTCATTATGAGATTTCGGACTCGGTCAATGTCTTCCTCGAAGGCAACTACGCTTCCACGAAGGTGCGGACGGAACTTGAGCCATTCCCGATGGATTCGGCTGGACCGAACGGGATTTTCCCGGCGACCGGTGGTCGTTTCAACATCGAAGGGCTGTCGATCAATCCTGCAACGGGCGCTTCGGTTCTGACCCGCAATCCGCTCGTGCCGCTGGCGATCTACAATGCCGCTACGGACACGACGGGCGACGGTCTGCGTGACATCGGCTTTACCAAACGACTGTCCGAGTTCGGCAACCGCGGCAGCAGCGTCGACCGCGACACTTTCCGCATTGTGGCCGGTGTCAATGGCGCGCTGTCGGATCGCTGGAATTACGAGGCCTATTATAATTACGGCCAAACCCGCGAGTCGCAGCAGAACCAGGGACAGGTCAATGTTCTCAACTTCGCCAACGCTCTGAATGCGGTTCAGGACGTCTACGACCTGAACGGCAACGGCAGCACCACCGATGCCATTTGCGCGGATGCGCAGGCGCGTGCCCAGGGTTGCGCACCTGCCAATATCTTCGGCTATAACGCTCTCAGCCCCGAGGCGATCAATTACATCATCGCGCCAAGCTCGGTGACCAGCCTCACGACCCAGAGTGTTGCCGGTGCAAGCATCGTGGGCAGTCTGCCGGGCCTTTCGGCGGGCGACATTGGTATCGCCATCGGCGCCGAATATCGTAAGGAACAGTCGGAGCAGGTGTTTGACGCTCTGACCAACGCAGGCCTGAACGGCGGCAACAAGCTGGCCAACACCTACGGTCAGTTCCATGTCTGGGAAGGCTATGGCGAAATCCGCTTGCCGATTCTGGCGGACACGCCCTTCTTCCACCGTTTGGAACTCAGCGCGGCTGGCCGCGTGTCGAAATATTCCACGGTCGGCACGGTGTATAGCTATAACCTGTCCGCTTTGTGGGCGCCGGTGCAGGATATTCGCTTCCGCGGCACCTACTCCCAGTCGACCCGTGCTCCCAACGTTAGTGAACTCTACGGCGGCTCTGGCCAGGATTACCCCAGCGATCTGAGCGACCCCTGCGACGGCATCACTGCGACCAGCACGGGCACGCTGGCGACACAGTGCCTTGCCAATGTAGGTGTTCGCGCCAACATCGCTGCCAATGGTTCGTTTGTGGTCAACCAGGCCGATATTCAGGGCATCAGCGGGTTCAACAATACGAACCCGAATCTGAATGAAGAACAGTCAAAGTCCTGGACGGTAGGCGTGGCGATCAATCCGCGCTCGGTCGATGCTTTGCGTAACCTGACGCTGACGGTCGATTACTTCAACATCAAGATCAAGGATGCGATCACGCAGTTGCCGCGTTCGTTCATCCTGTCGCAGTGCTATAATGCG
The DNA here is from genome assembly GCF_003967075.1 of Sphingobium amiense. Lineage (NCBI taxonomy): Bacteria > Pseudomonadati > Pseudomonadota > Alphaproteobacteria > Sphingomonadales > Sphingobiaceae > Sphingobium > Sphingobium amiense. The sequence goes on from NZ_AP018664.1 coordinate 3,280,791, forward strand.
GGCAATGACGACTATTGCAGCTTCATCACGCGTCGTCAGGCCGTTGCGGGTGCGAATAGCGCCGGGTCGCTGGAATTCATCGACACGACACTGTTCAACAGCGGTGGCCTGCGGACCTCTGGTCTCGACGTGACGTTGGGCTACTCGCAAAATGTGGCGGGCGGTCAGGCGAATTTCAATGTTTCCTATACCCATGTGTTCAAGGGTTATGTGATCCCTCTGCCCGGTGCAGGCCGCGACAACTTTGCGGGCGAAAGCGGCGCTTCGAAGGATCGCGCAACCGGCGCTCTGGGCTGGATCAACAAGGATTTCGGCGTCACGTTCACCGGCACCTATATCGGCAAGGCCTATCTTGATGACCAGTTCATCATCGGTTCGCGGGGCGATACGGACATTCACTCGAGCAATTATCGCATCAAGTCGAAATTCTACCTCGACGGGCAGATCAAGTTCACCCCGGGCGACAATTTCGAGTTCTTCTTCGGTGCGAATAATCTCCTGAATACCTCGCCGCCGCCGATCATCACCGGCCTGCCGTTCAACACGACGGGAGCGGAGACCGACGCGAGCACCTACGATCCCATCGGCCGCCGCTATTACACCGGCGTCCGCGTGAAGTTCTAAGCAACTTAAAGATCGGACGAAGGGGCGGCTCCATCGTATCCGTCATCCCAGACCCACGTGGCGGAAACGTGCCGGTCAAGCGTCTTAAGAGGGGGCGTTGCGCCCGGCGATCTTGGGGAAGTGCCAGGGCATGAGGGAATCGAGGTCCTTGTTGCTATGACCGTTGGCAAGCTTGGTGAGGGTGGCGGTGAGCCAGGCGAGCGGATCGACGTCCGAGAGTTTGCACGTTTCGAGAAGGCTGGCGAGCACCGCCCAATTGTCTGCCCCGGCATCGCTGCCGGCGAACAACGAGTTGCGGCGCGACAGGGCAATCGGGCGGATGCTTCTTTCGACCGTGTTGGTATCGAGCTCGACGCGGCCGTCGAGCAGGCAATAGGTGAGCTGCTGCCAGTGGTTGAGCATATAGTTGATCGCTTCGGCCATCTTGCCCTTGGCGCTGAACCGGCCGAGGTTCTTCGAGAGATAGTCGCGCAGGTTATCGAACAGCGGCTTCAGTATCAGCTGCCGCCCTTCGAACCGCGCCTCGGGCGAGGTGTCCCTGAGCGTCGCCTCGATCTTGTAGATCGCCGAGAAGCGACGGAGCACCTCGTCGGCAACGGGCTCCTTTTCGCGGAAATCGTAGAACTTGCGCCGCGCGTGAAGCAGGCAGAATGCGAGGGTGACGCCATTGCGGCGCTTGATCTCATTGTAGCCGGCATAGCCGTCCACCTGGAGCACCCCGGCGAAGTCGCCGAGATGGTCGATCGGATGCATGCCGCCGCGGCCGGCGGCGTACATGTAGACGACGGCGGGCGGCGCGAGTCCGCCCCATGGCCGATCGTCGCGGGCATAGGCCCACAGCTGGCCGCTCTTGGTCTTGCCGGTCCCGGGCGCCAGCACGGGCATGCGCGTCTCGTCGGCGAACAGCTTCACCGAACTTCGCAGCTCGGCGAGCAGATGCTGCCTGAGCGGAGTCAGCCACCATCCGACGCGCCCGACCCAGTCGGCGAGCGTTGCCCGGTCGAGATCGATCCCCTGGCGGGCGTAGATCTGGGCTTGCCGGTAAAGCGGAAGGTGATCGGCGTAGCGCGCGACGATGACCTGGGCGACGAGCGCGTCGGTGGGCAGGCCCTGATCGACGATGAAGCTTGGCGCCGGCGCCTGGGTGACGCCGCCCTCGTCGCAGCCGCGGCAGCCATAGCGCGGACGGCGGGTGACCAGCACGCGGAAGATGGTGGGCACGACGTCGAGGCGCTCGGTGACGTCCTCGCCGATGACATGAAGATCGTTGCCGCAGCAGGCACACTGCTTGTCTTCGATGTCGACGACCTGCTCGATACGCTCGAGATGGGCGGGCAGCGCTCCACGGTTGTTGCGGCGGCGGCGCTTTGTCTCGCCGGTCGCGTCAGCCTGGTCGATCAGCGCTTCGAGCCCGGCCTCGGCGCGCGACAAGGCAGCTTCGAGCTCTTCGAGCACGAGCTGGTACTGGTCGGGATCGAGCCGCTCGGCGCTCTGGCCGAAACGGTGGCGCTTGAACTGGTCGAGAATGTCGTTGAGGCGCTTGACCTCATCGCGGGCGGCCGCGAGCGCGTCCTCCATCTCGGCGGCCTTCGCCTCGGCGATGACGGCGGCGTGTTCGGCCGCTTTCGCGGTGGCGAGCGCGATGATCTCGCGCGCCTCAGCTTGGGCCGCAGCGCGGGCGAGCGCCTCGTTCTCGGCGTTGATGCGAACGATCTGCTGGTCGCGTTCGGCCGCCTCGGCGGTCAGCTTCGCGATGGTCGCGAGCAGCGCAACTGGGTCTTTGCAGGAGGCCGTCAGCGGGTCCATGGCAGGCATCGAATCACATGCGTAACGACGCGTCCAGCGCAGTTGACTCGGCCTGTCGCGACTATCTCACGCATCAGCGAAACCCTCGATTTTAGGCGGATTTACGCGCCTTGGCGCGCGGTGCCGACGCCAGTCCATGCCCGAGGTGAGTGCTGCCATCTGCGCCGCCGTGATCGAAAAACTGCCATCGACCGCCGGCGGCCAGGCGAATCCTTCGGCGGCCTCGGCGCGCTTGGTCATCAGCCAGATGCCGGTGCCGTCGAACCACAGAATCTTCAGCCTGTCCTTCCTCTTGGAACGAAAAATATAGGCGACTCCGCGCCACGGATCCTGGCTCAACTCGTGCTGGACCTTGGCCACCAGCGTGTCGATGCCGCAGCGGAAATCGATCGGCTTGGTGTAGATCAGCACCTTGGCGTCGCTGCCCGGCCCGATCATCGCGCCCTCAGCAGCGCTGCGATTACCGAGGCGACCAGCGTCGAACTTGCGCCGTGGGCGACCATCACTGGCACGCCGCGCACTTCCATTGCGACCTGCACCACCGCGTCCGGCAGCAGCCGCGCGTTCGCGGCCTCCGGTTCGAGCAGCACCGCCGGCACCGATGTCGGCTCGATGACCGCCGGCAGGAACATCGCCCTGTCCTCGCGCGCCGCGTCCTCCGCCATCTCGCGCAACTCGCGGCGCCAGGCATATATCTGGGCCGGAAGGACATCGAAACACGCGGCCACCTCCGCCATGCTGCACGCCGGATCGAGCGACAGCTCCACCACCGCGCGCTTCTCTTCCAGCGTCCAGCGCCGTCGGCGCCCGTTCTCCACGCCGCCACTGCCGTCGATCTCTTGCTCCACAGTCACCCCGCCGAATCAAATTACGCGATATGCACGCGGGACACTCAAAGCTCATGGCCATCTACGCCACGTGGGTCTGGGATGACGGATACGCTCCATCCGGAGCCGCCCTTTTTTTATACCACTTCCAGCCTTAACGCCCCATCGCCATCCTCGACCCTGACCGTTGATCCGTCCGGCACTTCGCCGCGCAGGATGAGGTCGGCGAGCGGGTCCTGCAGGTAGCGCTGGACCGCGCGCTTCAGGGGTCTGGCGCCGTAGACCGGATCGTAACCGACCCGCCCCAGCCAGGCGCGCGCGCCTTCCGTCAGATCGAGGCTGATCTTGCGGTCCTTCAGCAGCTTGCCGATGCGGTCGACCTGAATGTCGACGATCGGCGCCATATGGCTCGCGCCCAGCCGATGGAAGAGGATGATCTCGTCCAGCCGGTTGAGGAATTCGGGCCGGAAATGGGCGCGCACCACGTCCATCACCTGATCCTCGACCTTCTCCACCGGATCGTCATCGCCCAGCGCCGCGATATACTGGCTGCCGAGGTTGGAGGTCAGCACGATGATCGTGTTGGTGAAATCCACCGTCCGGCCCTGCCCATCGGTCAGGCGGCCGTCGTCCAACACCTGAAGCAGCACGTTGAACACGTCGCCATGCGCCTTTTCCACTTCATCGAAGAGGACGACCTGATAGGGGCGGCGGCGGACGGCTTCGGTCAGGACGCCGCCTTCCTCATAGCCGACATAGCCGGGAGGCGCGCCGATCAGGCGGGCGACGCTGTGCTTCTCCATGAATTCGCTCATGTCGATGCGCACCATCGCGCTGTCGTCGTCGAACAGGAAACCGGCGAGCGCCTTGGTCAGCTCGGTCTTGCCGACGCCCGTGGGGCCGAGGAAGAGGAAGGAACCGAGCGGGCGGTTGGGGTCCTGCAGGCCAGCGCGGCTGCGGCGAACGGCGGTCGACACGGCCTTCACCGCATCGGCTTGCCCTATGACGCGCTTGCCCAGTTCCGCCTCCATCGCGAGCAGCTTCTCGCGCTCGCCCTCCAGCATCCGGTCGACCGGAATGCCGGTCCAGCGGGAGACGACGGCGGCGATGTCCTCGCTCGTGACTTCCTCGCGCAGCATCGCGCCCTTGGATGCGGACTGCGCTTCTTCCAACTGCTTTTCGAGCGTCGGGATCGTGCCATATTGCAGCTCGCCCGCCCTGGCATATTCGCCCGATCGCTGCGCCTGCTCCAACTGGATGCGCGCAGCGTCGAGCTGCTCCTTGAGCTTCGCTTCGCCTGCGATCTTGTCCTTTTCCGCCTGCCAGCGCGCCGTCAGTTCGGCTGACTGCTGTTCCAGATTGGCGAGATCGCCCTCCAGCGCGGCCAGCCGGTCCTTTGACGCCTGATCGCTTTCCTTGCGCAGCGCCTCGCGCTCGATCTGGAGCTGCATGATGCGGCGGTCGAGATTTTCGATCTCTTCGGGCTTGCTCTCCACCTCCATGCGGATGCGGCTTGCCGCTTCGTCCATCAGGTCGATGGCCTTGTCGGGCAGAAATCGGTCGGTGATGTAGCGGTTGGAGAGGGTCGCGGCGCTGACGATCGCGCTGTCGGCGATGCGGACGCCGTGGTGCGTCTCATATTTGTCCTTGATGCCGCGCAGGATGGAGATGGTGTCCTCCACCGTGGGTTCGCCGACGAACACGGGCTGGAACCGGCGCTGGAGCGCGGGGTCCTTTTCGACATATTTGCGATATTCGTCGAGCGTGGTCGCGCCGATGCAGTGCAGCTCGCCACGCGCGAGGGCGGGTTTCAGCAGATTGCCCGCGTCCATCGCGCCTTCGGATTTACCCGCGCCGATCAGCGTGTGCATCTCGTCGATGAACAGGACGATCTGCCCTTCCGCGCCCTTTACCTCATCGAGCACGCCTTTCAGCCGCTCCTCGAATTCGCCGCGATATTTGGCGCCCGCGATAAGCGACCCCATGTCGAGCGCCATCAGGGTGCGGTCCTTGAGCGTGTCGGGCACGTCGCCATTGGCGATGCGCAGCGCCAGCCCTTCGGCGATGGCGGTCTTGCCGACGCCGGGATCGCCGATCAGGACGGGATTATTCTTGGTGCGGCGGGCGAGGATCTGGATGGTGCGGCGGATTTCCTCGTCACGGCCGATGACCGGGTCGAGCTTGCCATCCTTCGCCGCCTGAGTCAGGTCGCGGGCGAATTTCCTGAGCGCATCGTAGCGGTCCTCCGCGCCCGCCGTGTCGGCGGTGCGGCCACCGCGCAACTGGTTGATCGCGGCGTTGAGAGCGTCGGCCTTCACCCCGGCGGCGGCGAGCGCCTTGCCAGCGGCGGTCGTGGTCGCGAGGGTGAGCGCCAGCAGCAGCCGCTCGACGGTGACGAAGCTGTCGCCCGCCTTCTGCGCCACCTGTTCGGCGGTATCGAGGACGCGCACCGCATCATTGTCGAGGCCGGGGGTCTGCTGCGCGCCGCTGCCGGAAACGGACGGGACTTTCGCCAGCGCGGCATCGGTATCGCGCAACGCGACCTGCGGCGATCCGCCCGCCGCGCTGATGAGGCCCGACGCCATACCCTGTTCGTCTTCCAGCAATGCTTTCAGCAGATGTTCCGGGCTGATCCGCTGGTGGCTCATCCGGATAGCCACGGTCTGCGCCGACTGGAGGAAGCCCTTGGCGCGGTCGGTGAATTTTTCGAGGTTCATCGCAGTCCCAATCAGATTTGGAATGCCGTGGATGTAGTGTTGCCAAAAAACAACACAAGGGTCCGGGCAAGATAATGATCGCAGGGGCGGCGATCCGCAAGGCGGAGGAAACTTATCCTTGTTGCGCAGACGTCTGGCCCCGCTATGCTGCGGCCATTCACGGCGCGTCCGTCGCCGTGCCGGTCCCCACGCTGATGCAAGAGGCCTTCATGATCCTGTCCCCCCTGTCCCGCCGCCTCACCCTGACGGTCGGCCTGTCCGCGCTGGCCCTGACACCGGTGACGCAGGCGCTTGCACAAAGCGCCACAGCGTCGGCCGCGCCCGCTCCGCTCTCCAGCCTCGTGTCGAAGGTCGATATTCCCTATGAGGAATTTCACCTGTCCAACGGGCTGCGCGTCATCGTCCATACCGACCGCAAGGCGCCGATCGTCGCCGTGTCCGTCTGGTATCATGTCGGCTCCCGCTTCGAACCGGCGGGCAAGACCGGCTTTGCGCATCTGTTCGAACATCTGATGTTCTATGGCTCGGAAAATGCGGACGGTCCCTTTTTCGGGCGGCTGGAGGACATTGGCGCGACCGACTGGAACGGGACGACCTGGTTCGACCGCACCAATTATTTCGAGACCGTGCCGACCGGAGCACTCGACCGGGCGCTGTTCCTCGAATCCGACCGTATGGGGCATCTGCTGGGCGCAGTGACGCAGGTGAAGCTCGATACCCAGCGCGGCGTGGTGCAGAATGAAAAGCGCATGGGCGAGAATGAGCCTTACGGCCTCGTCGAATATGCGCAGCTTGCCGCGTTGCTGCCCGAGGGGCACCCCTATCGCCACTCGACCATCGGGTCGATGGCGGATCTCAACGCCGCCAGCCTTGCCGATGTGCAGAGCTGGTTCAAGACGCATTACGGCCCCAACAACGCGGTGTTGGTGCTGGCGGGCGATATCGACGTCGCGACCGCTAAGGCGAAGGTCGGCAAATGGTTCGGCAACATCCCCGCCGGTCCCGCGCCCAGGGATGTCGATGCCGCCGTGCCGACACTGCCCAGGGATGCCGAAGTCACGATGCACGACAATGTCGCGGCGACGCGGCTTTATCGCAACTGGATCGTGCCGGGCGTCAATTCGGCCGACCTGCCGCAGCTCGACATCGCGATGGCGGTGTTCGGCGGTCTCGGCTCCTCGCGGCTCGACAATGTGCTGGTGCGCGACGAGAAGGTCGCCGTCGGCGTGAAGGCCAGCATCCAGCCGTTCGAGAAGCTCTCCATCGCCGAAATCACGGTGGACGTGAAGCCGGGGACGGACCCGGTGGCGGTCGGCAGGCGGCTGGACCAGTTGCTTGCCGATTATCTGGCGAAGGGGCCGGGCGCGGACGAAGTGCTGCGGGCGGCGACAAGTCAGGCTTCGGGGACGATTTCAGGGCTGGAGAAGGTCGGCGGCTTCTCCGGCAAGGCGGTGACGCTGGCCGAAGGGGCGGTCTATTCCGACGATCCGGCGAAATATAAGAAGGATCTCGCCATCTACGCCGCCGCGACGCCCGAAAGCGTCAGCGCGGCGGCGCGCAAATGGCTGGGCCGCCCGGTGCTGCGCCTGACCGTCGCTCCGGGGGAAAGAAGCGCTGCGGACAATGCGCTGGCGGGAAATGCGACGCACCATCCCGCCTATTTCCAGCAGCCCGGCAGCCCAGCTCCGGCGGCAGCGACACCCCCCGCACCGACCAAGATCGCCGAACCGGCGATCGAACCGGTCAAGGATCTGGACTTCCCCGATGTCGAGCGCGCTGCCCTCAAAAACGGGATCAAGGTCGTGTTCGCGCGGCGGACTGCGGTGCCGACGGTGCGCGTTTCCGTGGCGTTCGACGCAGGCAATGCGGCGGACGACAAGGCGAAGCTGGGCACGGCGGGCCTCACCACCGCGCTGCTCGATGAGGGCACGACGACCCGCACCGGCAAGCAGATCGCCGAGGAGCAGGAACGGCTGGGCGCGACGATCAGCGCGGCGAATGGCATGGATCGCACCACGGTCGGCCTGTTCGCGCTCAAGCCCAATCTCGACGCGTCGCTGGGCCTGCTGGCGGACGTGATCCGCAACCCGGCGTTCAAGCCCGAGGAGGTCGAACGGCTGCGCGGGCAGGTGCTGACCCGGATCGCGGCGGAAAAGACCGAGCCGATGGCGATCGCGCAGCGGATGCTGCCCCCGCTCCTCTATGGGCAGGCGCACCCCTATGGCATCCCCTTCACCGGCTCCGGCACCGAAACCGGGGTGAAGGCGGTGACGCGGGCGGACCTGACCGCGTTCCACGATACATGGCTGCGGCCCGACAATGCGACGATCTTCGCAGCGGGCGATACGACGCTCGGCGAACTGATGCCGCTGCTCGAAAAGCGTTTCGGCGACTGGAAAGCGCCGGCGAAGGCGAAGGGCGTCAAGACGTTCCGCATGGACCGGATGATGCGCCCGGCGCGGATCGTCCTTATCGACAAGCCGCAAAGCCCGCAGTCGATGATCCTCGCGGGTCTCCTGACCGACAGGAAGGGCACCGACAATCCGGTGACGCTCCAGACAGCGAACGAGGTGCTGGGCGGCTCGACATCGTCGCGGCTCATCATGGACCTGCGCGAGACGAAGGGCTGGGCCTATTATGCCGGAACCGCGCTGCCGGGCGTCAGGGACACGATCCCGCTGCTGGTCTACGCCCCGGTGCAGACCGACAAGACAGGCGAGTCCATCGTTGCCGCGCGCAACGACATCAGCGAGTTTCTGACCGCGAAGGGCACGACCGAGGCCGAGCGCAACCAGACGATCAACAGCCAGATCCTTTCCCTGCCCGGCAGTTTCGAGACGTCATCGGAGCTGCTGTCGGCGATGATGCGCAACGACCTGATCGGGCGGCCCGACGATTATTACGAGACGCTGCCCAAAACCTATCGCGCGATGACCGCCGCCGACCTCGACAGGGCGGCGCGCGAGGCGATCAACCCCGACCGGCTGATCTGGGTCGTGGTGGGCGACGCCAAGCTGGTGCGGCCGCAGCTTGACGCGGTGGGCCTGCCGGTGGAAACGGGCACATTGGCGGATTGACGCCCACGTAAAGGAGAATGAGACATGGCTGAAGTCGATGGCGCCTATGATTGCGTCGCGAAGACTCCGATGGGCGACCAGAAGGGCGTGTTCACGGTCATCAGCAGCGGGGATCGCTTCAACGGCACCTTTGCAGGCATGATGGGATCGCTCGACGTGACCGATGGTCAGGTCACGGGCAACAGACTGACCTGGAAGATGGAAATGACCATGCCGATGCCGATGACGCTGGAATGCGAGGCGGAAGTGTCGGGGGACCAGATCAGCGGCACGATGCAGCTTGGCGCGTTCGGTGCGTCGGCGTTCAACGGCACCCGGCGGGCCTGACCCTACCCTTGCGGCGTTCAAGGCGCTCCGGTTCGAAAGGCCGGGGCGCTTTTTTTGAGACAGCGAAGTAGACAGCCAAACGCATATTGAACGATAATCGTTAGCTAGCTACCTAATGATTATGGCTATCGACGATCACCGCCGCCTGCTCGGCCACAAAATCACCGCCGTGGCGCGCCAATGGCGACGCTTGGCAGACGAGACACTCAGCGAACTGGGCATGTCCAACAGCGCGGGATGGTGCCTTGTCCATATCCGGGACGACGGTCCTGCGCGGCAGGCGAAGCTGGCCGAAGCGCTGGGCGTGGCGCAGCCTTCGCTCGTCCGCACGCTCGACCGGTTGCAGGGCGCAGGGCTGATCCACCGGGTTCAGCATCCGGAGGACAAAAGGTCCAACCTGATCGGCCTGACCGACGCGGGTGAGGCGCTGGTCGGGCGTATCGAGGAAAAGCTGGAAGCGTTGCGCGAGGCGATCCTGAGCGATGTTCCCGACGAGGCGGTCGAGCTGACCGCGGGCATGCTCGACCTGATCGGCGCGCGCATGATGGAACGCGAACGCAAGGGTCGGCCCTGAACCTCCTGCGAAACGCGCTCGGGGTTCCTGTTTGCCGCATTTTCCGAGCCAGCGGACGAGTCCGTCCGCTTCGAAAATGCTCTAGCTGCCGTTCGGACCGCCGCCGGTGTTGCTGCCGCCGCCCGCGCCGCCCATGCCGCCCGCGCCGACCGCACCGATATTGCCGAAGATTTCGTCGAACAGGCTGCGATGGCGGCCCAGCGTCGGCGTCTTGTCGCCCGACGGCGAGATGCGCGCGACCTGCTCCAGCCCCATCCGGTCCACCGCCGCGACATTGCCCGCCGGATCGAAGCGGACGCGCAGCACGGTCTGTTCCACCGGCTTGGGATTGGAGAAAGCGAGCGAGCGCATCGTGCGCGAGACATAATACCAGTCCTGCTCGCCGAACTGCGACACGAAGCTGGGACGGCCCAGCGTTCCTTCGACCGACGCGCGGTTGTCGATGCCCGGCTGCACCGAATCGACCAGCAGCTTGTCGACCTGATAACCCTGGTGCGTGCGGATGCGGGTGCAGGCGGATGTGCCGAGCAGCATCGCGCTGAGGCCGACGGCGATCAAGAGACGCCCGTGGCGGCTATGGCGGCTGAACTGCGGCATGAATGTCTCCTGCGGGCGCGCCCGCCTGTCCTTTGCGAAACTTGCGATGTCGCCATTGCATCGGGCGACGCAGCGATCAATATGGAATTGCGCGGCTGCCCACAAGGGGCGGCAGGCCGTCCCATGCGCCGCGCCACCTGTATGAACCCTGACGAAAAGTTGTCCGCCATGCCGTCCGCCCCTTCTTTCCTCCAGCGCCTGATAGGTCGCGCCGATCCGCGCGGCGGGCTGCGTCCGCTTTATGAGGCCGTCGTGCGCGAGGGACGGCAGCCCCACTGGTATGTCGAAGGCGCGGTTCCCGACACGATGGACGGGCGGTTCGACATGATCGTCGCAGTCCTGTCGCTCGCGCTCATGCGGCTGGAACAGCAGGGCGCGGCGCAGGAATCGGTGTGGCTGACCGAACTGTTCGTCGACGACATGGACGGCCAGTTGCGGCAGGAAGGAATTGGCGACGTGGTCGTGGGCAAGCATATCGGGCGGATGATGAGCGCGCTGGGCGGACGCATCAGCGCCTATCGTTCCGCGCTGGAGGGCGGCGGGGATTTGCCCGACGCGTTGCGCCGCAACCTCTACCGCGGCGCGCCGGTGGCGCAGGATGCGCTCGACCATGTCGAAGGCGCGCTGCGTAGCCGCTGGACACGGCTCGGCTGCCTGACGCGCGACGCGATGCTGGCGGGAGACATAGGATGACGGGCGCGCCCGAATTTTCCCGCATCGTGAAGGTGGATCAGGTCCGGCGGATGAGCGTCGAGACGCATATCGCGGCCGACGCGGCGGAGCGGGAAGCGCTGGCCCGGCGTTTCGGCCTGTCTTCGCTCGACCGTCTGGAAGCGGACTATGGCCTGACCGAGGAGACGGACGCGATACTGGCGCGCGGGCGTATGCGGGCCGTCCTCGCCCAGCCCTGCGTGGCGACGGGAGAGCCGGTGCCCGAAACCATCTACACCGATTTCGCGCTGCGCTTCGTCGTGGAGACGGGTGACGACCTGCCCGAGGGCGAGGAACTGGAACTCGACGCGCAGGATGTCGACACGATCGGCTATGACGGTCAGGCCATCGACATGGGCGAGGCCATCGCCGAGACGATGGCGCTGGCGATGACGCCCTTTCCCCGCGCCCCGGACGCCGACTCCTATCTGAAAGACGCTGGCGTGCTGAGCGAGGAGCAGGCGAGTCCGTTCGCCGCGCTGCTGGCGCTGAAGGACAAGGGCTGACGGAACCCGACGCCGCGCGCTGCGTCCTTTGGGGATGACGTGGCGGGCGATGACGATGATAATGGCGCTGGCGGCCTGCGATCGGGCGGCGCCCCCGGCGCGTGACGAACCGGGCGGCAATCCGGCCCCGGCGGCTGAAAATTCCGTCGTGGCCCCGGCCCTCCCGCGCCCGGATGCACCCGCACCGCTGATCGGCGAACGGATTGCGCGCGCCGAATGGGCGAAGGCGACGGACGGGGCCGGATGCGCGCCGCTGGCCCTCGTCAGCGATGCGGGCGGCGGGGGCGCCGCGCGGCGGGCGGATTTCAGCGGCGGGTGGGGCGTGGCGTTCGACCGGCCGGGGCTGCGCAGCGCCTATGGCTTTGCAGGACCGGGCATCCTGCCTGGCGACGCAGCATCGGCGGAGATCCAGCGCGCGCGGCTGACCCGGCAATGGCCGCTTATGAAGGACGTCCCGGCTCTGCCCCCGCCCAGCTTCGCCGGATACGGCCTGTCTGGCGCGGAGCCTTATCCGCCCGACAATCCCGAGGGCTACGGCCAGCAGTCGGTCGCCTATCTGCGGGTTGGCGGGCAGACCTGCACCTATAATGTGTGGAGCCGGGTCAGCCGGGCGCATCTGGAATCGCTGCTCGACAATCTGCGGCTGCTGCGCTGACCGACGTTTCCCTTTCGTTCCCGGCTGTGGCATGAAGAAGCGCCATGGAGTCGGCCCCGCGCAAGATCATCCATATCGACATGGACGCATTCTACGCGTCGGTCGAGCAGCGCGACGACCCGGCGCTGCGCGGGCTGCCCATCGCGGTGGGCGGCGGCGGGCCGCGCGGGGTGGTGGCGACCTGTTCCTACGAAGCGCGCAAATATGGCGTGCGGTCCGCCATGCCCGGCGGACGTGCGCGGCGGTTGTGCCCGCAGCTTCTGTTCGTGAAGCCGCGCTTCGACGTGTATCGCGCGGTGTCGCATCAGGTGCGGGAGATTTTCAGCCGGTTCACCGACATCGTCCAGCCGCTTTCGCTCGACGAAGCCTATCTCGACGTGACGGTCAACAAACCGGGCATCGCATCGGCGACGCAGGTCGCGCAGGAGATCAGGCGGATGATCCGCGAGGAAACCGGCCTCACCGCTTCGGCGGGCGTTTCCTACAACAAGCTGATCGCCAAGCTCGCATCGGACCAGAACAAGCCGGACGGCATCTGCGTGGTGCGTCCGCATGAAGGCGCGGCGTTCATCGCTGCGATGCCGGTGCGGCGCATCCATGGCGTCGGGCCGGTGACGGCGCAGCGGATGCAGGCGCTGGGTATAGAGACGGGCGCGGACTTGCGAGCGCGCGACATGGCGTTTCTCCAGGCGCATTTCGGTAGCGCGGCAGGCTATTATTATCGTGCCTCACGGGGTGAGGACGACCGCCCGGTGCGCGAGCGCGAGGGGCGCAAGTCGGTGAGCGTGGAGGATACTTTCTTCGACGACCTGACCGACGGGGCCGCTCTGGCGGCCGAACTGGACCGGATCGCCGTCAATCTGTGGGGCCGGATCGAGAAAGCGGAGGCATGGGGCCGCACCGTGGTGCTCAAGATCAAGTTCGCCGATTTCCGCATCATCACCCGGTCGCGCAGCTTTCCAGCACCGGTGCGGTCGCCGGACCTGCTGGCGCAGACGGGGCAGGACCTTCTGCTGGCGCAACTGCCGCTGCGCATGGGTGCGCGGCTGCTGGGCCTCGGCGTTCACAATCTGGAGAGCGAGGACGCGCCCGAAGAAGCGGGCGCGCAGTTGGCCCTTTCGCTCTAGGCGGTCAGAAAGGCAGCCAGTTCCGCTTTTCGGTGAACTTCATATAGCCCGCATTGACACCCAGCCGGTAACCGACGCCAAGACGGATGGGGATCAGCACTACGTCGCCCCAGCGCAGATAGCTGGCGGTAAAGCCCCCCACCAGATAGGCGGTGCCTTCCGCTGCGGGGAAACGGTGGTAGAGATCCTGCGTGTCGTAGAGATTGTAGACGAGCACGAAGGTGTTGGACGCGTTGCCGCCCACATCGAAGCCGATCGACGGCCCGGTCCAGTAGACCTCCCGCTTGCCCTCGATCTTGTGGGTCAGCGTGCCCGAGCCATAACGCAGCCCCACGACGAAGGCGCCCGATGCCTCCCGCCCGGCGATATAGGCGTTGGGGCGGCCCTGATCCTTCAGGATTTTCTCGATGATACCCGCCAGCCCTTCCGCACCCTTTCCGAATACGCCTTCGGCTGCGCCGATCAGATCGTCCTGCTGGTAGGAATCGCCCGGCGCGATGGCGGCTGGCGGGGAATTCTGCGTGACCGGAGCGCCCGTAGCAGTGGTGGCGCTGCCCGAAGGTGCTGGCTGAGGCGCAGGAGCGGCAGGCTCGCGGCGGACGGTGGGATCGACGCCCGGATCAGTGGGCGCAGAACGTGCCGGGGGCGGCGGCGCGAGATCGGCGTCGATGGCGGTGTTGGGATCGACAGTGCGCACCTGCGCGCCCGCTAGCGGGCTGAAGGCAAGGCCCGCCAGCGCGCCTGCCCAGAGTGCCGCCCGCGCCATATGCGACCCCGCGCGCCCGGTGATGCCCATCATTGTCGTTACTCCCCGCAAAGCCCGCTTCGTCATTCCTGCGCCGCAGAATAGCGGGAAGGAAGCTGAAACCGCAATGAACGAAAGCCGATCCGAGTCGCGATTGCGCCGGTCCGATGTTTTTGCCGTCGAGGCCGCCCATGAAAAATCGCATTGCAGGACCGTTGCCATGCCGCAAAGCCCCCGCTATAGCCGCGCCCTAGCCACTGTCCGCTTGCGGGCAAATCCGTGCGGAGACGTGGGTGAGTGGCTGAAACCAGCGGTTTGCTAAACCGTCGTAGCCTTAAGGGGCTACCGAGGGTTCGAATCCCTCCGTCTCCGCCACCTTTTTCCGTAGTCCTCTGATTTTCCGGTTACGCAGGTGGCGCGAACCGTTGCGACAGGCTGTGGTAGAGCCGGTCCTTGCACACCAGTTGCGCGGCGAAATCGGCGATCAGGGCGGTCGCGAGCAGAGGCAGGAGCAGGCCTCGGCTGGCGGTCGTTTCCGATATGATGATGACGGCGGTAAGCGGTGCGCGCACCACCCCGGTGAAATAGCCGATCATGCCCAGCAGAACGATCGCGCCGGGCGGATAGGAGGGGAAGATGCTGCGCAGCATGTCGCCAACGCCCGCTCCCACCGATAGCGATGGGGCGAAGATGCCGCCGGGCAGTCCCGAAACCGCCGTCGCCAGCGTGGCGGCGAACTTTGCGCCGCCAAACCAGAAGGGCACGTCCGATCCGGCGATCATCGCGTTCGCGGTCTGATAGCCCGTGCCCCATGTGAGGCCGGTGAAAACGCCCAGCAGCGCCACCACCAGCCCGCAACATCCGGCGAAACGCACGGGCCTCGCCCGCAGCCATGCAATAGGCGACCATGTCGCGCGTCCCGCAGCCAGCATCGCGCGCGAGAATGAGCCGCCCGCCAGACCGCCCAATATACCAGCGACAGGGGCTGCGACTATTGCCTCGCGTACCCCCAGGGTCTGATGCATCACGCCGAAATAGACATAGTCCCCCGCAACGCCGAGGCTGACCATGCCCGCGATCAGCACCGCCGCCATCACCAGCAGCGTCATACGCTGTTCATAAGCGGCGGCCAGTTCCTCGATGGCGAAGGCGACGCCGGCGAGAGGGGTATTGAACGCCGCCGCCACGCCCGCCGCACCGCCTGCAATATAGACGGAGGCGCGTAACGGGATACCCATCAGCCGGTGAGCATAGGCCATGATCGCTGCGGAGACCTGAACCGTTGGACCTTCCCGTCCGACCGAGGCGCCCAGCAACAGAGCCGACAAGGTGAGCGCGAGCTTGACGATCACGGTCTTCGCCGACACGAGGCGATCAAGTCCTGAAACGGGATCGCGCGAAGCCGCCATCACCTGCGGAATACCTGACCCGGCTGCGGCAGGAGCGATCCTGCGCGTCAGCCATACAAGACCGGCAAAGCCGATCGGCGTCACGGCGAGGGGCGCCCACCACCAGCGGCGCGCGAAACGCAGAAACAGCTCCCCCGCCTCGTCCGCCAGCCGCGCGAACAGGAGAGCGACGAGGCCGACGAGAATCGCGCCGCCCAAAATCGCGATCCGCCGCCGCCACACCAGCGCCTGCGGACCGTGGCGGCGCAGCAGGACGCGAAAGCGGTCGAATTTGTGCGGAGAGGCTCGCATCATCATCCTTCCTGGGATGCGCCGACTTCGCTCATCACGGGAGACGAGCAGATATCGCGCGCCCTTCCCCCTAACGCACCGGGACCGCAGATGAAACCTCGCCGCTGCAAGGCCGGGGGTTACAAAAGCGTCAATGGCAACCGATCCGCGCAGATGTTAGAGCGGTTCCCCAAGACATGAGAAAAGGCCGGTTCTGACCAGCGATGATGCGATCTTCCTTCGGCACATTTCGTGGACTCGTACGGCTGGCGCTGTCCTACCCGCAGACCGCTTGGGGTCTGGCGGCCCTGTCCCCGGCCGAGCCGGAGGCGGTGCGGCGGCTCGTGTTCGTGTGTCAGGGGAATATCTGCCGCAGCGCCTTTGCCGACGCGGTGGCGCAGGCAGAGGGGATGGAAAGCGCGTCCTTCGGTCTGTCGACGGACACGGGTCGCCCCGCGCACGGTCCTGCAATCGTCGCGGCCCGCACGCTGGGCTATGAGATGGAGGGTCATAGCGCGGTCGATCGCATGGATTTCGAACCGTGCGAAGGCGATCTTCTGCTGGCGATGGAGGTGCGGCAGATGCACCGGCTGGCGGCGGACCCGCGCCTTGGCCACCTGCCGCGCCAGCTCCTGGGCCACTGGGCGCAGCCGCGACTGCCGCATCTGCACGATCCCTACGGTCTCGACGACCGCTACATGGCGACATGCCTCGCGCGGATCGAACGGGCGGTGAAGCGGCTTATCCGCGACTATCCCGGCGCACGGCTTTCCTGACCATCTGCACGATGTCGCGCAGAAACGGCCGGGGATCAGACAGGGCGAAGACATAGTAGCGGCTGCGCGGATCGAGGAAGCCCAGCAGATAGGCGGCGAGATCGGCGAGCGGCGTCAGGCGGAAGAAGGGATCGCCGATGCGGTCGGGCGTCAGCAGCACGCGCGCCAGACGCTTTGTTTCGGGCACCATATAGCGGGCGCGGACGCCTTCGCGCGGAGAAGGCGCGGCATCCTTCTGACCGAGCACGGCGCGGCGATAGGCTTCCCACGCGAAATGCGCGCCGCTATGATGGGCGAGCGGCAGGCTTCCCCAGAAGCGGCCATTGACTTCCATCAGCCAGTAACGGCCGGTGTCCGGCTCATGCCGATATTCGACCATCGCCGGACCGCTCCAGTCGAGCGCGCGCAGCAGTTTTTCGGACAGGTCCATCTGCGCGGTATGATCGCCTTTCGGCTCGTCACGGCACAGCGTCGATACGCCGCCTTCGGGCGGCCATTCGTGCAGGCGGCGGTGCTGGAACCGCAGGGTGGCGTGCCCTTCGGCCATGAACAGCATCTGGCCCAGCCCGACACCGCCGCAATATTGCTGGATAAGCGGCCAGCGCCCGATCGGAGCATAGCGGTCGAGCAGCGCCAGCAGTTCGCGCGGCGTGTGGACATAGCCGGTCTTGACCCATTCCAGACCCGCACGCTCCAGATCGGCCATGACTTCGGGGGGGTTGGCCCATTTGGCGACGAGCGGATAGCGCATCGCCTCTGCGCGGGCGGCGAAATCTTCGCCAGCCTGCGGTTGCCAGGTCTGGGGAACGAGCAGGCCGATGCGCTGCGCGATGTCGAGCGTGCGGCGCTTGTCGATGACGCTGGCGAGCGGCTCGGCCCGGGGGACGAGGATGTGGCAATCGCCGATGCGGGGCGGCAGCGCGGACAGAGCGAGGAGATCGCCCTCGGAAATCGCCAGCACCGCCCGTGCGCCGGTGCGGGCGATGAGGTCGGGCAGCCAGTCCGCCGGATCGCCCTGCGGCCGCAGCGACCAGTCGCGGCAGTGTCGCGAGGCGAGCGCGATCGAATCGGGCGAGCGCGCGACGCCATGGACCGGCACGCCATGCGCGCCCAGCTCGCGCACGACGGTGAGCGCGATGGCGTTTTCCATGCCGATTAGGATTGCGACGGGATGCTGGCTCACTCAGGCACCAGCCGGTGTTCGTAACGCCATGTCGCCCATGCCTGCTGCGCCTGCCGCATCGCGGTGCGGAGCGCGTTCGGCGCGGCGCGGGTGAGCGGGCGCGCAGGCAGGTTCGCCAGTTGCGGATCGAGATCGGCAAAGCCCGCGCCGGTAACGCCGGGAAGCGCAGATGCGCTGCGGCACAGGCTTTCGAACCGGTTCATCACCGCACGATTGGGCCGCCGCCGGTCGCGCGAGAGCATTTCGAAACTGTGCGTCACGACGACATAGGCGGGATGCCGCTCCGCTATTGCGTGGGCAAGGCCCGCGCGCATCTCTGCCGCCGACATCGCGCAGACCTGCGCCGGGCGAAAGCCGCCGGGACGGTCGGCGATGCCGGAGACAGGCAGTTCGACGACGCCCTGCAAAAGCTGCGGCGCGATCTGCGCGGGATCGGCGGCTATGGTGCATTCGCGACCGAGATAGGCGGGGTTGACGCTGCTGTCCCAAGTGACGCCGATATGCGCGAGCGCGCGCAGCGTGTCGTCGCTGGCGCCGAAATTGCCCGCGCGAAAGGCGCGGATCGGCGGCGCTCCCGCTTCCTCCAGCCACTGTTTCGCGAGGCCGAGCAGGGCGATCTGATCGGGCAGGCTGAAGTCGCCGATGTTGCGGCCCCGTCGCCCTTCGACCGGAGACTCCGCCGCCCATTCGAGCCATTCGGTGTGGATATGCATCTGGACCTCATGGCCGCGCGAGAGGATCGCATCGACAATGGGGTGCAGGAAGGCCCGACCATGCACCAGCGCGGGCAGCGGATCGAGGAAGAAGACGCCCGTGAGGCCGTGCCGCTCCAGCACCGCCATCTGCCAGCCGATGCCCGTCTCCTGCCCGCCCGCCTCCGCCCGGATGGACCGGCGCAGATTGTCCTCAAGCGACATGCCGCGCCGCTGGAAGGCGGCGGACAATTCGGTGTCGACGGTGACGAGGAGCGCGGTCATGGACGATTCCGGGAGCGGACGGACGCCTGCTTTACTCCACGAGGGTTAAGGACGGGTAATATGTCCGGTCCATGTCCGCATCGCGTCAGTCCAGCAAGGCGAACTCGCCATAGCTGCCCTGAAAGAAGAGCAGCGGGCGTTCGGCCCGGTCGACCTCCAGCGCGGCGACCCGGCCGATCGCGATATGATGGTCGCCCGCTTCGTGAACGGCATCGAGCGTGCAGTCGATCCACGCGACGACATTGTCGAGGATCGGCGATCCGTTGGCCGACGCGCGATGCGCGATGTCGCGGAACTTGTCC